>NZ_CAJMZE010000009.1:0-241171 GCF_905220235.1 Paraburkholderia sp. J41 | reverse complement strand
AGGCGCGCCGGTCAGCGCGCCTGTTTTCGTCCGTCGATGACAAAACCGACGGCCAGCAACGGCCAGCACTCCGTTAGCTGCGCGCCTGCAACAACGGCGGCCGCCGCGCGAACCACGGCCGCGCCGCCTCCAGTTGCGCGGCGAGGCGCAGCAGCAAGGCGTCGTTGCCCTCGCGCGCCGCGAATTGCACGCCCACCGGCAGGCCGCGCGCATTCCACCAGAGCGGCACCGACATCGCGGGCTGCCCGGTCAGGTTGAACAATTCCGTGCAGCCCGCCCACGCGAACGCCTTGTTCGACGCTTCCGTCAGCAGTTTGCGCATCAGCGCTTCCACGGGCACGGCGGTGACGGCGCGCATCTGCATGCGCTCGGCGGGCGTGGGCCGCAACTCGCCGATCTTCACCGGCGGCGCGGCGAGCGTCGGGCACAGCAGCACGTCGAAGCGCCTCATCAGATCGGCCACTTGCGCGGTAATTTTTTGCTGCACGTCGAGCGCGGCGGGCAGTTCGCGTTCTCCCAGCTTGCGGCCGATGTGCGCCATCGCCCACGTCGCGATCTCGAAGTCCTCGCGGCGCGGCTTGAGGCCCGTGATGGTGTCGGCGTTGAGCACGTATTGTTCGGCCACCACCGACCACAACATCAGAAATGCCTCGCGCGCGGCGGGGAAATCCACCTTCAGCGAAACCGGCTCCACGCGGTGGCCGAGCGATTCGAGCAGCGCGGCCGCGTCGTCGAGCGCCGCGCGCACGTCGGGCGCGAGCGTGTCGGCGAACATCGGCTCGGCGATCAGCGCGACGGCCAGCGGTTTGGCGCCGTCGAGCGGCTCGCGCGCGGCCGCGAGAAAGCTGCCCGGCGCGCCGGGCGCGAGCGTGCCGTCGCCGGCGAACAGGTCGAGCATGAGCGCGCTGTCGCGCACGCTGCGCGACACCGCGAGATCGACGCCCAACGCGCCCGGCGCGGGCGGCAGGTTCGACGGCACCTGAAACGCGCGCGACGGTTTGAGCCCGAAAAGACCGCAGCACGAGGCGGGAATGCGGATCGAGCCGCCGCCGTCCGAGGCATGCGCGAGCGGCACGATGCCCGCCGCGACGGCCGCCGCCGCGCCGCCCGAGGAACCGCCCGGCGTGTGATCGAGATTCCACGGGTTGCGGCACGGGCCGAACAGTTCGGGCTCCGTGTACGGCATCTGCCCGAGTTCGGGCGCGCTCGTCTTGCCGAAGATATTGAGACCGGCGGCGCGCATGCGCGTGACGACGGGCGCATCGGCGGCGGGAATGTAGTGCCGGTAATGCCGGCTGCCGAGCGTCATGCGCAGGCCGGCGACGGCCGCGCCCAGATCCTTCACGAGAAACGGCACGCCCGCGAGCGGGCCCTGGGCGAGCGCGGCGGCGCTCGTTTCGGCGTTGCGCGCCCGCTCGCGCGCCGCTTCGTAGTCTTTCAGAACGATCGCGTTGATCGCGGGATTCGCGGCTTCGGCGCGCGCGATCGCGGTGTCGAGCAATTCGCGCGCGCTTGCTTCGCGGCGGCGCAGGAGATCGGCGAGGCCGATGGCGTCGTATTCCAGATAGTCGGACTGCAAGGCGCGCGCTCCTCGTCGTGGTGGCCAGCTTGGATGCGAAAGATCATACCGGCGCGGCGCGTTCGGGCGCGTCGAAGGCGTTGCGCGCCGGGTGCCGGCGGCTCCATGCCGCCCCGTTCGCGCGATTTCGGCGCTTACAGCCGTTCGGCGAGAAAGCTCAGCGTGCGCCCGTGCGCGAGCGCCGCGGCGTTCTGGTTGTACGACGCGCGCATCGAGCAGTTGAAGCCGTGCTCGGCGTTCGGGTAGAGATGGAATTCGGCGTTCGGGCGGCCCGCGAAGCTCGCCTGCACCTGGCCCACCGCGTCGAGCGGAATGCCGTGATCGTTTTCGGCGTAATGGAACAGCATCGGCACCGTCACCTTGCTTGCGAGATCGAGCTGATTCTGGATGCCGCCGCCGTAGTACGCGACGCCCGCATCGACGAAACCTTGCGCCGCCGCGAGATACGCGAGACGGCCGCCGAAGCAGTAGCCGACGGCCGCGACCTTGCCCGCGCACTCGGGCAGCTTGCGCAGCGCCTCGGCCGTCGCGCCGATGTCCTGCACGGCGAGATTCACGTCGGTTTTTTGCAGCAGTTCGATGCCGCGGTCGCGGTCGGCGCCGGCGTATTCGAGTTCCACGCGCGGCGCGGTGCGCCAGAACACGTCGGGCGCGATCGCCACGTAGCCGTCGAGCGCGTATTGCTCGACCACGTCGCGAATGTGTTCGTTGACGCCGAAGATTTCCTGCACGATCACGATGCCGGGCCCCTTGCCGCCCCTGGGCGCCGCGACATAGGCGCCGAAGCTGTCGTTGCCGGCGGGAATGTCGATCCAGCGAGTCGAAACGCTCATGGTGTTCTCCGTGTTCGAAAGGAAAGTCGTGCGGCGCGGCGCGATGCGAAGGCCCGCCGGGGAATGGGGGAGCCAGTTTGCCATAGGGCGGCGAGGCATTGCAGCGCGCTCGTTCTCGCAAGCGGATCGTAACGATCTCGATTATTCATTTTTCGCGCGGACGGGCTTTGGCTAGAGTCGGTGCAACGTTTCAGCTTCATGAGGATTGCGCCATGCACCACCCGGAACCGTCGCCGGCCTTTTCAACGGATTGCGCGCCTGCGCCGCTCGTCACGCCGCTCACGCGCCGCTTCGGCTTGCGCCTGCCGGTCGTGCAAGGGCCGATGGCGGGCGGCGCGACCACGCCCGCGCTGGTCGCGGCGGTGTCGAACGCGGGCGCGCTCGGCTTTCTCGCGGGCGCGGCGCTCGCGCCGGAAAAGATCGCGAGCGAAGTCGCGGCAATCCGCGCGCTCACCGACAAGCCGTTCGGCGCGAATCTCTTCGTGCTCGAGCGCGCCGAACCCGACGACGCCACCGTGCGCCGCGCGCTGGCCGCGATCGATCCGCTCGCCGCGCGCTTCGACCTCGCGCCCGGCCAGCCGCTCGCCGCCTACGCGCCCGACTTCCGCGCGCAACTGGACAGGCTCGTCGAACTTCGCGTGCCGGTCGTGAGCTTCACGTTCGGCTTGCTCGCGAAGGAGGACGTCGCGCGCCTGAAAGCGGCGGGCAGCTACGTGATCGGCACCGCGACGCACGTGGCCGAAGGGCTCGCGTGGCGCGACGCGGGCGCGGACGCGATCGTCGCGCAGGGCGCGGAGGCGGGCGGCCATCGCGGCACCTTCATCGGCGAGGCGGCGCATGCGCTCGTCGGCACCGTGGCGCTCGTGCCGCAGCTCGTCGACGCGACCGGCTTGCCGGTGCTGGCGGCGGGCGGCGTGATGGACGGGCGCGGCATCGTCGCGGCGCTGGCGTTGGGCGCGCAAGGCGTGCAGATGGGCACGGCGTTTCTCGGCAGCGCCGAAAGCGCGATTCCCGCCGACTGGAAGGCGCGCTTGCGCGCCGCGTCCGACACCGCCACCTCGGTCACGCGCGCGATCACGGGGCGGCACGCGCGCGGCATCCGCAATCCGTTGATGGCGCGGCTCGACGCGCAGGCCGGCGCGGCGGCGCCGTATCCCGTGCAGAACGCGCTCACGCAGCCGCTGCGGCAGAGCGCGGCGCGCGCCAACGACGGCGACTGGCTTTCGCTGTGGTCGGGGCAGGGCGCGCCGCTCGGCCGCGCGCGCGAGGAAGGGCTGGGCGCGGCGCGCATCGTGGCGGCGCTCGAACGCGAGTCGCGCGCGGCGTTGGAGGCGCTGGCGGCGTTCGCGCGGCCGCAAGCCTGAGCGGCGTCTTTCGCGACGATCGTTGCAGCAACGACGCGGTGCGGGCGGCCGGCGCGGGCGGCCGGTGCGCGTGGACGGCATTCGCATCGGCAGGATAATCGGCGGGTTCGCAAAGCCGGTTTTCGCGAAACCTCAACGGGCGGCGCTTTGCGTCGCTTCGCGGGCGTTTTGCCGGTAAACGAGAGCTGAATCGAATCGCAATGCGTTTATCGGGCGTTCGCACGAAAACGTTTGGCGAACTCATGCGCGCGCAACCATTGCGCGGCGATTTTCCGCGCGCATTGCCGACGCGTGCCGCCAATTCGCCCGAATTAGCCGCGAAAAATCTCAAAAAACGATTCGGAAATGACCGTGGCGGCGCTTTGACGCGGATACGGCGAAGTGCGCCCACGCGTGAGCGGACAAGGATTTTTGGCCCAAAACGGCGATTTGAAGCGTTTCAATCAATCGCCTATTGGTACTCGCCCCGATATCTGAAAAAAATCCCCCAAATTAATTTGATCACCTACACTTGCGCGCAAGTATGGCCAGACGGCCCGCCATGAACGGGCCCGACGCCATGCTGGCCAGGTGCATCAAGGATGCATCCTGCGTGGTCGTCCGCACGGGGAGCGACACGTTCGGGGCGCGGGAGCACAGGGCGATTACGTTGCTTTTGGGTTCGAGAGAAACTGGAGATCTACATGAATATCAAGCTTCACAAGCTGTTGCCGATCAGCGCTGCGGCCATGCTGTTCGCATCGTTTGCAACGGCGGCGAGCGCCGACGTCACGGTCAAGATTGGCCACGTCGCGCCGCTCACGGGCGGTATCGCCCACCTCGGCAAGGACAATGAAAACGGCGCACGCCTCGCCGTCGAGGAAATCAACGCCAAGGGTCTGACGATCGGCGGCCAGAAGGTCACGCTGCAACTCGACGCGCAGGACGACGCGGCCGACCCGCGCACGGCTACGCAGGTTGCGCAGAAGCTCGTCGACGACAAGGTCGTCGCGGTGGTCGGCCACCTGAATTCGGGCACGTCGATCCCGGCATCGAAGATCTACAGCGATGCCGGCATCGTCCAGATCTCGCCGTCGGCCACGAACCCGGCCTACACGCAGCAAGGCTTCAAGACGACGTACCGCGTCGTGGCGACCGATGCGCAGCAAGGCCCGGCGCTCGCGAACTACGCGTCGAAGAGCCTGAAGGTCAAGTCCGTCGCGATCGTCGACGACTCGACGGCTTACGGCCAGGGTCTCGCGAACGAGTTCGAGAAGACCGCCAAGTCGCTCGGCATGAACGTGCTCTCGCATGACGCGACGAACGACAAGGCCGTGGACTTCCGCGCCATTCTGACGAAGATCAAGGGCGAAAACCCCGACGCGATCATGTACGGCGGCATGGACGCCACCGGCGGCCCGTTCGCCAAGCAAGCCAAGCAGCTCGGCCTGCGCGCGAAGGTGCTGGCCGGCGACGGCGTGTGTACCGACAAGCTCTCGGACCTGGCCGGCGACGCCACCGACAACATCGTCTGCTCGGAAGCCGGCATGGCGCTCGAGAAGATGGACGGCGGCAAGGCCTTCGAAGCGAAGTACGAGAAGCGTTTCGGCCAGCCGATCCAGATCTACGCACCGTTCACGTACGACGCCGTGTACATCATCGTGGATGCGATGAAGCGCGCGAACTCGACGGACCCGGCGAAGATCCTGGCAGCGATGCCGGCAACGGACTACAAGGGCGTGATCGGCGAGACGACCTTCGACTCGAAGGGCGACCTCAAGCACGGCGTGATCTCGCTGTACAACTACAAGTCGGGCAAGAAGTCGCTGCTCGACGTGGTCAAGATGTAAGACTCCGTGTGATGCGTCCGGCCGCGCTTCGGCGCGCTCCGGCGTGACATGCGAAAAGGCCCGCGGGTTTGCGCCCGCGGGCCTTTTGTCTTTTGCGGCGACGGTTCGCGCGACGTGCGCTCGCGCACCGCGGCGCGGCTCAGATGCCGAGCCGCCGCAACACTTTCGGCCCGGCGACCGCCACGAGCGCGGCGCACAGCGCCACGACCGCGAGCCCCACGGTGAGATTCGTCACCTGCGTGATGCCGCCGATCACGACCGGCCCGAACAGCAAGCCGAAATACGCGATGCCCGCGACGTGAGCGAGCCCTTCGGCGGCGTGGATGCCTTTCACGCGCGCGGCGGCCGCGAACAGCACCGGCATCATGTTGGCGAGGCCGAGTCCCATCAGCGTGAAGCCCGTGAGCGCCGTGAACGAATACGGCAGCAGCAGCGCGCCGATCATGCCCGCGCAGGCCAGCGACGCGCTCGCGAGCACCAGTTGCGGCGCGCCGAAGCGCGCGCGCACGGCGTCGCCGGCGAAGCGCGCCACGGCCATGCCGCCCGAGAACGCCGCGTAGGCCGCGCTCGCGAGCGCGGGCGTCGAAAGCACGACGTCGCGCATGTACACGGTGGCCCAGTCGTACATCGCGCCTTCGGCGATCAAGGCGATCAACGCGACGGCACCCAGCGCCCACAGCGCGGGCGTGCGCCAGCGGTTGCCGGTTTTCGCGTGTTCGCCGTGCGTGGCATGCGGCACGTGCGGCAGCACGGCCGGGCACGAAAGCACGAGCACCAGCGCCGCGAGCGCCGAAGCGAGCAGCAGATGCACGGCCGGCGCCATGCCGCGCGCGAGCAGCGCCCCGCCGATCGCCGCGCCCGCCATGCCGCCCAGGCTGAACATGCCGTGCAGCCCCGACATGATCGGCTTGCCGACGGCTTCCTCCACGGCGCTCGCCTCGGCGTTCATCGCCACATCGAGCGTCGCCATGCCCACGCCGAACGCGGCGAGCACGGCGAGCAGCATCCAGTAATACGGCACGGCGAGAATCAGCGCGCCGCACACGCTCATCGTCAGGCCGCCCGCGAGGCACGCGCGGCGCGAGCCGACGCGCGCGATCCAGCCGCCGATCAGCGTCATCGCGGCGATCGAGCCGCCCGCCACGGCGAAGAGGGCGTAGGAGAGCAGCGCCGCGCTCAGGTGGAATTTGTCGCGCACGGTGGGAACGTGTACGCCCCACGAGGCGTACATCATCCCGGCGATGAAGAACAGCGCCATCGTCGCGACGCGGGCGCGCTGCCGCCGCGCGGCGGGCAATGCGCGATGCTGGGCGGCGGGACTGGCGTCGCGGGCTTGCGGGGACGAATGAGCGTGGGTGGTCGACGGATTCGATGGATCGGACACGGGAATTCCGGTAAGGGAGCGGCGGAAGGCGCCTGAAAGCAAACGCTGATTCTATCGAACACGCGAATGGCCTGTCGGGCGCGCGTGCTGCTCTAATAGCGCCATGCGCCGCTCGAAACTCCCGCCACGCGCGGGGCTTCGCGAGCGGCCCGCCGACCGACCACGAGGACGCGCTCTTGAAGATTCCCGCTCATGCCCCGCTGCATCTGCTGCACCAGGCGACCGCCGGCGCGCTCGCCACGCATTCGCGCGAGCCGCTTGGCTTTCCCTATCCCACCTTGCTGCCGTTCGCGCCGGACGCGCGCCACCGGCCCGTGATTCTCGTGAGCCGGCTGGCCGAGCACACGCGCAATCTGGGCGCCGATCCGCGCGCCGGCTTTCTGGTTTCGCACGGCCACGAGCGCGACGTGCTGAACGCGCCGCGCGCCACGCTGATCGGCCGTTTCGCGCCGGTCGAAGCCGCCGCGCAGGCAGCGACGGCGCGCCGCTACCTGCGCTATCACGCCGGGGCCGAGCGCTATCTGGCGCTGGGCGACTTCACGTTCTGGACGATGCGCACGGAGCGCCTGCGGTATATCGGCGGCTTCGGCGCGATGGGTTGGATGGATGCCGCCGACCTCGACGCGCTCGAACCGCTCGGCGACGAAGAGGAAACCGAGCTGGTGCGCTTCTTCGAAACGCATCCCGCGCGGCCGGACGCCTTGCATCTGGCGGGCGTCGATTGTTATGGCGCCGATCTCATAACGGAAAATGGTTTGCGCACGCGCTTTATTTTCGAAGCGCCGCAAACGGATTACTCATCCTTGCACGCCGTGCTCACCGACTGTATCGAACGCCATATCGTCTGACGGTATTTTTCGAACATAAGGTACGACGAACCGCCAATCCTTGAATCGGCGATCGCGAAACAGCGCGAAAAGCGATGCGCGAGAGCTTTCAATTGCGAAATGTTTTCATGCGATGAAATGTTATGTCGTTCGTGGACCATTTAATTTCATGCGCTGCTAATTATGCGAAGACGTTTTATCAGGACAAAAGTCACATTTAGTAAAAATACCGATTTGCACCCAATGAGAGTGAGTTAGCCGCGTGTAGCAATCTGTGCGGATTCGAAATCAGGGTTTAATATTTTTATTGCTCGCTCGCATCCCGGCATTCGATTTTGTGTTAATCTCGCCACCGATTTCCGAGGCATGTATCTATCAATCGGCATACTGGCGCGAGACCGGTAACCATTTACGATCAAACCACAAGGGCACCTATGTCTTCCTACAAGGAACTCCTCGCTCAGCGAGAAAAGCTGGAGAAGCAGATTGAAGAGGCGAAGGCACGCGAATATGCCGAGGTCCTCGATGAAATCAAGCAGAAAATGGCCGACTACGGCATTACGCTCGCCGAACTCGGCGGCGGCCGCGCCAGCGCCAAGGCGGCAAAAGCGGCCAGCCGCTCGCGCGCCAGCGTCGCGCCGAAATATCGCGATCCCGACAGCGGCAGCACCTGGTCGGGCCGCGGCAAGCCGCCGCGCTGGATTGCCGGTCAAGACCGCGACCGCTTCCTGATTCAGAAGTAAATCGCCCAAAGTCAATCCCGCGGCCGCCGTGCAGCGGGTTGGGGCGTCGCAGTCGGGCGGATCGACCGCATCCGTCAGGCAAAGGCCGCGCAGTCGGGGGACGCGCGGCTTTTTGTATTTCCGGCGTGCGCAATGCGCGTAATTGAAATGCAAATACGACGCGTTCTTGTAGTTGACTGATTTAAAAGAGATTTTTAGGGTTATCTGCAAAATAGGCGGATGCCGCGCTTACAATCACGGTTATTCCCCTATTTTTTGCTCGCGCGCATGAATGCTTCCGCCGCTGCTTTATCGGATAAACACGAGGTGGCGCGCCGGACCACGTGGATCAGTGTGGCTGTCAATTCCGTGCTCGTGGTGTTGCAAATCGCTGTCGGCGTGTTTGCGCATTCGCAGGCGTTGGTCGCGGACGGCGTTCATTCGCTTGCCGACGTAGTTTCGGATTTCGTCGTATTGCTCGCCAATCGCCATAGCGGCGCAAAACCGGACGCCGATCACAACTACGGCCATTCCCGTTATGAAACGGTTGCTTCATTATTCCTCGGCGGATTATTGATCGCGGTCGGCGTGGGCATGCTGGCGCGCGCCGGAACGCGTATTGCCAATCTCGGCGAAATTCCGCCGGTGCATTTGAGCGCGTTAATCGTCGCGCTGCTCGTGCTGGTTTCCAAGGAAGGACTGTTTCGCTACCTGCTGCGCGAGGCGCATCGCGTGCGCTCGGCCATGCTGATCGCCAATGCGTGGCACGCGCGCTCCGACGCGGCGTCGTCGCTCGTGGTCGCGCTCGGCATCGTGGGGTCGCTCGCTGGCGTGCGGCTGCTCGACCCGATCGCGGCGGCCATTGTCGGCTTCATGGTCGCGCGCATGGGCTGGGTGTTCGGCTGGGACGCCTTGCAGGATCTTTCCGATCGCGCGCTCGACGAGGCCGCGGCCGCCGACCTGCGCGCGCTGCTGGTGGCCACGCCGGGCGTGCGCGACGTACACGGCATGCGCACGCGCAAGACGGGCGACCTCGCGCTCGTCGACGCGCACGTGCTGGTCGATCCGTGGATTTCGGTTTCGGAAGGCCACTACATCGCCGAAACGGCGCGCACGCGCCTGCTCACCGATGCGCGCGTGCTCGACGCGCTGATCCACGTCGATCCCGAGGACGACATGCACGTGCGCTCGGTCGCGAACCTGCCGCCGCGCGAGAAGGTGGCCGCGCAACTGCGCGAGGCGCTGGCGGCGCACGGCGTGCGGACGAAGGACATCACGCTCCACTACCTGAGCACCGGCATCGCGGTTCAACTGACGCTCGCCGGCGCCGAGGACGTGCCGCGCCTTGCCGCCGTCGATCTCGACACGTTGTGCGCGCAGGCGGGCGCGGTGCGTCTGGACGTGCTACAGCCCGTCGATCGACGGATTGTCAAATTGGGCGGTTAAGCTGAATGGGAAGGCGCCGTGAAGGCGCGCCGTGTGGGCGATTACAGCGGCAACTGCGTATCGAACTTGATTTCGCGCAGCACGACGCTCGTGCGTACCTGCGCCACCGCGGGAATGCGGAAGATGCGCTCGTGCAAAAACGCGTCGTAGGCCTTGATGTCGGGCGCGACGATCTTGAGGATGTAGTCCGATTCGCCCGTGGTGCTGTAACACTCGGTGACTTCCGGGCAGGTGGCGATCTCGCGCTCGAAGGCTTCGACGCCGCCTTCGGTGTGACGCGTGAGATGAATATGCGCGAGCGCGCAGACGTGCAGGCCCAGCTTTTCGCGATCGAGCAGCGCCGTGTAACGCTGGATCACGCCCGACTGTTCCATGTCCTTGATGCGGCGCCAGCACGGCGTGCTGGAAAGCCCCACCTGATCGGAAATTTCCTGCACGGAGCGGCGCGCGTCGAGCTGTAGCAGGCGCAGGATCTTCTGAGAGAACGTATCGAGTGTCAACTGCGCCTCCATTGCGTCGCTGTATTCCCGAATAGTAGAGGCCGGGAGAACAGAACGCAATGCAAAGCGCCGCTTGCGAGGGAGATTACCTAATTTGCCGGTTCGCTCGCGGTGTTTTGCCCCGACGCGTCCCCATCGGCGTCTTGCGCGCGCAGCGCGGCCTGCTGCGTGCGCAAGTCGGCGAGCATGTTGCAGAAAAGCGCGCCTTGCTCGATGGCGTCGTCGAGCGCGACGTGCGTGTGCGGATAGTCGTCGAACCAGTGCTTCGGAAAGCGCGGCTTGATGCACTTGCGGTAGGGCAGGCCGGTCATCGCGAACGCGAGCGTCTTGATGTCGAGCGCCGACCACGAAAACGGGCAGCGCCCCGCGAAGCGCATCATGTACCAGAACATGAAGGTGAAGTCGAAGCCGGCCGGCATGGCCACGAACACGGGCTTGCCGGGCAGCGCCTCCACCCATTCGACATAGGCTGCGAGCGCCTTCGCCGGATCTTGCAGGTCGGTGCGGCACGCGGCCCACGCCTCGGGCTGCGTTTCCCACCACGCGGCCTGCAAGGGATGCGGCGCGGCGCCGTCGAGGGTCGCGAGATTGGCCGAAAAGGTGGCGATCAAACGCTTGTCGGCGGTGTAGGCCGCCGAGGCGAAACTCAGCATCGAATGCGGGCCGGGAATGGGGCCGTCGGCTTCGACGTCGGTGCTGACGTAGATTTCTTCGATAGCGGTTTGATTCATCGTACGTTTCATCATCCGGGTACGTTGTCTGCGACGTAAGGGTTGCCGCGGCGCTCCTCGCCGAAGGTCGAAACCGGGCCGTGACCCGGCACGAACATGACGTCGTTGCCGAGCGGCCAGAGCTTTTCGCGGATCGAGCGAATCAAGTCCGCGTGATTGCCGCGCGGAAAGTCGGTGCGGCCGATCGAGCCCGCGAACAGCACGTCGCCGACCAGCGCGACGCGGTGCCGGCGGCTGAAGAAAATCACGTGGCCCGGCGTGTGGCCCGGGCAGTGATAAACCTCGAGTTCCTCCTCGCCGAAGCGCACGGTGTCGCCGTCATGCAGCCAGCGCGTGGGCTCGAACGCCTGCGCGTGGCCGAAACCGAAGCGCACGCTCTGTTCCGGCAGCATGTCGATCCAGAAGCGCTCGTCCTCCTGCGGTCCTTCGATCGGCACGCCGTATTTGTCGGCCAGCGTTTTCGCACCCGCGCAGTGATCGACGTGACCGTGCGTGAGCAGCACCTTTTCGAGTTGCACGCCCTGCGCTTCCAGCTCGGCTTCGATACGGTCGAGGTCGCCGCCGGGATCGACGACGGCGGCGCGGCGCGTGGCTTCGTCGACGAGCAGCGAGCAGTTTTGCTGGAACGGCGTGACGGGAATCAGCGTGACTTTCATGCGATGAATTCGTGGGTTCGCGGCGGCCGCCGCGACATTCGCGCGGCGTTCGCGCGGTTTGGTGTTTGTCGCGCCGCGGCGCGTGGCCTGGACGGATTGGGCCGGATTCGGCCGCAAGAGTTCGATTGTACCGGCGCGCTCGCGGCGGCGCCGAGGCGCCTTTTGGGGCGGCGCGAATCCCTTGTCATACAAGGCCCGAGAGGGGATGGGTCGCGCTGCTTTGTTACGCGAATAGTCAGAAATGATGGAGATTTCCGGGCGGCTTCGGTGCGAAGAATTACTTTTGGGTATAATGCGGCCCAACATGCACGGTTTCCCGTGCTTTCACTGGGTGATGCGACCCGCGCAGTAAAAAGAGGTCGGATGCATCACCGTCAAGCAGTGCCGTCGTTGGAGGCTGGCTAAACAGGCTGCCTTACAAGATGGCAAATCAGGTGTCGATCATTTCGATGCCGCACGTCTTGCCCAGCCAGGCGCCGCGCGCCTGCTACGGCCTACATGCCGTGACGCTGGGTGGGGCCTACGCCGCCGTTCCTGTGCGCCGTGTGTTTCCGGCGCGCGCGAATGCGTCATCGCGTTCGATGGCGGCATGTGGGGTCTGGTCAGGCTGCCGGGGACAGGCTGTGCCAGACGTGAAAGATAACTAGCGGTTAGCGGCTGATAGGGCTGCATCCGGGCATTGGCACGCGCTCGTCCATTTTCTTTTCGGCGAGCGAAGGCGAAGTCATGCCCGCGACCGCCGAAGCCATCTGACAGAGCGCACGCAGTGTGCTCGGTCGGCTTCGAACAGAGATGAGCTTATGAATTTCAGTTTGACTCGACGACGTTTCGGGAGTCTCCTGGCCGTATCCGTGCTGGCCGGTTGCGCCATGCCGCCCGGTCCGCAGAACCAGGCCGCAAACGACGCGCTGAGCACGAAGAACACGGCTTTCGCCGCGCCGCAGAGCTACGGCTCGGCGCTGGCCGCGCTGCCCGCATCGGGCACCGCCAACGACAAGTCCCTCGCGGACGCGCAGCCGATCGACGAAAACAGCCCGGACGTCCATTCGTTCCACCAGACCGGCCGCGCTTCGTGGTACGGTCGCGCGTTCCACGGCCGCAAGACCGCGAGCGGCGAGCGCTACAACATGGAAGCGATGACCGCCGCGCACCGCACGCTGCCGCTCGGCTCCTACGTGCGCGTGAGCCTCGCGGGCACGTCGAAGTGGGTCGTGGTGAAGATCAACGACCGCGGCCCGTTCGCGCGCGGCCGCATTCTCGACCTTTCGTATGCCGCCGCAAAAATCCTCGGCGTGCAGCACGCGGGCACCGCGAAGGTCACGATCGAAGGTCTTTCGCGCCAGCAAGCCAAGGCCGCTCAGGCCGAAATGGTTGCGGCGAACGGCAACGTCGACAACTGATCGCGCCCGTTGCGCCGATCGCGTGGCGCGCCGTGTTTGCGCCGCGTACAGGAAGGGCCGCTCTCGGGCGGCCCTTTTGCATTTCTGCGCATTCCTGCGCATTCCTGCACTTCTGCACTTCGTATTTCCGTGCTTCCTTCGCCGGCGAGTCTCACTCGCCGGCTTCGTCCTCGTCCTCGCCCTTCAACTCGAGCGCGCGCGCGTAGAGCGCGTTGCGCGATGCGCCCGTGAGCGCCGCCGCCAGCTTCGCCGCGCTTTTTACGGGCACTTCCTGAAGCAGCGTGCGCAGCAGCGCGTCGTGATCGGCTTCGCCTTCGGGCTGCGCGCTCGCGCCTTCCACGACCAGCACGAACTCGCCGCGTTGACGGTTCGCGTCGGCGGCAAGCCACGTTGGCCCTTCGGCCAGGGTGCCGCGCCACAGCGCTTCGTGTAGCTTCGTCAGTTCGCGGGCGATCAACAGCTTGCGCGCGGGACCGAACGCATCGGCGAGCGCCTGCACGGTTTCTACGATGCGATGCGGCGCCTCGTAGAACACCATTGCATGCGCGTGCGTGGCGAGCGCCTGGAGCGCCGTCGCGCGTTGCTTCGGCTTGGGCGGCAAAAAACCGAGGAAGGTGAACGTCGACACCCAGTCGCCCGCGGCCGAAAGCGCGGTTGCGAGCGCGCTTGCGCCGGGCAGCGGCACGACGTTGAAGCCGGCTTCGCGCACGGCGTCGACGAGTTTCGCGCCGGGGTCGGAAATGCCGGGCGTGCCGGCGTCGGACACGCATGCCACGCGCTCGCCCGCGCGCAGGAAGTCGATCACGCGTTGCGCGGCCTCGCGCTCGTTGTGCTCGTGTACGGCAACGAGCGGCTTGGAAATGCCGTAGCGCGCGAGCAGCGTGCCGGTGTTGCGCGTGTCCTCGGCGCAGATGCGATCGACGAGACCGAGCACGTGCAGCGCGCGCACGGTGACGTCGGCGAGATTGCCGATGGGCGTTGCCACGACATACAGCGTGGCGGCCGGGTAGTGCTGGGTTTGCGCGAGTTCGAAAACGGACGAATGCGACGAGGAGGACGTCATGACACGGAGCGCGCGAGCGCAGGCAAGGAGGCCGACATTGTGCCACGCTGAAGCGGGCGCGCCCGAGGGAAGCGGCGCGGGTGAATCGTCGGGGGAATCGCGGCGCGAAGGTTTGGGCGCGCGCGCGCGGGGGCTGCACGCGCCGCAGACGCCACAAGCGCCGCATGTGCCGCGAATGTCGCAAACCGCGCCGATGCCGCGAGTGGCGCGAGTGGCGCGGATACCGCAAGCGTTACGGACGCCGCTAACGCCGCATGTGCCGCAAACGTCGCAAACGTCGCAAACGCCGCAAACGCCGCAAACGCCGCAAACGCCGCAAACGTCGCAAACGTCGCAAACGTCGCAAACGTCGCAAACGTCGCAAACGTCGCAAACGTCGCAAACGTCGCAAACGTCGCAAGCGCCGCATGTGCTGCGAATGTCGCAAACCGCGCCGATGCCGCAAGTGGCGCAAGTGGCGCGGATACCGCAAGCGTTACGGACGCCGCTAACGCCCCAAACATCGCAAGCCTCACCAATCCCGCCGATGCCGCGAGCGCCGCAAGCCCCACGCTCGCCGATCGACGAACCCGCGCATGCCCACAACTTTTCCCCATGTGCCCGGTCCAACGGCGCAAGCAATGCGTCGAGGCGGCGCGCGATCGGTGCGCGTTTCGAGTCGCACGCGCTCGCATTCCTGCGGCGCGAAGGATGCGAGAGCGTCGCGCGCAACGTGTGCTGCCGCGGCGGGGAACTCGATCTCGTCGTGCGCGAGCCCGACGGCACGCTCGTGTTCGTGGAAGTGCGCGCGCGAGCGCGGCCCGAATTCGGCGGCGCGGCGGCAAGCGTCGGCTGGCGCAAGCAACAGCGCGTGCTGCGCGCGGCACGCCATTTCCTGTCGACGATGTGCGTGAGCGGCGGGCGCGATAGGCCGATGCCCGCGTGCCGCTTCGACGTGATCGCGTTCGAAAGCGGACGGCTCGTGTGGCTGCGCGACGCGTTTCGCTTCGACGCGGGCGAAGCATGAAAGGGCGCGAAAACGTCCGCAAAAATCGCCGTTGGAAAAGGACCGTTGAAAATAACGGCGCGCGAGTGCGCTAAACTTGCGGCACGCCGCATCCCTGCGGACGATTCGCGATACCCGCAGTAAAGATTAGAGAGTCGATGTCCGTCGAACGCATTCAACAGCACTTCCGCGACAGCGCCGCCTTGGCGCTCGCGGCCATGGAAACCCTGGCGGTCCCGGTTGCCGCCGCGGTCGACACGATGTTCGCCGCGCTGGCGAACAGCAACAAGATCCTCGCTTGCGGCAACGGCGGTTCGGCTGCGAACGCGCAGCAGTTCGCCGCCGAACTGATCGGCCGTTTCGAGCGCGAACGCCCCGGCTTGCCCGCGCTTGCGTTGACCACCGACGCTTCGGTGCTCACCGCCGTCGCGAACGATTATGCCTACGAGCAGGTGTTCGCGAAGCAGGTGCGCGCGCTCGGCCAGCCCGGCGACGTGCTGCTCGCCCTCACCACTTCGGGTAATTCGGCGAACGTGCTTGCCGCGATCGAGGAAGCGCACGAGCGCGAAATGATCGTGATCGCGCTCACGGGCAAGGGCGGCGGCGAAGTGAGCGCCGCGCTCGCCGACACCGACATCCATTTGTGCGTGCCGGGCGATCGCACGGCGCGCATCCAGGAAGTGCATCTTTTAGCCATCCATTGCCTGTGCGACGGCATCGACGCGATGCTGCTGGGCGACGACTGACACCGCAGGACCACGAGAGGGAACGTTGATGAGCAGATACGGCATGACGCGCGCGCTGGCCCGAACCACGCTGACGATCGGCTTTGCGGCCTCGCTGTGCGCGAGCCTTCAGGGCTGCTTTCTGGCGCTTGCCGGCGCCGCGGGCGGCACGGCGCTGGTCGCCACCGACCGGCGCACGGTGGGTTCGCAAACCGAGGACCGCGAGATCCAGGTGAAGGCGATCGCCGATATCGGCAAGAACCTGCCCGACGCGGCGCACGTGAACGTGGCCGTGTTCAACCAGCGCGTGCTGCTCACGGGTGAAGTCCCCGACGAAGCGTCGAAGCAGAAGGCCGAAAGCGTCGTGCGCGCGGTGACGAACGTCGAATCGATCGTCAACGGGCTGACGGTCGCGCCCGCGAGTTCGTTCTCCGACCGCGCCAACGATTCGTATCTCGAAGGCCGCGTGAAGGCCGAGCTGATCGCCTACAAGGACATCTCGGCGAACAACTTCAAGGTGGTGAGCGAGCGCGGCACGGTGTACCTCATGGGACTCGTGACCCCGCGCGAAGGCGACATTGCCGCCGACGCGACGAGCAAGGTGATGGGCGTCGTGCAGGTCGTGAAGTGCTATCAGTACATCAAGCCGGAGCAGGCGGCAGTGGCGAACGCGGCCGCCGCAAGCGCGCCCGTGGCGCCCGCGCCCAGCGCCGACGAGGCGACGGTGGGCGCGGTGCCGGATTCGGGCGTGAGTTCGCGTCCGATCGAACATCAGGCGCCCGCGCCGGTGACCAATTCCACGACGACGCGCGGTAATTCGGGGGCGCTGTGATGCGGAATTTGGCCGTTGTGGCGATGCTGGCCATCTTGGGCGGGGCTTCGGTTCCCGCGTTGGCGGCTTCGGCCGTTTCCCCGGTTTCTCCCGTTTCCGCCGCGGATGGGACGGCGATCGCCAGCCGCAATGCCTGCATGGGCTGCCATGCCGTGGATCGCAAGCTCGTCGGGCCTTCGTTCAAGGACATCGCCGCGAAATACAAGGGCGATGGCGGCGCGCAGGCGAAGCTGGAGAAGAAGGTCCGCGACGGCGGATCGGGCGTTTGGGGCGCGATTCCGATGCCCTCGCACCCCGCAATGAGCGCTGCGGATATCCATACTGTCGTGGCCTGGGTGCTGGCAGGCGCGCCTTCCAAATAATTTTTGCCTTATTTTGCCTTATGCCAGGTTTTGGGCTTGGCAAGTATTATTTGGGGTGTGTAGAATCAAAGGCTGATTGGGGCGGTAGCTCAGCTGGGAGAGCGTCGCGTTCGCAATGCGAAGGTCGGGAGTTCGATCCTCCTCCGCTCCACCAAGAACATGCTTCAAGAAGTTCGGTGAAATCCTGAAACCCGCGTAGCTATAAAGCTTCGCGGGTTTTTTGTTTCTGCCACCACCCGCCGACATCCGCCAATAGCTGCGCCAATCGGCAAAAACGCTTGAACGGCAATCCCACTCAGCCCGCACGTCCAATCCGCAAACCGCGCCGCCGACACAGCCAGTCAACGCAATCTCACTCACTCCCCACCGCTCGCCTCGACCAGCTTCCCCAACAGCACCAGCGACTCCTGCCAGCCGAGATAACAAGCCTCGGCCGGAATCACCTCAGGAATGCCTTCCTGCACCACATGCATTTCCGTGCCGCAAAAAACCTCGCGGAATTCAACCGTCGTCTGCATGACGCCAGGCAAATTCGCATCGTCGAATACGCCCGTGTAGCGAATGCGCGTAGGCGGCACGAGTTCGAGATATTCGCCGCCGAACGAGTGGCTCAGCCCGGTCGCGAAGTTCGTAAACGACATGCGATAGCGCCCACCCGCCTGAGCGTCGAGTTGATGAACGGTGGCGGTGAATCCGTTTGGCGGCAGCCATTTCACGAGCGCGGCGGCGTCGAGGAATGCGCGATAAATGCGCTCGGGCGTTGCGCGCAGCACGCGATGAAGGCGAACGGCGTTCGTGGGCATGGCGAGTCTCCTCGGGGCGAATCGTAAGAGCTATCTCGCCATGGTAGGCGTTGCGGCGCGTTCTGCATCGGCCGCGTGGCGCGGGGCAAGTGTCCTGATGATGCTCGCCGCATCGCCTACACTTTTAATCGACGACGCAAGACCCGCGGCCGCGCCCGCGCGGCAAAGGGCGGCGCGCCAACGGCACGAGACGGGAGGCACGATGAACGCTCGATCGCACGCAACGCACGAGGCGGCGAATCGCCCGCCACATCCCTCCGCCGCTCGATGCGCAAGTCCGTCCGCCAACCCGGCCCGCCATCAGATCGACTACGAAGCCTTCGAAATCCACGCGAGTGCCGAGCCGGTCGAGCCGGTCGAGCCGGTCGAGGACGGGGCGAGCCGCTACACGTACTCGGCCTACGTTTGCCATCCCGGCGCGGACGTCGCGCTGCCGGGCCACACGGTTCCGTTTCATTCGAGCGGCGACGAAAGCTTTGGCAGCGAAGCCGACGCCATCGACGAAGCCCTGCACGTCGGCCGCAGTATCATCGACGGAACGCACCCCGATCTTTCGGTGCTCTCGCTCGTCACGCACGGCTACTGAACGCGGGGAAGGAAAACGGAAAAAGGCCCGGACCGAAGTCCGGGCAAAGCCGCCGAACCTACGGCGGCGGAGGTTTCCTTGTGCGCGTGTCGCCGCCCGTTCCACGCGGTGTTGGCGGCCGTGCTTGCCGCGGTGCTTGCAGATGGCGGCAGGTGCAGACCACGTAGGCAGGTGCAGACCACGTAGAAAGAGGCAACGAAAACGCGACGAAAACGCGACGGGCCCGCTCCCGGTGAAGGGAACGGGCCCGCGAGGCGGCGCATGGGCTGGCGATGTCGGTCAATACTCGCCAGCGCGCCGCGAAGACCGGCTTAGTTGCCGAAATAGACCGGCTTCACGTTGGGCGCGCGGCCACCGGCTTGCGAGCTGCCGTCCGTCGATGCGCCGTAGGCCGTGGCTTGGGCCGCGCCGTTTTGCTGGTTCACGCGCGCTTCGGCGGCTTGCAGGTCTTCCGGGTAGTACGGGCTCGACACGCCCGGACGGTAGCCGGCCTTTTCGAGTTGAACGAGTTCGGCGCGAACTTGCGCGCGCGTCACGGGCGCCTGGCTGGCTTGAGCGAACGAAAGCGCCGGAGCGGCGAGGACAGTAGCGGCGAGCGCGGCAGCAATCAGATTCTTCATGGTAACAACCTCCGAAAATTATGTCGTCGATTCGTAACAATCATGTCGTTCGAACCGTTGCTGACACTTTATTGCGGCGCACATCAAAGATAAATATCGCTATTCAGTAAACATCATTACTGAAATAGCGATAATCGCCCGTCGCGCCTTAATCGCCGTAAATTGGCGCCGCGCGGCGTGAGGCAAAATAAGCGGCGCGCGGTGTGCCCGCGTCCAATCAACGAAGCTCGAAGGCTCAAGGAGAATCGCCATGAATAACCGTCTCGGCCGCCAGGCGCTGATCGCCGCCGCACTCGCGGGGCTCACCACGGCCGGCGCCGGCGTTGCCCACGCGGACGACACCGTGCAGTGCTACGGCGTGGCCACGGCCGGCCACAACGACTGCGCGAGCAAGACCGGCGTACACGATTGCGCGGGCGAAGCCAAGGTCGACCACGATAAGGGCGACTTCAAGACCATGCCGAAGGGCAGTTGCGAAAAGCTCGGCGGCACGCCGGAAAAATGAGCGCGCACCGCCGCGTGGAGCGCGCGAGATGAGCGCGGAGAAAGCGCCGCGCGGCGTCGGCATCGGCTTGCGTCACGCGCATTACGCGGCGTTCATGGCGGCGCCGCGTGCGATGAATGGGGTCGATTGGATCGATTGCGTCGATTGGGTCGAGGTACACAGCGAGAACTACTTCGGCGACGGCGGCTACGATCTACACGTGCTCGAAACCGTGCGTCGCGATTTGCCGGTGAGTCTGCACGGCGTGGGACTCGGGCTCGGTTCGGCGGCGCCGCTCGACACGGCGCATCTCGCGAAGCTCGCGCGCCTGTGCGAACGCATCGAACCCGCCGTGGTTTCCGAACACTTGTGCTGGGGCCGTAGCGCGGCCGGCGCGTTGCACGATCTTTTGCCGATGCCGCTCACGCTCGCCACGCTCGACCACCTGAGCGCGCGCGTCGCGCAGATGCAGGACGCGCTGCGCCGCACCGTGCTGATCGAAAATGTTTCGGCCTACGTACGATTTCGCGGCGACACGCTGAGCGAAGCCGAAATGCTCGCGGCGCTCGCGCAGCGCACGGGTTGCGGCGTGTTGCTCGACGTGAACAATCTCTACGTCAATCAGCGCAATCATGGCGAGGACGCGCTTGAGGCGCTGGCGGCGTTGCCCGCGCACGTCGTCGGCGAAATTCATCTCGCGGGGCATTGCGTGACGCCGGCCGGCGTGATCGACGATCACGGCTCGCGCGTCGCGCCCGCAGTGTGGACGCTGTACGAAGCGGCGCTCGATCGCTTCGGCGCGACGCCGACGCTCGTCGAATGGGACACCGACGTGCCCGCGCTCGATGTGCTGCTCGACGAAGCGCGGCTTGCCCGCGAGCGTCTTGCGCGTCGTTTGCCGCCTGCGCGTGCGACGGAAAACGCATGATTAGGCGCGGAACGGCGGAAGCGGCGGAAGCGGCGGAAGCGGCGGAAGCGGCGGAAGCGGCGGAAGCGCAAGAGGCGGAAGCGGCGGAAGCGCAAGAGGCGCAAGAAGCGCAAGAAGCGCAAGAAGCGCAAGAAGCGCAAGAGGCGCAAGAGGCGCAAGAGGCGCAAGAGGCGCAAGAGGCGCAAGAAGCACCAGAAGCACAAGAGGCGCTCGCCCCATTCGCCAACGCCCAACACGCCTTCGCCACGGCACTCGACGATGCCTCCGCCGACCCTTCGCTAGAACATCTCCTGTTCCCGGCTGACGCCGCGCTGTTGCACACGCGCCTCGGGCTTTATCGCGGCAACGTTCGCGCGGCGCGGCGGCGTGCGCTCGCAGGCGCGTATCCGGTGCTCGCCGCGCTCACCGGCGAAACGTATTTCGACGCGCTGGCGCTGGCCTACGCGCGCGCCCACGCGCCGCACGACGCCGATCTGAACCGCTTCGGCGCGGCGCTGGCGGACTTCATCGCGCGCTACGAAACCGACGCGCGCTACGCCTGTTTCGCCGACGTCGCGCGGCTCGAATGGGCGCTGCACGTCGCGGCGTTCGCGGCCGACGCCGCGCCGTTGAGCGCGGCGCAATGGCAGTCGATCGGCGCTCCGCGTCTGGCGCAGGCGCGCCTTGCCGTGCATCCCGCGTGCGCGGCGCTGGCGCTGCGTTTCGACGCGCCCGCGATCTGGCGCGCGCATCAGCCGGGCGGCGCATGGCCCGCCCGCATCGACGCGCCCGCGTGGGCGCTCGTCGTGCGGCCGCAATGGCGCGCCACCGTGATCGCGCAAACGCAGGCCGCGCATGCGGCGTTCGTCGCGCTGCACGAAGGCGCGTCGCTCGATGCGGCGCTGGCGCAGGCGTTTAACGTCGATCCCGCGTTCGATTTCGGCGCAACGTGGCGCGCGTGGATCGACGCCGGCGCGATCGTCGGATTGATCGACGATTGAACTCGCGGCGGCAAATTCCGCAAGCGAGCGTCATGAGTGATCCGGCCGATATTGCGTCGATAAAATTACCCGGGTAAAATTCGTGATCTCATACGATTCAACAGGAAAGCCATGACGGCAGCTCCCAGCGTCACCGCGTTCGCGGGCGCACAACTGATCGCGCGCGGCGCGCCGCTTGCCGTGGCGCTTGCGGTGAAAGCGCATGCGCAACGCGACGAAAGCGCCTCGATTCTCGTTTTTGACGACCGCGACGCGCGCCCGGTCGAGTTCGATCTGCGCGGCACGAAGAAGGACATTGCGGCGCGGTATGGAGAACCGGCGCCGCAGCACGCCGCCGACGGAAGCGCGCCAGTAGGAACCGCGCGAGAAGAAAGCGCACAAGAAAAAAGCGCGCAAGAAGAAAACGCACAAGAAAAAAGCGCGCAAGAAGAAAGCGCGCCGCGCGGCCGCGGGCGTCCGAAGCTGGGCGTGGTGGCGCGCGAAGTCACGCTGCTGCCGCGTCATTGGGACTGGCTCGCGGCGCAGCCGGGCGGCGCTTCCGTGGTACTGCGGCGGCTCGTGGACGGTGCGCGCCACGCAAGCGAGGCGCGCGAGCGCCGGCGTCTGGCGCAGGAAGCGGCGCATCGTTTCATGACGGCGCTGGCGGGCAATCTGCCGGACTACGAAAACGCGTTGCGCGCGCTTTACGCGGGCGAGCGCGCGCGTTTCGAAACGTCGATGGCCGCGTGGCCCGAAGGCGTGCGCGAGTACGCGCGCGAACTGGCGGCGGACGCGTTCGAATGAGCGGCGGAAAAGCAGGAAGCGCGAGGCAAAAAAAAACCGCTCGAGCTGGAGAGCAGGAGCGGAGAAGTCGGAGAGTTTACAACTTACAACCTCTGCATGAACTGTCATGGGGTCACGCAGCAAGGAAAGTGTAGGGAGAGCCTTACGCCGGTGAAATAGGAGAAGTCTTAAACTGCGTCGCGGCGTGTCGCGCAAGCCCGCAAATACGATCAGTCGGGCGACGCACACGCTGCTTGCCACGCCGATTCCGGCTCCGTACACTCGCGCCTGATTTATATCAACGGCCGCCGCCGCGCAGCTTCGGGCTCCGCGGGCTCGCGCGCCAATAAAACAGAACCCGATCCGCGAGAGGAGCCCCGATGTCCGATTCTTATTTCCCCCGCTGGCGCGCGCAAACGGGCGACGTCAAAAGCGTCGTCGCGCCCGACGAGCGTCTTGCCTGGCCGCAGATGTTCGCGATGGGCGTGCAGCACGTGGTCGCCATGTTCGGCTCGACCGTGCTTGCGCCGCTGCTGATGGGCTTCGATCCGAACCTTTGCATCTTCATGTCGGGCATCGGCACCTTGCTGTTCTTTTTCGTCGTGGGCGGGCGCGTGCCGAGCTATCTCGGCTCCAGCTTCTCGTTCATCGGCCTCGTGATCGCGGTGACGGGCTACGCCGGCCACGGTCCGAACCCGAACATTGCGCTCGCGCTCGGCGGCATCATCGCGTGCGGCGTGGCGTATGCGGTGATCGGGCTCGTCGTTTCGGCGGTCGGCACGAAGTGGATCGAAACGCTGATGCCGCCCGTCGTCACCGGCGCGATCGTTTGCGTGATCGGACTGAATCTCGCGCCCATCGCCGTGAAGGGCGTGAGCGGCTCGCAGTTCGATTCGTGGATGGCCATCGTCACCGTGCTGTGCGTGGGCGGCGTGGCCGTGTTCACGCGCGGCATGCTGCAACGGCTCCTGATCCTCGTCGGCCTGATCATCGCTTACGTGATTTATGCGATCGTCACGAACGGCATGGGCCTCGGCAAGCCGATCGACTTCTCGATCGTCGCGAACGCCGCATGGTTCGGTCTGCCGAAGTTCACCGCGCCCGCGTTCGACGCGCATGCGATGGCGCTGCTCGTGCCCATCGCCGTGATCCTCGTCGCGGAAAATCTCGGCCACATCAAGGCCGTTTCGGCGATGACGGGCTACAACCTCGACCGCTACATCGGCCGCGCGTTTCTCGGCGACGCGATCGCGACCATCGTTTCGGGCTTCGCGGGCGGCACGGGCGTGACGACCTACGCGGAAAACATCGGCGTGATGGCGGTGACGAAAATCTATTCGACGCTCGTGTTCGTGATCGCCGCGCTGATCGCGCTCGTGCTGGGTTTCTCGCCGAAGTTCGGCGCCGTGATCCAGACGATTCCGGGCCCGGTGCTGGGCGGCGTGTCGATCGTCGTGTTCGGGCTGATCGCGGTGACGGGCGCGCGCATCTGGGTCGTCAACAAGGTGGACTTCTCGGACAACCGCAATCTGATTGTCGCGGCCGTCACGCTCGTGCTGGGCGCGGGCGACTTCTCGCTCAGGCTCGGCGGCTTCGGTCTGGGCGGCATCGGCACCGCGACCTTCGGCGCGATCATTCTGTACGCGCTCTTGCGCAGGAAGCCCGCGCAGCAAGCGGCGGTGTGAGCGTCGATTGAGGTTGCGCGCGCGAGGTAGGCGCGGCGCGGTTGGCATGCGCGCGGCGACGGGGTTCCGTCCCGCGCGTTTTTGTTTGCGGCGCGCGCGGCTTGGCCGCGAACTGTCGATAAATGTCGATAAGGAATCGCCGCGCCGCGTCGGCCGGGGAGGAATCCGTCGATAAACGATCAGCGGATGGAAATCGGCGGACGGTAATCAGCGGACGGCAATCAGCGGACGGCAATCAGCGGACGGAAATCGGCGGACGGCAATCGGCGGACGGCAATCCGCAGACGGCAATCCGCAGACGGCAATCCGCAGACGGCAATCCGCAGACGGCAATCAGCAGACGGCAATCCGCAGACGGCAATCCGCAGACGGCAATCAGCGGACGGCAATCAGCGGACGGCAATCAGCGGATGACATCAGCGGACGGCATCGGCAGACGGCAATCAGCGGACGGCAATCGGCGAACAACAATCAGCCGATGGCAATCCCGGCGCTTACGTGCGATTGCGTCCGCGCGAGGTCATCGCGGTTTCGGCGAGATCGACCTCGCGCATCAGCTTGGAGAGCGTTTCGTCGTTGATGCGCAGGTGATTGCGCAGCGCGAGCAGCGTCGCGCGCTCGGCGCGCATGCCCGCGAGCCGCATCTCCACTTCGAGCGCTTCGGCGCGGCGCGCGTGGGCGCTGCGGTCGCGGTCGGCGTCGAGCGAGGCGAGCCGGCGGCGATAGCCGTCCATCACGCGCGCGGTGACGTCGGCGGCATAGGCGGCTTCGGTTTCGTCGAGCTGCCCGGTGGCCTTTTCGTGGACGGCGTCGACGGCGCGAATCGCGGCTTGCGCCGCCTGCACGCGCGCCGCGCGCTCCTCCGCCGCCTGCGGCCCGTGCACCGCGCTGCGCCGCACGCCGCGCAGCAGCAGCGGCAAGCCCACGATCGCCACCAGCAGCGACGCGAGTATCACGCCCGTCGCAATGAAAATGGCGCTGTCGCGGCCCGGCAGCGGCGTGCCGTTCGCGAGCGCGACGGGCAGCGAGAGCACGCCCGCGAGCGTGACCGCGCCGCGCACGCCGGCCACCGTCGTGATCGCGACGGTGCGCAGACCCGGCACCGCGTTCGACACGCCCTGACGCGCCGCGCCGCGGCTCGCGATCCAGCGCAGCAGCCACACCCACGAAAACCGCATCGCATAGAGCGCCGCGAGCACGGCCGCGATATAGCCGATGAGGCGCAGCATCTGCGCGTCGCTCGTGTGGTGCGCGTCGAGCAGCGCCTTGCCGAGAATGCCGGGGAATTGCAGGCCCAGCAGCGTGAACACCATGCCGTTGAACACGAATTCGATCATCGACCAGGTGCTCGATGCGCGCACGCGTGTCGAAACCGGGCCCGTGTGCGCGGCGCTCGTGTAGTTCATCATCATCCCGGCCGCGACGGCGGCCAGCACGCCCGAAACTTCGAGGTGGTCGGCGAAAAGATAGGCGGCGAACGGGATCAGCAGCGTGAGCACGACGCCGGGCGCGGGATCGCCGTCGTCGGTCACGTTCAGAAAGCGCGCCGAAACGAAGCTGAAAAGCCAGCCGATCGCGGCCCCCAGCGCGAGGCCGCCCGCCGCGATCAGGACGAAGCTCAGCGTGGCCGCGCGCAGCGAGAACACGCCGGTGAGCGCGGCCGCCACCGCGAACTTGAGCGCGACGAGGCCGGACGCGTCGTTCATCAATGCCTCGCCTTCGAGGATGTGCATGAGCTGCGCGGGAATGCGGTCCTTGCCGGCGATGGCCGAGAGCGCCACGGCGTCGGTGGGCGAGAGCACGGCGGCGAGCGCGAACGCGACGGGCAGCGACATCTGCGGCACGAGCCAGTGCGCGAAGTACCCGACGGCGACGACCGTGAGCAGCACGAGGCCGAGCGCGAGCATGAGAATCGCGCGGCGCTGCATGAAGAATTCGCGCTTCGGAATGCGCCAGCCGTCCGCGAACAGCAGCGGCGGAATGAACAGCGCCATGAAGATGTCGGGATCGAACGTCACGTGCGGATTCACGCGCGGCAGCGTGAGCAGCGCGCCGATGCCGATCTGCACGAGCGGGAGCGGCACTTTCACGGGCACGACGCGCACGACCACGCCCGAAACGGCGACGGCGAGCAGCAGGATGAGAACGGTGAAAAGAATGTCCATCGAAGCGAGAAAAGCGAAGTCAAGCGAAGTCGTGGGAAGCGGGCGGTCTGGCGGCGGCCCGGCGCGGCTTCGGGCATCGGCGGCACGAACGCCTTGCGGCTTTTGGGCCGCGCGCACCGCGCCGGATTTTGGCGGATGCCGAACTCGCGAGCCGGTGTTCGAGCCGCATTCGGCCGAATCGGCGCTGGGTTGGCGCTGGGTTGGCGCTGTGCCGTGGCCGCGTTAGGACCGCATTAGGACCGCGTCAGGGCCGCATTAGGACCGCGAGGGCGCCCGATTCGCGCCGCTTTCGGGCCAGATTCGGACCGCCCCAAGTCGGATTCGGGTCAGATTCGAGCCGGATTCGGGGCAAATTCGCAGCAAGGTTCGGAGGCGCATTCCGCGCGCCGCGAGGCCGCATTCAGGCCCGAAGTGTAGCCCGAGGCCGCCATGCGCCGCCGCGAAGCGCGCAGTTTTGCCGGCCGCGGCGTCGAGTCGCCCGCCGTGCCAGGCAGCCGCCGCATCGCACCAAAGCCGTTTTGATCATCAATTTCTCCGCCGACGCGCGGCGCGGATTGTCGCGTTATGTGCGCCAGCGCCGGTGCGACGGCGTCGCGAAAGGCGCATCATCGGCGCACGATAACGGTGCATGAGGTCGGGCCGCGCGCGGTGCATGGCGTGCCCAGTCCCGGCGCATGCGGCCGCATGGCGCATCGTTCGCGATGCGTACCCGATCATGGACGCAAGCGAGCACGGACCTTGCTTGAGATGGCGGCGACGCAACGGCATCGACGCATCGGCACAGGCAAAGGCAACGCCCACGGACCAACGCGCGGCGGGCGCGATCACTTGATCGCAGCGTTTTTTCGAGGCGCCAGAGGAAAGCATGATCACAGAGCAACAGGACAAACCGGCCGCGGCCCCGCACGGCTTCGATCTCAGCGTCACCTCGGGGTTGACGCGCTACAGCGCGCAACACGGCGGCCTCACGCTCACGAGCGTGTTTCAGCCCGTCTTCAGCCTCTCGCACATGCGCGCGGTGGGTTACGAGGGCTTGCTGCGCGCGCACGACGCGCTCGACCGGCCCGTTTCCGCCGCCGACGTGTTCGGCGGCGCGGCGCGCGTGGGCGAAGCGCTGCACGTGGACCGCATCACGCAAGGGCTGCATCTGGAGAATTTCGATCTGCTCGGCGCGGAGCGCGAATGGCTCTTTCTCAACGTGCATCCGGGCACCTTGATCGAGTCGTATCACACCGCCTCGCTGCTCGCGAACCTGCGGCGTCTCAATCTCGCGCCGCGCCGCGTGGTGCTCGAAGTGCTCGAGGACGAAGGCGCCGATCTCGAGGCGCTCGCGCACGCCATCGAGGACTTTCGCGCGCGCGGCTTTCTCGTCGCGCTCGACGACTTCGGCGCGGGCAATGTCGACATCGGCCGCGTGTGGCAACTGAACCCCGACATCGTCAAACTCGACCGCATCATGCTGCTGCACGCCCAGCAGCGCGCGGACCGCGCCGCCACGCTGCCCGCGCTGGTCTCGCTGCTGCACGACGCGGGCAAGCTCGTGCTGGTCGAAGGCGTGGAAACCGAGCACGAGGCGCAACTCGCGCTCGCCTGCAACGCCGACTTCGTGCAAGGCCAGTTCTTCGCGCGCCCCGCGCCGGGTCTCGCCGATGCCGCGCACGCGCAGGCCGTGATCGCCGATGCCACCGAGCGCTATCGTCAGCAGACCGAAACGCGCGAGCGCGGCACGAGCAACCGGCTCGCGCCGTATCTGCGCGCCTTCGAGCGCGCCGCCGAACGGCTTTCGGCGGGCGAGCCGCTCGAGGAAGTGTGCTGGAATTTTCTGGCGCTCGACCACGCGGCGCGCTGTTATCTGCTCGACGCGAACGGGCGCCAGGCGGGCCGCAACGTCGTGCTGCGCGTGGACCGCGCCGAACGCGATGCGCGCTTCCTGCCGCTCGAGGACGCGCAGGGCGCGAGCTGGCTGCGCCGTCCGTACTTTCGCGCGGCGCTCGCGACGCCGGGGCACGCGCACGTGACGGGGCCGTATCTGTCGATCAACGAGGCGCTGCCGTGCGTGACGCTTTCCGTGGCGGTGCCGGTGGGCGAGCGGCTGCACGTGCTGTGCGGCGACGTGGACTGGCAGGGCGGCGAGGACGAAATGGAGTGAGCGGCCGCGCAGCATGAAAGACGGCGCGCGGGTCCGATCGCGCGCCGTTTATTCCGGCTTCGAGGCGAGACTACTTCGCCGCCACCACCGGAATCCCGCGCAACGCCCCCGCGCCCTTGAACGACTCCAGCGCCTCGCGAACCGCCGGACTCGTGCGCGCGTCGAGATTCAGGCGCGCCGCCAGTTCGCGTTCGCTGCGCTTCACCGCCGCGACGTTCGCGAGCTTCACGTGACCGTAGCCGCGCACGCGCTGATGCAGGCCGGCGAGCTTCGCGACGTCGCCGGCGTTCGCGGCGCTGAGTTGCGCGAGCGCGCCGCGCAGCGTCGCTTCGTAGTCGTCGGCGAGCGCGCGCTCCATGCGGCGCTCCAGCGTCTTGCCGAACGGATCGAACCAGGTGCCGCGCAGGCCGCGTCCCTTCTGTAGCAGACCCAGCGCGCTCCAGAGCCATTGGCCGAACTGCATCTTGCGCGGCGGCTGGCCGTTCTTTTCGCGCGCGACGAGCGGCGGCGCGAGGTTGAACTTCACCGTGAAGTCGCTGCCGGCGCGGCCTTCGAATTGCGCTTCGAGCGCCGCGCGGAACGCCGGGTCGCTGTGCAGGCGCGCGACTTCGTATTCGTCCTTCACCGCGAGCAGCTTGTAGAACGTCGTGGCCACCGCGCGCGCGAGCGCCTGCTCGTCGCTCTTGTCGGCATGACGCGCGGCATCCACCAGCGCACGATAGCGCTTCGCGTAACCCGCGCCGCCGTAGGCGAGCAGACGCGCTTCGCGATCGGCGATCAATGCGTCGAGCGTTTGCGTGAGCGGGCGAGTCGCGAGTTTCGCCGCATGCGCGCGCCGCGAATCGAGCGCTTCGAGGGCAGCCGGATCGGCGGCGGCAAGACGGCCGATCGCGAACGCGAACAGGTTCGCCTGCACGGCCACGTTGTTCAGCTCGATCGCGCGCGTGAGCGCCGCGAGCGACACCGGCACGAGGCCGAGCTGCCACGCGAAGCCGAGCATCACGATGTTCGCGCCGATCGTGTCGCCGAGATAACGCTGCGCGAGCGCCTGGGCGTCGCAGCTCGACAGCGGATCGTGCGCCGGCGCCGCTCCGTTGGTTGCCGCGTGACGCATCTTGGCGAGCAGCGCGTCGGCGTGCAGATTCGCTTCGGGGTTCTGCACGAACGACGCGTTGGGAATCTCGTGCGTGTTCACGACGATGCGCGTGCGGTCGTGGCGCACCGTTTGCAGCGCGTCGGCGCTCGCGCCCACCACCATGTCGCAGGCCAGCAGCAGATCGGCCTGCTGCGTGTCGATGCGCACCTGGTTGAGCAGCGCGTCCGTCGCGGCGAAGCGCACGAACGAAAGCACGGAGCCGCCTTTCTGCGCGAAGCCCATGAAATCGAGCACCGAAGCGCTCTTGCCTTCGAGATGCGCCGCCATGCTGATGAGCGCGCCTACCGTCACCACGCCCGTGCCGCCCACGCCCGTCACGAGAATGTCGTAGGGCGCGTTGTCGAGCGGCGTTGCCGGAACCGGCAGCGCGCTCACGCGCGCGGCCAGCGCCTCGGGATCGAATGCCGCGCCCGCCGCCTTCCTGAGCTTGCCGCCTTCGATCGTCACGAAACTCGGGCAGAAGCCGTTCACGCACGAATAGTCCTTGTTGCACGACGACTGGTCGATGCGGCGCTTGCGGCCCAGTTCCGTTTCCACCGGTTCGACCGAAAGACAATTCGACTGCACGCCGCAATCGCCGCAGCCCTCGCACACTTCCTCGTTGATGAAAAGACGCTTGTCCGGGTCGGGAAATTCGCCTTTCTTGCGGCGGCGGCGCTTTTCGGCGGCGCAGGTCTGATCGTAGATCAGCACGGTCACGCCCGGCGTTTCGCGCAGCTCGCGCTGCACGGCGTCGAGTTCGCGGCGATGATGGAACGTCGTGCCTCGCGGAAAAATGCCGTGATGGCCGTCGTACTTCCCGGGCTCGTCGCTCACCACCATGAAACGCGAGACGCCTTCGGCTTCCACCTGGCGCGCGATCTGCGGCACCGAAATCGTGCCGTCCACGGGCTGGCCGCCCGTCATCGCCACGGCGTCGTTGTAGAGGATCTTGTAGGTGATGTTGGCCTTCGCGGCCACGGCCTGGCGAATCGCGAGAATGCCCGAGTGGAAGTAGGTGCCGTCGCCGAGATTCTGGAATACGTGCGGCGTTTTGGTGAACATCGAATGCGAGGCCCAGTCCACGCCTTCGCCGCCCATCTGGATCAGGCCCATGGTGTCGCGCTCCATCCACGAAGCCATGAAATGACAGCCGATGCCGGCCTGCGCGATGGAGCCGTCGGGCACTTTCGTCGACGTATTGTGCGGGCAGCCCGAGCAGAAGTAGGGCGTGCGCTTCACGGCATCGGCGACGTTCGAGAGAATTTGCGGCGCGACGAGATCGACCACGCGCTCGCGGCGGTCGAGCGCGGGCTTGTGTTTCGCGAGCCACGCGGCGAACACCGGCAGAATGCGCGAGGGCCGCAATTCGCCGAGGTCGGGGAGCAGCAGCGTGCCGTCTTCGGCGTGCTTGCCGGCAATCGCGGGGCGCGCGCCGCTCGTGCGGTTGTAGAGATGGTCCTTGATCTGCTGCTCGATCACGGGGCCTTTTTCCTCGATCACGAGCACGTTGTCGAGGCCCGCCACGAAGGCGTCGATGCGCGACATCTCCAGCGGAAACGAAAGCCCCACCTTGTAGATGCGCACGCCCGCCGCTTCGAGATCGGCGACGGTGAGATCGAGCCGGCGCAGCGCTTCCATGAGGTCCAGATGCGCCTTGCCGCAGGTGACGATGCCCACGTTCGCATGCGGGCTGGGCGCGATCCATTTGTCGATGCTGTTCGCGCGCGCGAAGTGGCGCACGGCGTCGAGCTTGGCCGCGAGACGCTGCTCGATGGCGAGGCTCGGCAGGTCGGGCCAGCGGTTGTGCAGGCCGCCCGGCGGCGGCGTGAAACCCGAGGTTTGCGCATCCGGCGCTTGCCAGTCGGTTCGAATGGCGTCGAGGTCGACGGTCGAGCCCGATTCCACCGTCTCCGAAATCGCCTTGAAGCCGACCCACGCGCCCGAGAAACGCGAAAGCGCCCAGCCGTACAGGCCGAATTCGAGCATGTCGGCGATATTCGACGGATTCACGACCGGCATGTGCCACGCCATCATCGCGAAGTCGCTCTGATGCGGCATCGACGAGGAGACGCAGCCGTGATCGTCGCCGGCCACCACGAGCACGCCGCCGTGCGGCGACGAGCCGTAGGCGTTGCCGTGCTTGAGCGCGTCGCCCGCGCGATCCACGCCCGGACCCTTGCCGTACCACATCGCGAACACGCCTTCGACCGTGCGCTCGGGGTCCGCTTCCACGCGCTGCGTGCCCAGCACGGCGGTGCCGCCCAGTTCCTCGTTGATGGCGGGCAGGAAGCGCACGTCGGCGGCGGCGAGCAGTGTCTTCGCCTTCCACGCTTGCTGATCGACCATGCCGAGCGGCGAGCCGCGATAGCCGCTGATGAAGCCCGCCGTGTTCAGCCCACGCGCGCGGTCGAGGGCGCGCTGCATGAGCGGCAGGCGTATCAGCGCCTGGGTGCCGGTGAGGAAGATGCGGCCGCGCGTGGCGGTGAGGTTGTCGGTGAGCTTGTAATCGGCGAGCGGCGGGGAAGCGGGCGAGTCGCCGAAAGCGGGGCGCGCGGTCATGTGGGGGAGTCTCCGTGTTATGCGTTCGCCGGGCGCGCAAGCCCGGCGGGAAAGACTCTATTTTTTCGCGCCAATTACGGAAATTTTTTGCTAACTCTCCGGGCGCAACCGCGAACCGCGCCAAAGCCCGCTCAAGCGAGCCGGCATTCGAGTGGATTCTTTCGTTGTGCGCGCAGCCATGCTTTGACCTATATCAATCGAGGTCCGTAGGGCTTTTCCCCGTCGAAGGGCACGACATCGTGAAAATACGTGTAGTCCAGCGTGCTGACGCCGTCTTCGTCGCGCATCAGGTCGACATAGCGGTAATGCCAGCGGATGTGCTGGTCGGACCAGCTATAGCGCGCCTGCATGGTCTGCGCCGTCGATTCGTCGGAGCCTTCGATCACGACGTGCAGCGAGGCGTTCTGGCTCGCGAGCAGCTCGGCCGTGGCGCCGTGCAGCGGGCTCGATTCGTCGATCACGTGCATGAGATTCCAGCCGAGCGTGAAGAGGGGATGCTGGTCGCGCACGAGCTTGAGGTCGTGAATGCGCCGCGACGTATAGCCTTCGGGCGTGGTTTCCACGCGGATCAGCCGCAGCTTCGCGCCGGCTTCGGCGATCACGTTCTGGCGCGCGTTGGCGGCGCGCACCATCAGCGTGAGGCGGCCTTCGATGGGATGCACGACCGCCTCGCGCGCGAACATGATCCTGGCGCGCGGGCGCGAGAAGCGCGCGAAGATCAGGCCCGTCGCCAACGCGATGCTCGACATGCCCACGAAGATTTCGAGCGTGGCGACGAGGTGCGCGTAGAGCGTTTGCGGATGCATGTCGCCGTAGCCGACCGTGGCGAGCGTTTCCACGCTGAAGAAGAACGCGCCGGGAAAGCCGTGCGGAGACTGGTTCGCGATGGGCGCCGCGCCAAGCTGGTAAAGGCATGCGAACCCGGCGTTGAGCAGCAGGAACAGCGCGGCCAGCGAGGCGAAGAACGTGGACCAGCGCATGGTGAGCGCCGAATGGTAGAAGTCGCCCCAGGTTTGCAGCGGCATGCCGTAGACGAGCACTTCGCGCGCGCCCACGCGCAGCCGGCGTCCCGCGCCGCGCCGCGCCCGCGCGCCGGCGGGCGGCTGCGTGCCCGGCGATCCGGCGGGCGCGGCCTCGGCCTGCTGCGCCGCTTCGTGTGCGGCGACTCGCTCGGGCGTGTCGGGCGTCATGATGGTCCTGTCGATTCGGGGTGCGCAAGGCAAAGAGCGTAGCAACGCCCGGGAGACAGGACAAGCCGGCGCGAAGCCGGGCGATGAGAAACGGGGCGATGAGGAACGGGGCGATGAGAGGCCGGGCGACGAGAAGCGGGGCGACGAGAAGCGGGGCGATGAGAAGGGGCGACGAGAAGCCGAGCGACGAGAAGCGCGGCGACGACGGCGCGGGGTATTTGCCTCGGCGCGGCGACGAGAAACCAGGCGACGAGAAGCCGGGCGATGAGAAGCCGGGCGATGAGAAGCCGGGCGATGAAAAGCGGGGTGACGAGAAGCCGGGCGACGAGAAGCCGGGCGATGAGAAACGCGTCGACGAGAAGCGGGGCGACGAGAAACTAGGCGACGAGAAGCGCGTCGACGACGGCGCGGGGTATTTGCCTCGGCGCGGCGACGCGTGAATACGCGCCAGCGCCGCGGCGCGCGGAAAAACGGCGCGCGGGCGGCCGGAAAAGCCGTCGGGCGCGGCCTTGCCGGAAGCCTTTGCTTCAGGGCCGGCCGTGCGCGCGGGAAAGCCGGCGCTTCAGGAAAACGGCATCGAGCGAAACCGTGCTTTCGTGAAACCGCGTCCGCGAGCCGCGCCGGCGAAACCCCTCGGTCACGGAAAGCCGTGCGGCTTCGGGATGCCGGCGCCGTGATCGATGTCGGCGATCGCCTGGCGGCGCGCGGCCTCGACGGCCTGCGCGGGCGCGTCGAAACCCGCGTTGCCGCCGATCGTGACCCACGTCTGCACCGCCTTGTCGCGATGCGTGATCTGATATTCGGCGTCCCAGCGCGCGCCCTGCAATTCGAGCGGATGCACGTGAATGGCGTAGACGCCGTAGAGAAAGAGCTGTTCGGTCATGATTCACCTCCAGCCGGTTCGCGGTCTCGCGTCCAAACCGCGACGGGATTGCGGCGAAACCGTGGCGAAACCGCGCGGGACTACAGTTCCAGCTCGCCAAGGAGGCGATGCGCCAGCGCCTTGGCTTCCTCGAGAGCTTCTTCCGGCGTGCCCGAGGCCGCTTCGACTTCGTAAAGCGCGTTCTCGAGGTCTTCGCCGTCGTCGCGCGCCAGGGAGACGAGGCCCTGATACTGGCCGGCGTCCATGGGCCGCACCGTGGCGACGGCCGTATAGATCCCCTTGGTGTAGGTGACGTCTTCCATAACCGGCTCCTGTGGAAGGAAATCCCACGCCGATGTAGGGCCGAGGCTGGCGGCGGCGAGGGAAATTCCATGCTAGCACGTTGCCCGCGCGGCTGCGGGGCGCGCACGTGACGGCCGCGTGGCGCGCGTATGACGGCGCACGGCGCGGCGCGCGCCGTGCTCACGGTCGGCAGGCAGGGAAGCCCGGCCTTGACGCGCGACGTAAAGAACGCGAGGTGAGGCGACGCGAGGCGAGGCGCGAACGCGAGGCGAGGCGACGCGCGGCGAACGCGACGCGCGGCGAACGCGACGCGAGGCGAACGCGACGTGAGGCGAACGCGACGTGAGGCGCGTCCTAGTCGGCGATCAGCGCGACCACTTCGTCGAGCGTCGGCGAATACGCGCCCGGACGGCGGCACGCGGCCGCCCCCGCCGCGAGCGCGAACGCGAGATGCTGGCGCCAGTCGCGCTGCGGCGTGCTCATGAGGCTGAACAGCAAGCCGCCGATGGAGGCGTCGCCCGCGCCCACCGTATCCGCCACCTCGACGCGCGGCGGCGCGGCTTCGATCGTTTCGCTGCCCGCGTAGAGCGTGGCCGCCTGCGCGCCGCGCGTGACCAGCAGCGTGGCGGCGGGATTGAGCGCGCGCAGCGCCGCGATGGCGTCCGCTTCGGCGAGGCCCGGAAACAGCATGCGCAGGTCTTCGTCCGACGCCTTGATGAGATCGGCGAGGGCGGCCATGCGGTGCAGGATCGGCTCGTAACCGTGCGCCATCAGGTTGCGGTAGTTCGGGTCGAAGCTGATCTTCACGCCGGCCGCGCGCAGTTCGGCGGCGAGCGTCGCGAGCGTTTCGCCGAGCGGCTGGCGCACGAGGCTGATGCAGCCGAAGTGCGCCCACTTCGCGTGCGCGCGCCAGCCGTCGGGCAGCCTGGCCGGATCGAAGGCGAGGTCGGCGCTGTTGTCGCCGATGAAGTAGTACGCGGGCGGGTGCGTCTCGTGCACGATCGCGAGCAGCGGCGCGCGCTCCACGCGCTGCATGAAGCGCATGTCGAGCCCGGCGGCGACGCTCGCGTTCCAGAGTTCGTCGGAGAAGTTGTCGGTGCCGAGCGAGCCCGCGCAGGCCGTGGGCAAGCCGAGCCGCGCGACCGCGCGCGCGACGTTCCAGCCCGCGCCGCCCGGATGCGCGCTCCAGTGCGAATTCGCGCCGGGCGTGCCCGCGCCGGCGAGCGCATGCGCCGCGCTTTCGGGTGCGCTCGCGCGCACGAGATCGGTGAGGATGTCGCCGGCCGAGATGAAGGCCGGGAAGCCGGAGGAGAAGTCGGGGCCGGTGCCGCAGGTGCTCATCGTCGTAATCCTTATGCTTCGCGTCCGATAACCGGCGCCATGCCGCGTCCCGGCAGGCCGTTCAGCGCTTCGTAGCAGGCGCCCATCGTGTGATAGTCGGTCTTGCCGGCCGGGCTCTTTTCGTCACTGTACTTGCGGTTGTCGCAGGTGAGGATGCGATACCACGCGCCATGGCGATGATCGACGAAATGCTTCCAGCTATAGCGCCAGATTTCGTCGTACCAGTCCCAGAAGCGTTCGTTGCCGGTGCGCTTGCCGAGCAGCGCGGCCGTGGCGAAGGTTTCGGCCTGCACCCAGAAGTATTTGTCGTGGTCGCACACGGTGTAGTCGGGGCCGAAGCCGTAGTAGAGGCCGCCGTGATCGTTGTCCCACGCGTGCGCCATGGCCGCGTCGAACAGTTCGATCGCGCGCGGCAGCAGCCACGGCAGCGGGCGATGGCGTTCGATCAGCAGCAGCAGCTTCGCCCATTCGGTCTGGTGGCCAGGCTGGAAACCCCACGGGCGGAAGATGTTCGAGCTGTCTTCCTCGTTGTAGTGCCAGTCCACCGACCAGTCGGCGTGAAAGTGCTCCCACACGAGCCCTTGCGAGAGCTTCGCCTGGCGCAGCGTGATGTTCGACGCGACGCGCTCCGCGCGGTCGAGATAGACGAGATGCCCGGTCGCCTCGTAGGCGGCGATGAGCGCCTCGGTCGTATGCATGTTGGCGTTCTGGCCGCGATAGCTCGACACGGTCCAGTCGGGCGTGGCTTCGTCGGCGTAAAGGCCGGCCGCGCCGTCCCAGAAGCGGTGCTCCATCAGCTCGAAGGTGGCGGCGATCATCGGCTTCGCTTCCTCGATGCCGGCCATCGCGGCGTGCGCATAGGCGAGCAGCACGAAGGCGAGGCCGTAGCAGTGGCGCGTGCCGTCGAGCACCTGCTTCTGGCCGTCGCGCCAGTCGATCTCCCAGTCGTAGCCCTGAAGCCGCGGGTCCCAGTGGGCGTCGCGCAGGAATTGCAGGCCGTGGCGCGCGTAGTCGAGATGCTGCGGATCGCCGAACTCGCGATACGCCATCGCGTAATTGAAGACGAAGCGGCAACTGCTCACGAGGTGGCGCGAGTGCGCGTTGTAGACGGAGCCGTCGTCGCGGAAATAGTGGAAAAAGCCGCCCGTGCGGTCGAACACGTTGGGCGCGTAGAAGCGCAGCGTGTCCTGAACGTGGCCGAGCAGGAAGTCGCGGTCGCGAAAGCTCGCGACGCGCGGCGCGTCGGTTGGCGGGGAAATCGCTGGCTGTGAAGCGGAAAGCGGAGTGGCGGTCGTCGTCATGGCGTTCTCTTCTTGCTGGACTGCGTACTGGACTTACGGGACGAGGCGTAAACGGTGGATTGTGGCTTCAACGGGTTTTTTGCGGCGCTTCGGCGGCCGGCGCCGCTTGCGGCGGCTCAAGAGCCTCGGCCGGTTTTCGCGGCCTGGCCGGTTTCGCCGATGCGCCCGGCCGCGCGGGCGGGTGCGCTGGCGGCCGCGTCTGGGCGCGCGCGGGCTCGGACGCTTGCTGGCGCGCGTGCGGCGGCGCTGCGTGGCGCGCATCGGCGTTCATGCCGATGGCAGGCGCGCCGGCCGCGCCCAGCGTGCTCGCGCGCGCGACCAGCCGCACCGGCAGGCGGATCTCGCGTTCGGCGGGCGCTTCTTCGAGCAGCAGTTCGACGCCGCGCCGCCCGAGCGCTTCCTTGTCGACGGCGATGGTCGAGAGCGCGGGCGAGACGTGCGTGGCGCCGGGAATGTCGTCGAAACCGACGATGGCGATGTCCTCGGGCACGCGCAGGCCGTTCGCCGCGCACACGCGCATGGCCGCGAGCGCGGCGGCGTCGTTGTAGGCGAACAGGGCGTCGGGCGGCGGCCGCGATTCGGCGCGCGCGGCGTCGATCAGGCGCTGCATCGCGAGCGCGGCGCCGGTGTCGGGATCGAGCCCGCCGTCGATGGTGGTTTCGAGCGACGGATCGAACAGCATGCCCGCCTCGAAGAAAGCGCGCCGGTAGCCGAGCGCGCGCTGCGCGATGCTGAAATGCGCGAGCGAGCCGCCGATGAACGCAACGCGCCGCCGCCCGAGCGCGAACAGATGCTGCATGGCGAGCGCCGCGCCCGCCGCGTTGTCGACGTTCACCGAGCGCAGGCCTGGCGCCCACAGGTCGATCAGCACGAGCGGGCGTTGCAGCGCGACCAGCGCCGCGAGCATTTCCGGCTCGACGAAACCGGCCACGGCGATGGCGTCGGGCGCGTGCAGGCGAAGCTGCTGAACGGTGTCGTCGGCGGGACCGGCGGTGAGGAGCGCGGGCACGATCGCGCGCTCGCGGCAGGCGTCTTCCACCCCGTGCAGCACGTGCGAAAAGAACGGGCTGGCCGCGAAATTGTTGTGCTGGCGATGCAGCAGGAACGTGAGCCGGCGAATGCGCGGCCGCAACTGCGCGACGTCGTAGCCGAGCGAGCGCGCCACTTCCACCACGCGTTCGCGCGTGGCTTCCGATAGCCCCGGCTGATTCTTCAGCGCACGCGACACCGTGCCGATCGACACGTTGGCCGCCTGCGCGACGTCACGAATGGTCGTCCCCATGATCCTTGCGTGTTCCGCTGCGTCCTTCGATGTGCGGGCGATTGTATAGTAAAAATCGCGGAGAGAATCCCGAATCGACGCTGGAAAAGCGCGGTAAATACCCGTAATACGGGTATTAAACGCAAATTCACGAGTTTAGTAAAATAAACTAAACAGCGATTTTCGACTCGGGCACGGCGGTTGCGGAATGACGAGCGCAATCACTTAAACTTTCGGAGGCATCATGCTTGGCACCCTGCTTCTGGTTGTTCTGATCCTGTTGCTCGTCGGCGCCTTTCCGGCATGGCCGCATAGCCGCTCGTGGGGCTACGCGCCATCGGGCACGCTGGGCGTCGTGCTGATCGTCGTCATCGTGCTGGTGTTGATGGGGACGATATGACCGCCCGCGCTGCCCGGTCGGCGGTTGGATCGGCCAGCGCCTGAAAAACTAGAAAAACAAACGGGCCGGCGCGCGGTATGACCGCGCGGCCGGCCCGTTTCCTTTGGGAATCCAGGCGAGGGAAAGCGATGCGTGCGCCGCCTAGCGGCCGCCGCCGGCGGCGCTCGCGAGCGCGGGAAGGCGCTCGCGGCTTTCGCTGCCCTCGATGACGAAAAGCCCCGTGGCTTCCTGTTTCGCGCGCCGCTTGGCGAGCGCCGCGAGCGAGGCGATGGCGTCGCTGCCGTGGCGCGCGCCTTCGCCGGCGGCCACGCGCACGCAGCCGATCGCCATCGTGACGAAGGTGAAAAAGGCGGGATGGCCGTGGCGGTCCTCGCCGTGGATGCCGCCCGCCGCGCGATCCTCGGGCGCGTAAAAGCGCAGTGCGCCCTCGTTGAACGTGGCGATCGCACGGCAGGCGCGCTCGCGCCAGCTTTCGCTCTGGAACAGGATCAGGAAGTCGTCGCCGCCCACGTGGCCGAGAAAGTCGCGCGTGGGATCGCACACGTCCGCGAGCGCCTGCGCCGCGAACTTCAGCACTTCGTCGCCTTGCCAGTAGCCGTACTGATCGTTGAACGGCTTGAACTGGTTCAGATCGACATAGCACGCATGAAAGCCCGCGTCGTGCGAGAGCAGCCGTTCGATGTGCGAGCTGAGCGGAATGTTGCCCGGCAAAAAGGTGAGCGGATTCGCGTAACGCGCCGCCTGAATGCGCACTTCGGTCACGGCGCGCACGAGGCTTTCGCCGGTGCCGAGCCCGGCGTAGCGGCCGTTTTCGGTGATGACGAAACCGTCGGCGAGATAGCGCTGGTCGTCGCTTGCCAGCAGCGCCGCCATCTGCTCGACGCTCATGGTCTGCTCGATCAGCACGGGCGAGCCGTTCGCGAACTGCATGCACGCCTTCTTGCCGAACAGCTCGCGGTGATACGGCAGCGCGTAGCGGTCCATGAACGCGCGGCGGTTGAGCAGCGCGATGGGCGTTTCGCCCTCCACCACGGCCACGGCGTGCAAGTCGGGGCGGCTGTTGAACAACTCCAGCACGTCGTTGTTGGTGGCGTTGCGCGGCAACGCGGGCGCGCGCACGAGCATTTTGCCGGCGGGCGCGGCGTTCGCCGACTGCGTGGCGGCGCTGCGCGTGGCTTCGGGAAACACGGCGATATGGTCCGCGCGAATCGCCTCGCGCGCTTCGGGCGCGAGCACGCGCAGCGGCTGCGCTTCGGGGCGGCCGAAGAAAAAGCCCTGGCCGCAGTCGATGCCCATGTCGCGCAGCACGATCAGGTCGGCGGCGTTTTCGATGCCTTCGGCCACGAGCCGCGCGCCGCTCGCCTGCGCGAAATGCCGCATGGCGCGCACGGCCTCGAACTTGAGCGGATCGTTGGCGATCTCGTGGATGAAGAAGCGGTCGATCTTGACGATGTCGGGTCGCAGCGTCGCCCAGAGGCTCAGGCTCGCGTTGGCGGTGCCGTAGTCGTCGAGGGCGAACTGCGCGCCCGCCGCGCGCAGGCGTTCGACGACGAGCGCGAAGTTGCGCAGATCGTCGATGGCGCTTTGCTCGGTCAGCTCGATCACCACGCGCGCCGGATCGAGCGGCCCGTGGAAAAGGGCGAGCGAGCCGTCGCCGCCGGGGCCGGCGGCGTCGGCGAGCTGGCGCAGCGCGTCGGCGCTGAAATTGAGGAACAGCTTGCCGGGGCAGTCGAGCGCGGCGAACGCCACGATGCAGGTGCGCGCCGCCTCGCGTTCGAGCGCGGTGGCGCAGCCTTCGGCGTGAGCGCTGGCGAACAGCGCGGCGGGAGATTCGAGCGCCGAGCCGCACGGCCCGCGAATCAGCCCTTCGTAACCGAGGATCGCGCCATTCTCGAAATCGACGATCGGCTGAAAAACGGCGCGCAACTGGCGCTGGGCGATCAAAGCCCCAACACCGGGCGCGGCGCTGGGGAGTGGCGCGCAAGCAGACATGAACAGGCCAGGACGGGCGTAGACGTTGAACTTAACAGCGCATGATCGGATGAATTAAGTGAAATTTTGGTGACAGCGGGAGCGGTTCCGGCCCGCCGAAGGCGCGCAACCGTTTGCGCGCGGCTCATGCGTTGCGCATGAGCGTCACTTGCGTGCCGGACATGAGAAAAGCGGCGCCCGGATCGATGCGGTGCGGAGGCGGTCCGGGGCCGCTGAGTGGAGGCTTGGGGCGATGGCGGTGGCAGACGCCGATGGCGATGGCGATGGCGATGCCGATGTCGATGCCGATGTCGATGCCGATGTCGATGCCGATGGCGATGCCGATGGCGATGCCGATGTCGATGCCGGTGGCGATGGCGATGGCGATGGCGATGGCGATGGCGATGGCGACGTCAGGCCGATGCCGATGGCGATGCCGATGGCGAGGCCAGAGCGAAGGCGATGCCCGCGCCCTCGCACAAACCCGCGCCAACTCCGACGCCAACTCCTCAGCGGCGCGCCGCCGCCGCGCGCTCGCGCGAAGCCGCGGCGGCGTTCGACGTCGATTCGTCGCCCTGGCTCGCCTCTCGCTCGGCGCTCAGGTCGCGCGCGCCCCAGCGTTGCGCGAGCGCGGCGCACACCATCAACTGCATCTGGTGGAACAGCATGAGCGGCAGCACCACGGCGCCCACGGCGTTCGACGCGAAGATCACCTTCGCCATCGGCACGCCGGCGGCGAGACTTTTCTTCGAGCCGCAAAAGATGATGGTGATCTGGTCCGCGCGCGTGAAGCCGAGCTTCTTGCTCGTGAACATCGTGATGCCGAGCGCGAGCGCGAGCAGCACCGCGTTCACCACCAGCAGACCGCCGAGCGCTTCGAGCGGAATGTGATGCCAGAGCCCTTCGTTGACGGCTTCCGAAAACGCGCCGTACACCACCAGCAGGATCGAGCCCTGATCGACGAACTTGAGCACGCTCTTGTTGCGCTCGATCCAGCGGCCGATCAGCGGACGCAGCAGTTGCCCCGCGACGAACGGCACGAGCAGTTGCAGCACGATGTTCCCGACCGTATGCCACGCCGAGCCGCCGTTCGCGTTCTGACTGGTGACGACGAGGCTCACGAGCGCGGGCGTGACGAAAATGCCGATCAGGCTCGACGCCGACGCGCTGCACACGGCCGCGGGCACGTTGCCGCGCGCGATCGACGTGAAGGCGATCGACGACTGCACCGTGGAAGGCAGCGTGCAGAGGAACAGCACGCCGGCGTAGAGCGCGGGCGTGACGAGCGGCGAAAGCACCGGCTTGAGCACGAGGCCCAGCACCGGAAACAGCACGAAAGTGCTCGCGAGCACGACCAGATGCAGGCGCCAGTGCGTGGCGCCCGCGACGATCGCTTCGCGCGAGAGCTTCGCGCCATGCAGGAAGAACAGCAGCCCGACCGCGATATTGGTGAGCCAGTTGAATGCGGTGGCGGCCTGACCGTGAACGGGCAGCAGGCTCGCAAGAATCACCGTGCCGACGAGGCACAGCGTGAAGTTATCGGGCAGGAATTTCGGGCGGGCCATCGGACGTATCTCTAATGCGCGACTCGGGCGCGCGGGGCGCGAGCGCAGCGCGCGGTCGAAAACGAGGTTGCAGATGCAAAACGCTATTGTCCGCGCAGGACGATTGAAAAAGCAAATTCATTTGAAGCATTGATTAATGATAAAGCAGAATGTATTGCGAAATTAAATGCAGCTTCCGTGTCTTGACGAGCGAACTCGCGAGGCCCGTTCCCGGCGCAGCCGGAACATCCACAAGACGCGAAACTCCGGCCATTCTTCATACTTTCAGACCGTCGCGCGCGCGGTCCTGAAAGCCTCGCGCAGCGGGCCTTCCGGCCCTGCGACAGAGCCCATTCGATACCAAAAAACCGTGCAGTAACATGGTGTTACAACCGTTCGGGCGGCATAACACTTTTTGGCTCGACACCTATCCGGGGCGCCCATAAATTACCGTGAAAGGAATGTGCCGGCCGTTGCGCCGGCAATCGTTACGCACTGCGGTCCTGCACCGCTGATCCGCAACCTGCGGCGCGTGGCGGCCTTCCAGCAATGGCGCGCCATGGCCCGAGTGGCGCGCCGCCATGCGGATCGTCGGGCAGGTGAAACGTCACAATGCACGCAGGGTTGTCAAAACTGGGACGATGGGTTCTGGGCGCCGGACTGGCGTCCTTCGCGGTATTGGTCCATGCCCACCCCGCTTTTTCCGCTCGCGGCGGAGGCGGATTCGCGCGCGCGCCCGAAATGCGTTCGATGCCCGGCTGGGGCGGCGGCGCGCGCGGCGGCAATACCGGTTATCCGATGCGCGGCGTCATGAGCGGCGCGGGCAATGTCCACAGCGCCGTGTTCAGCCCGCGCGTGCCCGGCGACCAAGCCATGCGCGCGCCGTCGCGCGTGCCCGGCGACCAAGCCACGCGCGCGCCGTCGCGCGTGCGTGTTGCCGACCAAAGCGGTCATCGCGAACGCGGCGCCCGCGCGGCAGGCACATGGCAAGGCGCCGTGGAAGGCGCGCCGGCCGTGCGTCATTACGGCGGTGCGTCTTACGGCAGTTTCGGCGATGGCTATGGAAACGGCTACGGGAACGGCTATGGAAACGGCTATGGGAACGGCGGCAGCGGCGGCAACGCGCGCGGCGGCGGCAATCCCATCACGCCGGTGAGCGCCGAAACGCGCCAGGTTCCGCATCCTCCGGCCGATTCTCCGGTGCGCGCGGGTTCGATCCGCGAAGATGTTGCGCGCTACAACGAAGAACGCGCCGCGTTCCGTCCGCTCCAGCGCGGCGGCGGCGACGTGCCGCGCCCGCCGATGCCTTCGCCGTACCGCAACTGAGTCCCGCTATTCGCATCGTGAAGTCGCGCGATTGAATCCGCGCCGCGCAATGCGCGCTGTGATTCGACGCCGCCGTGGGGCCGTAACCCGGCTCCGCAAATAGCTTCGCACCGGCTTTACACGGCTTCACACGGCTTCGCTCCTCCGCTCGATTTCGCGACCCGGCTCCGCAACGTGGAGCCTTAACCGTGCGCGCCCCGATCCCCGCTTTACACATTCCTTTCGCGCCCGCGCTTTAGCCGCATCGCGCGCCTCCCCGTATTGCCCATCCGCAACGCCGTTCACGCGCCCTCGCCGGCGCCTCGGCCGTAATTTGACGCGTGGATACCACACTTTTTTGGAAATCTCTCGTCATACATAAGCCTTTCGTCATCAAATCTCGACTTCGTTACGGCGGCGCGTCATTCACGCCTCGCGAGTTCCGGCAGAATGCCCGCCCGCGCGGGCCCACGGCGCATCGAACGGCGTGCTGCGACGCGGCGCAACGGGGCCGGAAGAGGGAATAGACAGGTTTTTTCCGCGACAAACTATTCCCGCCGATATACCGGCGATAACACCCAATATTTTTGACCGTAAAAATGGTCCGCAAAGATGGACCTGCCCAAAACGATCTGGAAAGCGGCCCCCCACTGCGAACGACGATAAACAAGGCCTCAAGCCAAGCCGCCTACTTTTTTTGACAAAGACTGGAGAACCCATGAACACCACCAAGAGCCGCGCGCTGCGCACCACCCTGAAGGCGAGTGCGATCGCCGCCGTTCTTGCCGCCGCATCGTCGTCGGCATTTGCGCAGTCGAGCGTCCAGCTCTACGGTCAGGTCGACGAATGGGTCGGCGCCACGCGCTTCCCCGGCAGCCAGACGGCGTGGAACGTGGGCGGCGGCGGCATGTCGACGTCGTACTGGGGCTTGAAGGGCTCCGAAGACCTCGGCGGCGGCTACAAGGCGATCTTCACCCTCGAAAGCTTCTTCCGCGCACAGAACGGCAACTACGGCCGCTTCACCGGCGACACGTTCTTCGCGCGCAACGCATACGTCGGCCTCGAGTCGCCGTACGGCACGCTCACGGCGGGCCGCCTGACGACGCAACTGTTCGTCTCGACGATTCTCTTCAACCCGTTCATCGACTCGTACACGTTCTCGCCGATGGTGTACCACGTGTACCTCGGCCTTTCGACGTTCCCGACCTACACGACCGACCAGGGCGTGATCGGCGACTCGGGCTGGAACAACGCCGTGCAGTATTCGACGCCGAACTTCAACGGTCTGTCGGGCTCGGCCATGTACGCGTTCGGCAACCAGGCGGGCGAGAACGGCCAGAAGAAGTGGAGCGTTCAGGCGCTGTACTTCCACGGCCCGTTCGCGGCCACGGCCGTGTATCAGTACGTGAACTTCAACAACACGCCGGGCGACATCGGCAGCATCGTGAGCGGCGACGCGACCGTCGTCGGCATCAAGAGCCAGGGCGTCGCGCAAGTCGGCCTTTCGTACGATCTCAAGTACGTGAAGTTCTTCGGCCAGTACATGTACACGGCGAACTGGGAAGACATCGGCAGCTTCCACGTGAACACGGCGCAAGGCGGCGTTTCGGTGCCGGTCGGGCCGGGCACGGCAATGGCCTCGTACGCGTACTCGCGCGACACGGGCGGCCTGAACCAGACGCACCAGACGGCCGCCATCGGCTACGACTACGCGCTCTCCAAGCGCACCGACCTCTATGCGGCCTACATGTACGACCACTACGACAACATGTCGAGCGGCATGACCTACGGCGTCGGCATTCGCGCGAAGTTCTAAGCGCGCTCGCCGCCTTCGAAACCCCGCGCCCGCGTGAAGCGGCGCGGGGTTTTTTATCGTCCGCGTTCGACGGGCGAATGCGCGTTTGCCTACCGGCATTTGATAAACCGCGCAAAATAACGCCGATTGATTCCCTCCCATTGAGATCGAAAGGCGCGCGATGGATACCCTCGTCAGCATGAAAACGTTCCGCCAGGTGGTGGAGGCGGGCAGTTTCGTCGCGGCGGCGGAGCGCATGGGCATGTCGGCGGCGATGGCGAGCAAGCACGTCGCGCATCTGGAGCAGCAGCTCGGCGCGCGCCTGCTGAACCGCACCACGCGCCGCGTCGCGCCGACCGAAGCGGGCCGCGAATACTACGAGCGCGTGGCGCTTGCGCTCACCGAACTCGACGAAGCCGCGCAGGTCGTGGGCGCGGCGAGCGTGGTGCCGCAAGGGCGGCTGCGCGTGTCGTCGCTGACGGCGTTCGGGCTGCGGCACGTGATGAGCGCCGTGGCCGATTACGCGGCCGAGTTCGCGCAAGTGACCGTCGACATCACGTTGTCCGACCGCGTGGTGGAACTGATCGACGAAGGCTTCGACGTGGCGATTCGCGCCGCGCCTTCGGGGCTGAAGTCGTCGTCGCTGATCGCGCGGCCGCTCGCGAGCGCGCATATCGTGCTGTGCGCCGCGCCCGACTATTTGCGCCGACACGGCATGCCGAAGAACGTCGCCGATCTCGCGCGCCACCGCTTCGTGCAATACGCGGGCGCTTCGGCGCAGGAACTCGCGCTGTTCGCCGATCACGCGGGCGCCGAAAGCGCGAAGACGAAGCCGGGCGGCAACCTCATCGTCAATCATCTCGAAGCCATGCGCGTGGTCGTGCTGCAAGGCGGCGGGCTTTCGATGCTCGGCACCGAGGTGATCGGCGACGACATCGCCGAAGGCCGCCTCGTGCCGCTGCTCGTGGACGCGCTGCCGCCGCGCGAGTTGCCGATTTACGCCGTGTACGCGAGCCGCCGCCATCTTTCGGCGAAGGTGCGCTCGTTCGTGGATTTTCTGGCCGCGCGATTTTCCGGTCACGCGCTGTGGCCGGACGTGGCGGCGATACGCGCGGCGGCGGCGCGCGCGCAAGCCGGGTGACGCCGGTGTTCCGCGTGATGCCGCGGTTTTTGCGGTGGGTGCGGCTTGGGCGCGGCGTTGGTACGGCGTGGAGGCCGCGCGCAAGCCGGGTGACGCTGGCGTTCCGCGCGATGCCGCGGTTTTTGCGGTGGATGCGGCCTGGATGCGGCGGTTGGTGCGGCGTGGAGGCGCGCGCAAGCCGGGTGACGCTGGCGTTCCGCACGATGCCGCGATTGTTGCGGCATGGGTGCGGCATGGATGCGGCGTTGGTACGGCGTGGATGCGCGCGCAAGCAGGTTGACGCCGGTGTTCCGCACGATGCCGCGATTGTTGCCGCATGGGTGCAGCGTTAGTGCGGCGTGGATGCGGCGTTAGTACGCGTTAATGCAGCTTGAAATTACTGCACGCATCGCTGCTTTATCGCCGCGCTATTGTCCTTTTGCCGCCGCTTCGTCGCCGCTTCACCCGCCGGACGCGCCTTACCGCGCGCCCACGCCCAGCCGCGTTTTCGCTTCGTCGTACTCGCGTTTCAGGCGCGCGACGAGTTCCGCGACGGACGGCACGTCGTCCATCAGGCCGACGCCCTGGCCCGCGCCCCATACGTCCTTCCACGCCTTCGCCTTCGAGCTGCCCGCGCCGAAGTCCATCTTCGACTTGTCCGATTCGGGCAGCGCTTCGGGATCGAGCCCGGCGTTCACGATGCTTTCGCGAATGTAGTTGCCGTGAACGCCCGTGAAAAGATTCGTGTAGACGATGTCGGCGGCCTTGGCTTCGACGATCGCGTGCTTGTACGCGTCCACCGCATGCGCCTCGCGCGTCGCGATGAAGCGCGTGCCCATGTAGGCGAGATCGGCGCCCATCGCCTGCGCGGCCAGAATCGAGCCGCCGTTGGCGATCGCGCCCGAAAGCACGATCGGCCCGTCGAACAGGCGGCGCACCTCGCCAACCAGCGCGAACGGCGAAGTCGTGCCCGCATGGCCGCCCGCGCCCGCCGCGACGAGAATCAGCCCGTCCACGCCCGCTTCGAGCGCCTTGCCCGCGTGGCGCAGATTGATGACGTCGTGCAGCACGATGCCGCCGTAGCTGTGTACGGCGTCGAGCAGTTCCCTAGGCGGCGCGCGCAGGCTCGTGATGAAGATCGGCACCTTGTGCTCGACGCACACGCGCACGTCGTGTTCGAGCCGCGCGTTCGACTGATGCACGATCTGGTTCACGGCGATGGGGCCGATCACGGCGTCGGGGTTCGCGGCCTTGTGGGCGGCGAGTTCAGCCTGGATCTGCGTGAGCCATTCGCCGAGCAGCTCGGCCGGGCGCGCGTTGAGCGCCGGAAACGAACCGACGATGCCCGCCTTGCACTGCGCGAGCACCAGATCGGGATAGCTGACGATGAACATCGGCGAGGCCACGACGGGCAGCGCGAGGTTTTGCAGGACGGCGGGCAATGCCATGTGAGAAGTCTCCGTGTGAGGCCCGCGAGCGAAGCGCGGGCGGCTTGGGTTGCGCGGTGTTGCGCGGCGGCGGCGCGGTTTCGAAGGTGGCGACGCGCTCCGGCGCGGACGCGACCGCCGGTTTCGGCCCGCGCTGCGGCATTGGCGGGCGCGTCGCACGCCTTTGCTAACGATCGTTCGATTATAGGCCGCAGGTTGGCGCGGCACGGCGGCCGGGACATTGGAGTGAGTGTTCGGTTTCTACGCCGGCGGACCCGAAAGCCGCCGGCGCCGCGCGCGGCGCTCATACAATGTCGGGAGACCAACAAGCCGAAGAGACCCGCGCCATGCCCTTCGATGGATTCCAGCCCTTCAGCGTTCGCACCGCGAGCGGCGTCGACATCTGCGGAGTGAAAGGCGGCGACGGCCCGCCGCTCCTGTTGCTGCACGGCCATCCGCAAACGCACGTGATCTGGCATCGCTGCGCGGACGCGCTCGCGCGGCACTTCACCGTGACCGCCACCGACCTGCGCGGCTACGGCGCCTCGTCCAAACCGCCTGGCGACGCGAGCCATGCGGCGTATTCGAAACGCGCGATGGCCGCGGATCAGGTCGAGGTCATGCGCCACTTCGGCTTCGAGCGCTTTCTGGTTTGCGCGCACGATCGCGGCGCGCGCGTCGCGCATCGCATGGCGCTCGATCATGCGCAAGCCGTCGAACGGCTGATGCTGCTCGACATCGCGCCCACGCTCGCCATGTACGAGCAAACCGACCGCGAGTTCGCCACGCTCTATTTCCACTGGTTTTTCCTGATCCAGCCCGAGCCGCTGCCGGAAACGCTGATCGCGGCGAACCCCGACGTTTATATCGAGCGCGTGATGGGCAGCCGCCACGCGGGTCTCGCGCCGTTCTCGCCCGACGCGCTCGACGCGTATCGCGCCGCGCTGCGCCAGCCGGGCGCGGTGCATGCGATGTGCGAGGATTATCGCGCTTCGGCCACCCTCGACCTCGAACACGATCGCGCCGATCTCGAACGCGGCAACAAGGTCGCGTGCCCGCTGCGCGTGCTGTGGGGCGAGCAAGGCGTGATCGAGCGCTGCTTCGACCCGCTCGCGGAATGGCGCAAGGTCGCGCGCGACGTGAGCGGCCGCGCGCTGCCGTGCGGCCACTACATTCCCGAGGAGGCGAGCGACGCGCTCGTGGAGGAAATGCTGGCTTTCTTCGAGACGACCGAGCGCTGAGTGGAGGCTGGAGGCCGGGCGCGCGGTTTGGGCGGCGGTCGGGCAAGCGGACGGTTTCGTGGCGAGCCATGCGGCGAGCGACGCGACAGACGACGCGATGCGGACGCGGTGCGAGCCGTTCGCCGAAGCATTCGGTAGAACCCTTCGGCGCGTTGTGCCTTGAACGGCAAACGGCAAACGGCAAACGGCAAACGGCAAACGGCGCGACCAAACTGCGCGGCCAAACTGCGCGGCCAACCGAACAGCGATCTCGCAGCGCCCCCGCAACGGTCCCCCGCCGTGCGCTGGCGCAAAGCCATTCGCGCCCCGGCCGCATAATGTGGCGATGCCCACCCGCCACGCCCAGCGCATGACGCCCCCGCACGAATCTCCCGCCTCGACCTCTTCCCGCGACGAAGCCGAACTCGCGCGCGCCAAGCGCCGCGCGCTGCTGCTGCTGATCGTCGCGGCCATCGTGTTCGTCGGCACCGCGCTTTCGCCGCCCGGCCTCGTGATCGACGGGGTAAAAGCCGTGAGCGAAGCCGCGATGGTGGGCGCGCTCGCCGACTGGTTCGCCGTGGTCGCGCTGTTCCGGCGCGTGCCCATTCCGTTCGTTTCCGCGCGCACGGGCGTGATTCCGCGCAACAAGGACCGCATCGCCGACGAACTCGCCGTGTTCGTGCGCGACAAGTTTCTCGACGTCGGCTCGCTCGTCGGGCTGATCCGCCGTCACGATCCCGTCGAGCGGCTGGCCGTGTGGCTCGCCGCGCCAGAAAACGCGCGCCATCTCGGCGGCTACGCGGTGCGCATGATGTCGGGCGTGCTCGGCTTCACCGACGACGCGCGCATTCAGGCGTTCATCCGCGACGGCCTGCACGCGGCGCTCGCGCGCGTCGATCTCTCGAAGTCGGCGGGCGCGCTGCTCGACACGCTCACGAAAGACGGCCGTCACCAGGAATTGCTCGACCAGATGCTCGATCAGCTCGGCGCGCTGTTGCGCGACGAAGGCACGCGCACGTTCGTGGCGGCGCGTATCGTCGACGGCCTGAAGGGCGAGTTTCCGAAGACGGAGAAGTTTCTGCCCTCGGAGTGGATCGGCGAAAGCGGCGCGCGCGTGCTGGAAAGCGCGGTGAACCGCCTGCTGCTCCAGGTGAGCGAGGACCGCGAGCATCATTTGCGGCAGAAGTTCGACGAAGTGGTCGACAAGCTCATCGTGCAGCTCAAGAGCGATCCCGCGTTCTTGCGCAAGGGCGAGGAACTGAAGGCGAGTCTGCGCGAAGGCAGCGCGCTCAACGACTACACGCGCGAACTGTGGGACAGCCTGCGCGCGTGGCTGCGCGACGACCTCGCGCGCGAGGATTCGTCGCTGCACGCGAAAGTGGCCGCGACGGGGCGCTGGCTCGGCGAAACGCTGGCCGCCGACGCGGCGTTGCGCGCCTCGATCAACGCGCATCTCGAAGACGCCGCGCGCGCCATGGCGCCCGATTTCGCGCGCTATCTCACGCATCACATTCGCGACACCGTGCGCAACTGGGACACGCGCGACACGGCGCGGCTCATCGAATTGAAGATCGGCAAGGACTTGCAGGAAATACGCGTGAACGGCACGGTGATCGGCGGCGCGATCGGGCTCGGGCTGTATCTGTGCTCGCACCTGTTCGAGCTGCTGCGGCTGCATCTCGGCTATTGATCGGGAATCCGAAATAAATCGGCGAGAGTAATCCGCGAAGTCGCATGGCGAAGTCATTCGCCGCGAACGTCCGTAATTTTTAGGGAAATCACCGATGCTGCGCCATTTTTTGCGCGAGTATCATGCGCTCGACAGTTTGATCACGTCAGAGCTAATTCGCTCGCCCGGAAACGGACGAGCGTTTTTTTTCGTCCGCGATAGCGCCGGTTACGAAACTTTTACCGCCGAAACGGGCACTTCGAGCCGATCGCCGTTGGCGACGAGCACGCCGTTCTTCACGAGTTCCGCCGCCAGGCCGCGCAGCAGCGCGGGCCACGCCGCGCGCGGCGCCAGTTGCGCGGCGGCGGCGCGCAGCATCGACGCCTCGCCGACCAGCGCTTCCAGCGCGTCGAAGCTCATCGCGCGCACTTCGAGCAGCTTGAACACGATCAGCACCTTGAGCGCGTTCCTGGCGTTGCGCGCGGGATCGGCGCGCAGCCACGCGAGGCGCGAGAACGCCCGCTCGAGCGCGGCGCCCACGTTCGCGAACGGCGCGCCGTGACCGGGAATCACCGTGCCGATGTCGAGTTGCGCGATGGCTTCGAGCACCGCGTGCTGTTCGGCGAAACCGCTCGCGCCGTCGAGTTCGGGAAAGATCACGCCGAAGCCGTTTTCCCAGAGCGCGTCGGCGCTGATGAGCACGCGTGGCTCGGCGGCGTAGAGCATCAGCGAATCGGGATCGTGGCCCGGCGCGCCGATCGCCTGCCATTCGAAGCCGCCGAGCGTGAGCCGGTCGCCCGCCGCGAGCGTGCCGGTAAAGCCAAAGCGCTCGCAGGTCTGGCTCGTCGCGCGAAACGTGAGGCGCGCTTCGTCCCACTCGCGCACGGCGCTCGCGCCGGCGGCCGGTACGAGCGTGGCGCACGCGGGCCATTGCGCTTGCAAACGCGCGTTGCCGCCGCAGTGATCCGAGTGCAGATGGGTGTTGACGATGAGATCGAGCGCGCGCCGGTTGCCGCCATGATCGAGCGCGTGCCGCACGAGCGCGAGCGTTTGCTCCGCATGCGTGGCGTAGCCCGTATCGACGAGCGCCGTGCGGTGTTCGTCGATCATCAGCACGTTGTTCGACGAGAGCCAGCCGCGCTCGAACACGCGCAGGGAGGCAGGCAGGGGCGCGGGCAAGGAAGCAGACGAAGCGGCAGGCACGGTGCTCATGTCAGTGCGCGGCGTGCGTGGGTTTCGGCATGACGAGAATGGTCGCGTGGCCCACGACGAGCGTCGCGCCGTGCTGGTTTCTGGCCTCGCCCGAGAGCTTCACGAGATCGCCGTTCAGGCTCGGTTTCCAGTACGCTTCTTGCACGCGCCATTCGAACGTGATGACGTCGGTGGCATAGGCGGCGCGCTTGAGCTTGATGTCGAATTCGAGCCCGAGCGGTTGCGCGTATTGCGAGAAATGCGTGGCGAGCAGCGCCATGAAATGCGCCGTGGGCTGCGTGCCCGAGGCGATCAGGCCGCCGAAGCGGCTTTGCGCCGCGTAGGCATCGTCGAGATGGAGCGGGTTGAGGTCGTTCACGAGCAGCGTGAACGATTTCACCGACTCGGGCGTGAGCGCGAGCGTCGAGCGGCACGTCTCGCCGATCGTCACGACGCGCGCGGGCGCATTCATGGCAAATCTCCTGGTTGTGCTGACTGATTTCGCGCGAGCCATTGCGCGTGGCGCGCTTCGATGGCGTCCCACACGGCGCGCTTCGCTTCGTCGTCGAGTGCGGACCACGACGCGATCTCGTCGATGGTGCGCAGGCAGCCCTCGCACAAGCCCGTCCGCGCGTTCATGCGGCAGATGTTGATGCAGGGCGAGGGCGTGCTCATCGGCGTGCGGGGCAAGGCGCTCACGCGTCGCGCAACGCGACGTCCACCACCGGCGCATCGGTCAGCGCAACGAGTTCGCGCGGCGAAAGATTGAACACCGCATGCGGATGACCGGCGGCGGCCCACAGGCTGTCGAGCGCGAGAAGATCGGCGTCGATCAGCGTGACGGGCGCCGTGGCGTGGCCGATCGGGCACACGCCGCCAATCGCATAGCCGGTTTTCTCGCGCACGAACTTCGCGTCGGCGCGGCCGATTTCGCCCACATGCGCGGCGACCTTCTTTTCGTCGACGCGATTCGCTCCGCTCGCGATCACGAGCACGGGCGCATCGTCCTTGCGGCGGCGAAACAGGATCGACTTGGCGATTTGCGCGACTTCGCAGCCAAGGCCCGCGGCGGCTTCGGCCGAGGTCTTGCCGGTTTCGGGCAGCATCACCACGGGCTTGGCGTGGCCGCGCTCGCGCAGCAGCAGCGCGACACGGCGCGCGGAATCGGGCAGATCGTCGAGATTGCCGGAGTGGGTAGCGAGGGTTTCGGTCATGAATCGTTTTCCTTCGGACTGCCGATCGAATGGATGTGGAAGCGCGGATTCCGCGGATTCAGGCGCACGCGGCTTCGCTGCGCGCTTTCGCCAGCAGCGCCTTGCCCGCGCGCGAGACGTTCGCGCGGCCGATCGCGTTCGAGATGAAGTCGCCGGCGGCGACGACCTGATCGAGGTCGATGCCGGTGCGAATGCCGAGGCCGTTCATCAGATACAGCACGTCCTCGGTCGCGACGTTGCCGGTCGCGCCCTTCGCGTACGGGCAACCGCCCAGCCCGGCCACCGAAGCATGAAAGATCGCGATGCCTTCTTCGAGCGCCGCGTAGATGTTCGCGAGCGCCTGGCCATAGGTGTCGTGGAAGTGGCCCGAAAGCCGCTCGCGCGGGAACGCCTGCGTGACGGCCGCGAACACTTCGTGTACGCGCTTCGCGGTGCCCACGCCGATGGTATCGGCAATGTCGATCTCGTCGCAGCCGAGCGCGGCGAAGCGCTCCACCACGTCGACGACCGAAGCCACCGGCACTTCGCCCTGATACGGGCAGCCGAGCGCGCACGACACGCTGCCGCGAATGCGCACGCCGTGTTCTTTCGCGGCTTGCGCAACGGGCGCGAAACGCTCGATGCTTTCGGCGATGGAGCAGTTGATGTTCTTCTGCGAAAACGCCTCGCTGGCCGCGCCGAAAATCACGATTTCGTCGGCGCGCGCGGCCAGTGCGCCTTCGAAGCCGCGCAGGTTCGGCGTGAGCACCGAATAGATCGTGCCCGCGCGCCGCTCGATGCCGGCCATGACGTCGGCGCCGTCGGCCATCTGCGGCACCCATTTCGGCGAAACGAACGAAGCGGCCTCGATGTTGGGAAAGCCCGCTTTCGACAGACGGTTCACGAGTTCGATCTTGGTTGCGGTGGCAACGAATTCCTTTTCGTTCTGCAAGCCGTCGCGCGGACCGACTTCGACGATTTTCACTGCGTTCGGTAAGGCCATGTTCGTCTCCTGCTGTGTCTGTCTGATAAGGGCGTGTTCAGTAGCCGCGCTGCACGTGTACCACGCCGCTCACCGCTTCGCCGCGCGCGAGCGCGCCGATCTTGTCGGCGATCTGCGAGATGGCTTCGTCGCGCAAGGTGAGCGCGGAGCTATGCGGGGTGATCGTGATGCGCGGCTCGCGCCAGAACGGATGGTCGGCGGGCAGCGGCTCCTCGCGAAATACGTCGAGCGTGGCGGCCGCGAGCGTGCCGCGTTCGAGTGCGTCGAGCAGGTCGGCTTCGGCCAGATGCGTGCCGCGCGCGACGTTCACGAGATACGCGCCGCGCGCGAGTTTGCCGAAGGTGCGCGCGTCGAGCACGTTTTCGGTGTCGGGCGTGGCGGGCAGCAGGTTCACGAGCAGCTTGACCTCGCTGAGAAACGCGTCGAATTGCGGGCCGTGCAGCGCGCCCGAAAAGGTCTCGATGCCGTCCAGCGTCTTCGCGCTGCGCGCGAAGCCGCGCACCGGCACGCCCAGCGACGCCACCGCGCGCGCGACCTGCGCGCCCAGCACGCCGAGCCCGAGCACGCCCACGGTGAAGGTCTCGCGAGGATGCGGCGCGAGCACATGCCATTCGCGGCGCGCCTGCGCGAGCGCGTACTCGTCGAAGCGGCGCAGATAGCGCAGCACCGCGTGCTGCACGTATTCGGCCATTTGCGAGCCCATGCCCGAATCTTCGAGGCGCACGAGCAGCGCGTTCGCGGGCAGCGTGCCCGGCGCTTCGCGTTCGTGCGCGAGGATCGCATCCACGCCCGCGCCCAGGTTGAAGATCGCGCGCAGGCCCGGCGCGGCGAACACTTCGCGCGGCGGCTGCCAGACGACCGCGTAGTCGGCGGGGGCCGTGTCGCCGTGCTGCCATTCGCGCAATTCGGCGTCGGGCAGGGCGCGCGCGAGGCCGTGCAGCCACGCGGACGCATCGGCTTGCGGGAGCCAGAACAGGATTTTCATGGGGCGAGGCGCAAAAAACTGGGCATGGGTCACATTCTACGTTTTCGGGCCCGCGCCCGCCGCGCGGTTTTCTCCCGATGCCGTTGCGGCGCGGCCGCGAAATAGCTAAGCAAAAAAAATTGGTTCGGCCCGAGGCCCGCGAACGCCACAATCGAATCACGCCATGATTCAGCGAGGAAAAAATCATGCTTTCGTGCGCGCAAACGCGTTGGCCGCCCCGCCTCGTCACCGTGCCCGGTTTGCACGGCAGCGACGGCGCGCATTGGCAAAGCTGGCTCGAACGCCAGTTCGCGCGCTCGCTGCGCGCCGGGCAGGACGACTGGGACGCGCCCGATCTCGCGGTCTGGAGCGCGGCGCTCGCCAACTGTCTCGCCGCCGAGCGCGGCCCGTTTCTGCTGGCGGCGCACAGCTTCGGCTGCCTCGTCGCGGCGCATGCGTTGCTGCGAGGCGTGCTGGACGCCGATATCGTCGGCGTGCTGTTCGTCGCGCCCGCGAGCCCGGAAAAGTTTCGCTTCGCCGGGCTGTTCGAGGCCGCGAAGCTCGCGGTGCCGTCGATTCTGATCGGCAGCGAAACCGATCCGTGGATGCCGCTCGAAGGCGCGCGCACGCTCGCGCAGCAGTTGGGCAGCGCATTCGTGAATCTCGGCGACGCGGGGCATATCAACACGGCGGCCGGTTTCGGGCCGTGGCCGCGCGCGAGGTATTTCGTCGATACGCTCGTGCATGGCGCCGCGCCCGCGCGCCTGCGCGACGAGGCGTTCGACGCGAGCGGACCGGCGTTCGCCTGACGCGCGCCGGCGCGGCTTCAGTGCGCGGGCGCGGTGCGCAACAGGCGCGCCGTGTGCAGCGCGATCATGCCTTCCTCGTCGGTGGGCACGGCGAACACCGGCACGCGGCTGTCGCGCGCGCTCACGCGTTCCTGGCCGCCGGCGTTCGCCTTGAGGTTGGCTTCGGCATCGAGCGTCACGCCGAACAGCGGCGCAAGGCGCTCGCACACCCGCGCGCGAACCGGCGCGGCATGTTCGCCGATCCCGCCCGTGAACACGAGGCCGTCGAGGCCGCCCAGCACGGTTGCGAGCTTGCCCACTTCCTGCGCGATGCGATACGTGTAGAAGTCGATCGCGAGCTTCGCCCGATCCGCGTCGCTCGCGAGCAGTTCGCGCATGTCGCTGCTCACGCCCGAAAGCCCTTTTAATCCGGACTCCTGATAAAGCAGTTTTTCGATCGCGTGATAGTCCATGCCGCGCGCCATCATCCAGAGCACCGCGCCCGCGTCGATCGCGCCGCTGCGCGTGCCCATCGGCAAGCCGTCTAGCGCGGTGAGGCCCATGGTGGTTTCCACGCTCTTGCCGTCGTGCATCGCGCACAGGCTCGCGCCGTTGCCGAGATGCGCGGCCACGAGCCGCCCGCGCGCGATTTCGGGCGCCACTTGATGCAGATGCTTCGCGATGTATTCGTACGAGAGACCGTGAAAGCCGTAGCGGCGAATGCCTTCGTCGTAGAAGTGATACGGCAGCGCGAACAGTTGCGCCATGATGCCGTTGGTCGCGTGAAACGCCGTGTCGAAACATGCGACCTGCGGCAACTCGGGCGCGGCGAGCCGCACCGCGCGAATGGCCGCGAGATTGTGCGGCTGGTGCAAGGGCGCGAGCGGCGTGAGGGCGTCGAGATCGCCGATCACCTTGTCGTCGATCAGCACGGCTTCGCGGTATTGCGCGCCGCCATGCACGACGCGATGGCCGATCGCCGCGGGCGGCGTGTCGCGCAAACCCACGGCGAGCACGAGGCGCAGCAGGCGAAAGGCGGCGTCGTGGTCGGCGACTTGCGCGACCGGGAATTTTTCGTCGACGATCAGCCGCCCGTCCGCCATGTGCGCGACCACGCGCGGCGCCACGCCGATGCCCTCGATCTGGCCGCCCGCGCCGTGAATCGCGCGCGCGCCGCCTTCCACGCCCGCATCCTCGATCACGCGATACACCGAGCACTTGATGCTCGACGAGCCCGCGTTCACCACCAGCACGACGTGGCCGGGCAAGCTGTGTCCGTCATGAGCGTGATTCACAGGATCTCCGTGGCTTTGCGCGCGCGCCGCGCGTGCGCGACCAGCACGGCAATCGCGCAACTGCCGATGCGCGAGCGCACGCTGTCGGCGCGGCTCGTGAGGATGATGGGCACGCGGGCGCCGAGCACGATGCCGGCCGCTTCGGCGCCCGCGAGAAAGGTGAGCTGTTTGGCGAGCATGTTGCCCGCTTCGAGGTCGGGCACGAGCAGGATGTCGGGGTCGCCCGCGACCGGCGAGCGGATGCCCTTGATGCGCGCGGCTTCGGCGCTGATGGCGTTGTCGAACGCAAGCGGGCCGTCGAGCAGGCCGCCGACGATCTGGCCGCGGTCGGCCATCTTGCAGAGCGCGGCGGCGTCGATGGTCGAAGGCATCTTGTCGGAGACCGTTTCCACCGCGCCGAGAATGGCGACCTTGGGCGTGCCGATGCCGAGCGCCTGCACGAGTTCGATGGCGTTGCGCACGATGTCGGCTTTGTCGGCCAGCTTCGGGAAGATGTTGACGGCCGCGTCGGTGATGAAAAGCGGCTTGTGATACGAGGGCACGTCCATCGCGAACACATGCGAAAGGCGGCGCTCGGTGCGCAGGCCGTTCGCGCCCAGCGCGACTTCGTGCAACAGTTCGTCGCTGTGCAGGCTGCCTTTCATGAGCAGTTCGGCCTCGCCTTCGCGCACCGCGAGCACGGCGCGCGCGGCGGCGGCGTGGCTGTGCGGCGCGTCGATGATCCGGACGCCGTCGAGGCGCAGGTCGGCTTCCTCGGCCACGGCGCGAATCTTCGCCTCCGGGCCGACGAGGATCGGCACGATCAAGCCCAGATTGGCGGCGTCGAGCGCGCCGGCGAGCGAGGCAACGTCGCACGGATGCGCGACGGCCGTGGGCACGGGCGCGAGCCCGCCGCAACGGGCGAGCAGAACCGAATATTTGTCGGGCGATGCGGTCATGACGGACTCCAGACGAAATCCAGGCAGGAAGAACGAGCGGATTGCTGCGGCGCGCAAGGCGCTAACAGTGTAGTCCAGTGCGATGTGGCTGGTCAGAAACCTGCACGCGATTTGTAGGCGGCATCGTGACGCAGGCAGGCCGCTCGCGCTTGTCACGCTTCGTTCACGGCGCGGCGCGATGATCGGCGCTGAATCTGGCGGCCGACGGGCGGCGCTCGCGCGCCTTGACTTTCGGGCGCGCGCTGCCTAGATTTTGAGATGCCGCAGTGCAGCATGGTGCGGCGCGTGCGCCGTGAAGGGCGGGCTTGCGCGGCTCGAACGTGGCTTCGGCGTGAAATGTCGCGGCCCGAGCGATTTGCGCTGGGGTTGCGGCTTGGGCGGCTTGGGCGGCTTGAGCAGCCGCGTGGCTGTTTTCGCGTGCGATGGTTCATGCTGCACTTCGTTGCTTCGTTGCTTCGTTGCTTCGTTGCTTCGACGCTTCGTAAGTCGCGTTGCTTCGCCGCTTCGCAGGTCGCGCCGCTTCGTTGCTTCGCCGCTGCGTCGCTTCGTCGTTTCGAAGCTTCGCCGCTTCGCCGCTTCGCCGCTTCGCAAGTCGCGTCGCTTCGCCGTTTTCCGTACGGCTCGCGGTTCGCCTGGCCCGTGCGCCCGATCGCGACGCGCGCCGCCTTCGCCCGCGTCGCGCGCCGCACCGGTTCGACGCAGCCGCCGCCTGCGGCACCCGCGTTCCCCGCGCTCCCTTAAAGGAGATTCGTCTCGTGGCAGTTTCCACTCCGCAGTCTTTCTCGTCGCCGCTGGTTTCGTCGCCTTCTCCGTTTTCGTTCCTGCCGACGCTCGACGCCGGCGCGCCTTTCTGGCCCTTCGCGTCGCTTTCGTCGCTGCCGACGTTCACGCCGTTCTGGCCCTTCGCCGCCGCGCCTCGCAACGCCATGACGCCCGCGACCTCGCTCACCGGGACGGCCGCCGCCGTCCACGCCGCGGCCGAAGGCGCCGCCGGCAAGGGCGACGGTGCGGGCGCCCGCGCGGCAAGGCAGGCCGAGCCGCTCGCGCCCGCCGCCGCGCAGCCGCTCTACGATTACCTGTTCGACGCATGGCAGCGCGGCGTGCTGTTTCTCGACGTGCTGCGCGAGCGCGGCAACCAGACGTATCTGCACGAGCAGGCCGGCATGCCGCCCGTGCTCGCGTTCGACTACGACGTGATCGCCGACGGCCGCGAACTCGACGATCCCTGCAATTACGCACTCCTGCGCATCAAGCCCGACGCCGATGCGCCCACCGACCCGCGCATGCGCCCGTTCGTCGTGATCGACCCGCGCGCGGGCCACGGCCCCGGCATCGCGGGCTTCAAGATGGACAGCGAAGTGGGCATCGCGCTGCGCAAGGGGCATCCGGTCTACTTCGTCACGTTCTTTCCGGTGCCGTGCGACACGCAGACCATCGAATCGGTCGGCAAGGCCGAAGCGGTGTTCCTGCGCCGCGTGCGCGAATTGCATCCCGAGTCCGACGGCCTGCCGTTCGTGATCGGCAATTGCCAGGGCGGCTGGGCCGCCGCGCTGCTCGCCGCTTCCGCGCCCGCGCTGGTCGGGCCGCTGATGCTCGCGGGCTCGCCGCTTTCGTACTGGGCCGGCGTGCGCGGCAAGAACCCCATGCGCTATTCGGGCGGCATGCTCGGCGGCACGTGGATGTCGTCGTTCGCGGCCGATCTCGGCGACGGACGCTTCGACGGCGCGCATCTGGTGCAGAACTTCGAAAACCTCAATCCGGCCAACACGTATTGGGGCAAGCTCTACGGCCTCTATTCGAAAGTCGATACGGAACGCGAGCGCTTTCTCGAATTCGAGCGCTGGTGGGGCGGCCACTTCCAGTTGAATCGCGCCGAAATCGACTGGATCGTGCAGAACCTGTTCGTCGGCAATCACCTCACGCGCAACGAGGTCTATGCGAAGCACGCGCGCGCGCCGGTGGACCTGCGCAATATCCGCACGCCGATCATCGTGCTCGCTTCGTGGGGCGACAACATCACGCCGCCGCAACAGGCGCTCAACTGGATTCCCGACCTTTACGCGAGCGTGGACGAGATCGTCGCGAACGAGCAGGTGATCGTGTATTGCCTGCACGACAAGGTGGGACACCTGGGCATTTTCGTTTCGGCGAGCGTGGCGAATAAAGAGCACACCGAACTATTTTCGGCGCTCGATCTCATCGACGTGCTGCCGCCGGGACTCTACGAGGCGAAGATCAGCGACACGACGCCCGACGCCGCGCGCCTCGAGGCGCTCGAAGGGCGCTACGAGATTCACTTCGAGCGCCGCACCATCGACGACATTCTCGCGCTCGACGACGGCCGCGACGACGAGCAGCCGTTCGAGGTCGTGCGCCGCATCGCGGAGAACAATCAGCGTCTTTACGATCTGTTCGTTTCGCCGTTCGTGCGCGCTTCGAGCAATGCGTTCACGGCGCATGCGATTCGCGAGGCGACGCCCTCGCGCGTGGAGCGCGGCGTGCTGAGCGACGCGAATCCCGCGCTCGCCATGCTGCCCGCCGTGGCCGAAGCGGTGCGCGCGCATCGCAGGCCCGCGGCGCCCGACAATCCGTTCACGCTGCTGGAAAAGCAGGCTTCGGCGAGCATCGAGGCTGCCTGGGACGCCTATCGCGACGCGCGCGATGCGTGGGTCGAGAGCACGTTCTACAGCGTTTATACGGCGCCGTGGGTGCAGGCGTGGGTGGGCGTGGCGCCCAACACGCCGCTCGACCCGATCGCGCCGCCGCTCGCGATGCTGCGCAAGGAACTCGCGCAGTCGCGCTTGCGCGCGGCGCGCGCGCATCTCACCACGGGCTCGCTCGTCGATGCGTTCATGCGCATTGCCGCGTATCTCACCGACGAAATGCACACGGTGCAGTACCGGCCGTTCCAGCGCATGCGCGAACTCGCGCGCGAGTATCTGGGCGAGCGGCAACCCACCATCGCCGAACTCAAGGAGGCCGCGCGCCGCCAGGGCGCGGTCGTGCAACTCGATCCGCAAGCGGCGATCGAGGCGCTGCCCGCGCTCGTGCCCGACATGCCGACGCGCCGCGCGCTGCTCGCGGCGGTGTATCGCATCGCGACGGTTTCCGGGCCGCTAGAAGGCGAGCGCCGCGAGCGGTTCCGCGACGTGCAGCGCGCGCTGGGCGTGGAGCCGGGCAGCGAGAAGGCGGGCTTGACGGCGCAAGACGCGGGATCGGCGGCGGGCGATTCGGCGGCGGACGCCGGGCCGGGCGGGCTTGCGGCGAGCGAGGCTGAGCAATCGCACGGCGTGTCCGCAGCGAAGGAAGAGAAGGAGGCGAAGGCGAAGGAGGCGAAGGAGGCGAAGGAGGCGAAGGAGGCGAAGGAGGCGAAGGAGGCGAAGGGCGCCGCGCCGCATTCGTCGCCGGCCAAGGCGCGCCGCGCGGCGCGTGCGGTGAGCGCGAAGGCCGAGTCCGCCGAGGCAAAAAAGACGCCTGCCGCTGCGAAAACGCCGCGCAAGGCGCGCGCGGCCGCCGCGCCCACGCCGACACGCGCGGCGGGCACGCCGGCCACGCGCCGCCGTTCAACGCGCGGCTCGGGCGAGTAGACGTGCATGAACGCCGCGCGCGAGCGCGCTCCGCGGCGCGCCGTCGTGCTGCAATCGCGCTGCGGCGTTTCGCGCCCTGAAAAGCCGCAGCGCAGGCAACGCCGCCAGTAACGCGTCAAACGCCGAAACAGCGAGCCACGCCCAAGCACCGAAGCCCAAGCACCGAAGCCCAAGCACCGAAGCCCAAGCACCGAAGCCCAAGCGCCGAAACCCAAGCGCCGAAACCCAAGCGCCGAAGCCAACGCACCGAACCACGCGCAAACCCACGCCTCAACCCGCGCAGCCGTCCGCATAACCACCCCAGCGAGGTCAGCCATGCAGACACTTCCCGACCGGCCGCTTGCCGGCATGCGCGCGCTCGTGACGGGCGTCGCGAACGCCGAATCCATCGCCTACGGCTGCGCGCGCGCGTTCGCCGATCTCGGCGCGCAACTCGCGCTCACCTATCTCAACGACAAGGCGAAGCCCTACGTCGAACCGCTCGCGAACGAGCTGGGCGCGCAGTTGCTGCTGCCGCTCGACGTGGAGGACGACGCGCAGCTCGACGCCGTATTCGACGCCGTGCGCGCGACCTGGGGCACGCTCGACATCGCGCTGCACTCGATCGCCTACGCGCCCAGGGCCGACTTGCAAGGCGGCCTGCTCGAATCGTCGGCGCAAGGATTCGCCCGGGCCATGGATATCTCGTGCCATTCGTTCATTCGCATGGCGCAGCGCGCCGCGCCGCTCATGCCGCACGGCGGCACGCTGTTCGCGATGAGCTACGACGGCGCGAACCGCGTCGTGCCCAGCTACAACCTCATGGGACCGGTGAAAGCGGCGCTCGAAGCGTCGTGCCGCTATCTCGCCTACGAACTCGGGCCGCTCGGCATTCGCGTTCACGCCATTTCGCCGGGACCGCTCAAGACGCGCGCGGCCTCGGGCCTGCCCGACTTCGACCGCATGCTCGCCGACGCCGTGGATCGCGCGCCGCTCGGCGAACTCGTCGACATCATGGACGTGGGCTACGCCACCGCGTACCTCGCCACGCGCTACGCGCGCCGCATGAGCGGCAACACGGTGTATATCGACGGCGGCGCGCACATCATGGCGTGACGCGCGGCGCCGCATGACGCGAGGCGCCGGCATATGCATATTTCACATCCATCTAATCCGTTTTCGCCGGCTCGCTAGAATCGGGCGTTCGGTCTCCTGAGCGTTCTCGCGGGCAGGCCGCCACGCCATTCAACGAAAACGGGGATCACCATGGCAGGTTTGGGACGCACGGCGCGCTGGCTCGGCGCGGGCATCATCGCGTTGACGGTGACGGCGGCGCACGCCGAAACGTCGCTGCTCAACGTCTCGTACGACGTGACGCGCGAGCTGTACAAGGACATCGACGCGAGCTTTATCGCCGACTACCAGAAGAAGGGCGGCGAAACGGTGTCGATCCGGCAGTCGCACGGCGCCTCGAGCGCGCAGGCGCTTTCGGTGCTGCAAGGCTTGCAGGCCGACGTCGTGACGATGAACCAGCCCAACGACATCGACCTGCTCGCCGAGCGCGGCCATCTCGTGCCCGCGAACTGGCGCACGCGCCTGCCGGACGCGAGCGCGCCCTACACCACGACGATGGTTTTCCTCGTGCGCAAGGGCAACCCGAAGCACATCAAGGACTGGGACGATCTCGCGAAGCCGGGCGTGCAGGTCGTGATCGCCAATCCGAAAACCTCGGGCAACGGCCGCTACGCGTATCTCGCGGCGTGGGGCTACCGCAAGCAGCAGGGCGCGACCGACGCGCAGGCGCTCGACTTCGAGCGCGCGCTCATCAAGAACGTGCCGGTGCTGGACGCGGGCGGGCGCGGCGCGACCACGACGTTCACGCAGCGCGGGATCGGCGACGTGCTCGTGACGTTCGAAAACGAGGTGAACCTGATCGTCACGGGCGGGGACGCGAAGGACTTCGAACCCGTGTATCCCTCGGTGAGCCTGCTCGCGGAGCCGCCCGTCACGATCGTCGACAAGGTCGTGGACAAGCGCGGCACGCGCAAGGTCGCGCAGGCCTATCTCGACTATCTCTGGACGCCGGCGGCGCAGGAGATCATCGCCGAACATCATCTGCGGCCGCGCAATGCGCAGGTGCTCGCGAAGCACGCGAGCGAGTTCAAGCCGATCAAGACCTTCACCGTCGAGCAGGTGTTCGGTAGCTGGCAGAAGGCGCAAGCCACGCATTTCGCCGACGGCGGCACCTACGACCAGATCGTCGCGGATCGCAAGTAGCGCGTTTCGGCGGCGCAACGCATCCCGGTCAAGCCGGGCGCGCATGAAAAACGCCTCGCAGGTTTTCTGTGAGGCGTTTTGTTTTGGCACGGCGGCACGGCGGCACGGCGGCGGCGCGGCTTGTGGGGCGATCGCGTGTACTTCCGCGGCGCAGGCGCTCGACGCCCGGGCGCACGTCAATAGCAACGCACGTCAGAATCGGCGCGCGTCAATACCAGCGCACGTCGATAGGAGCGCACGTCAGAACCAGCGCGCCTCAATACCAGCGGCGATGCGCGTTCCATTCGCGGCGGCCGTACCAGCGGTGGCCGTCCCAGTAGCGGTCGCCGTGCCAGCCGATCACGACAGCCGGCGCGTATGCGACGCGCACCGGCGGCGGCGCCACATAAACCGGGCGCGGCGCGACATAAACGGGCGGCGGCGCGTACACCGGCGCGGGCGCCACATAAACCGGAGCGGGCACGCCGATGTTCAAGCCCACCGCGACGCCGGCCATGGCGGTTTGCGAAGCGGCGAGAACCAGGGCGCCGGCGCCCAGTGCGGCAAAGAGTTTCGTTTTCATGTGTGCCCCCTTCGTTGAGAGATGGCGTTGCGATGGATTCAATGTAGCGGCGCGCGCGCCGGCTTGAGTTACCAAACTGCAACAATGTGCGCGCGAATCTTACGCGGCGCGCGCCGCCGATTCGGGCGCGAGGGCCGCGCGGCGCGGCTTCGCGGCGCTGGCCCGCGCGCGCGCCGTTGCAATTCGATATCGTCGGCGAAGCGCTGTAATGATTACCACCCCTTTCACGCGGCCCGTCGCGCCTCGTTTTAAGCGTCTCCTGTAAACGTGCGTAATCTTGCGGGCCTGTCTCGTAACCCTTGTAACGAACACGAAATTTAGACTCGCCCTTCAATAACGAAGGCGCCACGCGAGCGGCTTCGATTCGATACGGGGTTTGTCGATGATTTCCGAAGTCCAGGCCATTCGGCCCGTGCGCGAGTCCGCCGCGCGCAGCGAGCCGAGCCCGCCGCGTCCGCACGCGCCCACGCCGCTCACGCCACTCAAGCCGCTCAAGCCGCTCAAGCGCGCCCGCAACACGTTGTTCAAGCTGCTTTATCGCTACACGCATTCGCGCGCGTACCAGCACAACGAGCGGCTCGGGTTCGGCGTGTCGATCGAGCGCGACGAAGCCGGGCGTCTCGCGGGCATGCGCATTCGCGGCGAGCGCGTGCCGTGCGTGAACGGCATGCCGATGGCGGCGGGCCGCAAGGCCGGCACCTTCAGCGACAACGGCGAATGCCACCTGATCGCCACGGGGCCGTCGATCAACGGCATCGACTACGAGGCGCTCGACATGCGGCGCGCGATGGGCGTGAACGGCGCGATCGCGCTGCGGCGCAGGTTCGACGTGCGTTTCGATTATTACTGCATCGTCGATGCCGGTTTCGTGCGCAATCACGGCGAACTCGTCGATCAGATCGTCGCCGAGCCGCTTACGCTGTTCGCGACGCCCTGCGTCATGTGGCACATCGCGCAGCGCTGCGCGCCTTCGCGCATGCGCTGCCGCGTGTTCCTGCTCGACGAGATGCTGTTCCCGGCCGGCCGAAGCGCGCTCACCACCGAACAACTGGATGCGCAACTGCTGGCCGCGCGCGACGCCGCGGCGCTCGCCTGGTTCGACGCGCGGCGCACGCTCGGCTTCAGCCTCGACATCCGGCGCGGCGTGTTCGAAGGGCGCACGGTCGCGTACACGGGCTTGCAGGTGCTGGCGTCGCTCGGTTTCAGCGACATCTACGTGCATGGCCTCGATCTCGTCGATGCCGCGCGCACGCCGCGCTTCTACGAGCAGCCGGGCGCGATGCAGGCGAGCCAGCTCGACGCGCACTTGCGCGACGTGATCGCGCCTTCGTTCCGGCACGCGGCCGCGCTGCTGCGGCGGCGCGGCGTGAGCGTGACGAACCTGTCGATGCACAGCGCGCTCGGCGAGGACGTCATGCCGAAGCGCGCCTGGGAAACGCTGCTGCGCCCAACCGCGCGCCATGCCATGCGGGAGACGGCGCCCGCCCGCGCGCTGGTCGCGTAAGCGCGCGCTCACGAGCGACGGCGCATAAAAAAGCCGGGCGGCAAGCGCCCGGCTGCGCCCGGCTTTTTGTCGGCGTGCGAGCGCCGGCGATCGCGCGGCGGTAACGGCTTACTGCACCGCCACGTTGCCGAAGTTCTGGCGGCCGAACGGGCTCACCTGATAGCCGCTCACGTTGGTGCGCGTGATGGCCGAGGCGGTCGGGTAGCCGAGCGGAATCCACAGCGCCTCGTCGTGGATGATCTTCTGCGCGGCGTCGTAAAGCTGCGTGCGTTTGGCTTGATCGGCGGTGGCCTTGCCGTCGGCGATGAGCTTGTCGAGCTTCGGATCGCAGTAGCGCGCGAAGTTGATGCCCGACTGCACCGCGTTGCAGCTAAAGAGCGGCGAGAGATAGTTGTCGGGGTCGCCGTTGTCGCCCGCCCAGCCCATGAACAGCGTGTCGTGCTGGCCTTGCTTGGCTTCCTTGATCAGCTCGCCCCATTCGATCACCTTGATCTGGGCCTTCACGCCGATCTTCGCGAAATCCGCTTGCAGCAATTCGGCGCCCGCGCGCGGGTTAGGATTGAGCACGCTGCCGTTCGGGCGCACCCAGATCGTGGTGGCAAAACCGTTCGGCACGCCGGCTTCGGCGAGCAGTTGCTTCGCCTTCGCCGGGTCGTACGGATACGCCTGAACCGATTTGTCGAAGCCCCAGGCGGTGGGCGGCCACGGGTTCGACGCGGCCGTGGCCGTGTTGTCGAACACGGTCTTGAGATACGTCGCGCGGTCGAACGCGAGGTTCAGCGCCTGGCGCACCTTCGGGTTGTCGAGCGGCTTTTTCTGCGTGTTGAGCGCGACGAACGCCGTCATGAACGCGGGCGTTTCGACCACCTTGAGCGACTTGTCCTTTTTCGCGTCGGCCACGTCCTGCGGCTTGGGCGACAGCGCGATCTGGCATTCGCCCGCCTTCACCTTCTGCGCGCGCACGGCGGCGTCGGGCGTGATCGCGTAAATCAGGCGATCGACCTTCGGCTTCGGCCCCCAGTAGGTCGGGTTCACGTCGTAGCGAATCACGGCGTCCTTGGTGTAGCTCTTGAGCGCGAACGGACCCGTGCCCACCGGCTTCGCGTTGAGATCGACCTGCTTGCCCGCCTTCAGAAGCTGATCGGCGTATTCGGCCGAATAGATGGACGCGAAGCCCATCGTGAGGATCGAGAGGAAGGTGGCGTTGGGCTCGTTGAGTTCGAACTTCACCGTGTTCGCGTCGACCTTGGTCACGCTCTTCACGAGTTTCACGAGCCCCATCGACTGCGCATGCGGAAAGCCGCTCGGCCCCGCCACCTTGTGCCACGGATTGTTCGCGTCGAGCATGCGCGCGAAGGTGAACACCACGTCGTCGGCGTTCAGCGTGCGCGTGGGCTTGAACCATTCCGTGGTCTGGAACTGCACGTTCGGGCGCAGATGGAACGTGTAGGTGAGGCCGTCGGCGCTCACGTCCCACTTCTGCGCGAGCGCGGGCACGACTTTCTTCCGCGCTTCGTCGTAGGAGACGAGCGAATTGAAGATGACGTCGGCCGAAGCGTTGGTGGTGACGAGCGAGTTGAACTGCACGACGTCGAAACCGTCGGGACTCGACTCGGTGCAGACCGTCAGCGGTTTGGCGAACGCGGGCGCGGACGCGAAGGCGCACGCGGCGCCGAGCGCGGTCGCGAGCACGAGGGCGGGCGGGGTGAAGCGCATGGGATCTCCGTGGTTCTTCGGTGACGGGCGGCACCCGCCAGGCCGCTGCCTGTTCGGTTGCCGCATGGTGCCTTCTTGCGTGGTGTTGCGGGCGTTGCGTGGCGTTGTCTGGTGCTGCGTGGTGCTGCCTGAGCTTGAGCGGGGTTTCGCCGGCATCGGGCAAAACGCCCAAGCGGCGATCCGGCGATCCGCTGTGCCCAGGCGCCCGGATCAGGCAAGCTTACTGAAGGGAAATTGCCGGGACAACCATTTATTCCAGATACCGATATGGCGCGCGGATTGCCGCTAGTGCCCGGCCGAGCGCGGCTTGCGGGGCGCCTTCACGAACGCGAAGTCGTAAAGCCAGCGTGGCAGCGCGCGCAACAGCATGGCGACCACGCGCATCGGCCACGGAAAAACCGCAAACGAAGCGCCGCGCGCGATGGCGTCGGCCGTTTTCGCGGCGAAGCGGTCGGCGTCCATGAGGAAGGGCATGCGGTAGGGATTGTTCGCCGTCATCGGCGTGCGGATATAGCCGGGCGCGATGGTCACGACGGGCACGCGGTGCGGCCGCATTTCCACGCGCAGCGCTTCGAGATAGGCGAGCGCCGCGGCCTTGGACGCGCTGTACGCCCCCGAGCCGGGCAACCCGCGCACGCCCGCGACGCTCGCAATGCCGGCGAGCGTGCCGCGCCGCGCCTTCGCCATCTGCGCCGCGAACGGCTCGAAGGTGGCGACCATGCCGAAGTAGTTGGTGTCCATCACGTCGCGGAAGGTGGCGAGTTCGCCTTCGCCCGTGAGCGCGCCGCGGCTCACGCCCGCGTTGGCGATCACGACGTCGGGCAAGCCGTGTTTCGCGATGAAGTCGCGCGCGGCGGCGGCGAGCGCGCCGGCGTCGCGCACGTCGGCGGCATAGAAGTCGATCGCGCGATCGGGATGAGCCTGCCGCAGAGCGGCGAGGGCGTCGGCGCGGCGCGCGACCAGCCCGAGAACGGCGCCGCGCCGCGCGTATTCGGCGGCGAGCGCGGCGCCGATACCGCTCGACGCGCCGGTGATGAAGACCTTCAGCGGCGCGCCGCCCGTTGGGCTGCGCATTACATCTTCTTCGCGCGGATCTGCGAAACGATGAAGTCCATCACTTGCACCGTGGCGGGCAGCGCCTGCTGCTCGCCCATCTGCATCATGGCCGGGCCGGTTTCGTACTTGCCCTGGATCGCGATGGTCGGCACGCCGTCGATCTTGTACGCGTCGAGCAGCGCCTTGTCGCGTTGCAGCGCGCTTTGCGTCGAGAACGAGTTGTACGCGTCCATGAACTTCTTCGGATCGACGCCCTGGGTTTGCAGGAACTTCGCCTGGTCTTCCGGCGTGAGCAGGTAGTTCTTGTTCACGTGGATTTCGTGGAACACGGCGGGCGTGAGCTTTTGCGCGAGGCCGAGCGCGTCGAGCGCGTAATAGAGCTTCGAATGCGGGATGAAATCGTCACGGAACGCCACCGGCACGCGCTTGAACACGACGTCGGGGCCTTGCTTCTTGATCCAGGCTTCGAGCGTCGGGTCGAACGCGTTGCAGTGCGGGCAGCCGTACCAGAAGAATTCGATCACCTCGATCTTGCCGGCGGGCACGTCGAGCGGCTGCGGCGTCTTGAGGACCGTGTATTCCTTGCCCGCGACGGGCGCGCTGGGCGAGGCGTGCGCCGCGCCGGCGGCGAGGGAGAGCGAGAGCAGAAGGGTTCCGATAAGTCGTTTCATGGCGTTGGGATTCCCACAGGGCAAGATCGGGCGGCCGGTCATCTGGCTTCGAGCGGGCGGCGCGTGCGCCGGCCGGCATGTGCGTAAGAACGGAGTGGCGCGGCCCGGCGTTGACGGGCGGCGGCGGAACAGCCGCGCGCCGCGCCGGGCGAAAACAGCGGTTACTGCTTCGTGAAACGGATGACGGCGGTGTCGATACCGGCGTCGGACAGGCGTTGGCGCGTCGAGTTCATGTCGTCGAATTTCGAGAACGGCCCGATGCGCACCCGGAAGTACGTCACGCCGCCGGCGTCGCGCTGCGTGACCTTCGATTCGAAGCCCTGGAACGCGAGGCGCGCGCGCTGCTGCTCGGCGTCGCCCGACGTCTTGTACGCGCCCACTTGCAGGAAATAGCCCGTGCCGGCGTCGGCGGCGGCCGCGTTGCTGCCCGGCGCGGCCTTGGCGGGCGGCGGCGTGGGCACCGCGTTGGCGGGCTTCTGCGGCTGGTTGCCCGCGAGAATCTGCGCGGGGTTGGCGGCCGACGAAGGCGCCTGCGGCTTCTTCGCGATGGCCGTGCCGCTCGTCACCGTGTCGCCGGTGGCGGGCTTCGGCGCGACCGCCACGCCGTTGTTGTTCGCGCCGTTGTCGGCGGAGCCCGAAGGCGGCACTTCGACGATCTGCGGCTCGTCGAGCATGCCCGACGACTGCGACTGGTTCGTGGTCTGGCCCGGCGCCGTGTTGGGCGGCGTGCTCTGCGCGGCCTGCGGCACGGGCTGGCCCGGCGACTTGCCCTGCAACGCGCGGTTCGGGTCGTACTGGCCGTTCTGGCTCGCGTCGGAAGCGGCGGGCGGCGCGACTTTCGAGACGAACGGCGTGGGCGCGCGCGTGATGTAGAGCGCCACGACCACCGCGATCGCAAGGCCGACGATCAGGCCCAGCACGATGCCGAGAAAGGTTCCCCCGGTCTGTTTCGACTGCTGTTTTGTAATGCGGCGCGGTTTTGCCATCGTCTGAATCACCTGCAAACAAGAGAATCCTGGAACGGCCGCTCGCGCGTGGCGGGCGGCCCCAAACATGGTGCGTCGATGTCGCTGCTGCGCGGCGCGCGAGAGGTCGCGCCGCGCCTTTGCCTCGTCTTACATGCGCTCGGGCGCGGACACGCCGATCACGGCGAGACCGTTCGCGAGCACGCGGCGCGTGGCCGCGAGCAGGGCCACGCGCGCGTCGCGCTCGGCGGCGTCGTCGACGAGAACGCGTTCGGCATTGTAGAACGAGTGAAACTCAGCCGCGAGTTCGCGCAGGTAGAACGCGACCGCGTGCGGCGCGAGTTCGCCGGCCGCATGCGTGAGCATGTCGGGGTATTCGGCGAGTTTTGCGATGAGCGCGAGCGCGCGTTCGCTCGCGAGCGGCGCGAGGTCGACGCCGGGCAGATGCGCCGGATTTCCGCCGAACTTGCCCTGCCAGTCGCCGAGAATCGACGAGATGCGCGCGTGCGCGTACTGCACGTAGTACACGGGGTTTTCGTCGTTCTGCTTCAACGCGAGGTCGATGTCGAACACGAATTCGGTGTCGGCCTTGCGCGAGATGAGGAAGAAGCGCACGGCGTCGCGGCCGCGGCGGATCGTGGCTTCGTCGATCTGGTCAGGCGCGGTTTCGTGGCCGGGAACGAGGCCGCCGGACCATTCGATCAGGTCGCGCACCGTCACGTAGCTGCCCGCGCGCTTCGAGATCTTCACTTCCTGGCCGTCGCGCATGACGGTGACCATCTTGTGCAGCACGTAGTCGGGATAGCCCTTCGGAATGCCGACGCCGAGCGCCTGCAAACCGGCGCGCACGCGCGCGATGGTGCCGTGGTGGTCCGAGCCCTGCACGTTGATGACCTTGGTGAAGCCGCGTTCCCACTTGGTGACGTGATAAGCGACGTCCGGCAGGAAGTAGGTGTAGGTGCCGTCGGACTTGCGCATCACGCGGTCCTTGTCGTCGCCGTAATCCGTGGTCTTGAGCCACAGCGCGCCGTCCTGCTCGTAGGTTTGCCCCGAGGCGGCCAGTGCTTCGACGGTCTTTTCGACGCGGCCTTCCTTGTACAGCGACGATTCGAGGTAATAGCGGTCGAACTTCACGCCGAACGCCTGGAGGTCGAGATCCTGCTCGTGGCGCAGATACGCCACGGCGAAGCGGCGGATCGCCTCGAGGTCCTCCGGGTCCTGCGCGCCCTTCACGGGCTCGCCGTCTTTCGCCGCGACGGTCGCGCCGGCCAGATAGTCGCGCGCGATGTCGGCGATGTATTCGCCGTTGTAGGCGGCTTCGGGCCAGTTCGCGTCGCCGGGCTTGAGGCCGCGCGCGCGCGCCTGGGTCGAAAGCGCGAGGTTGGCGATCTGCACGCCCGCGTCGTTGTAGTAGAACTCGCGGTGGACAGCGTAGCCCTGCGAGGCCAGCACGTTCGAGATGGCGTCGCCGAGCGCGGCCTGGCGGCCGTGGCCCACATGCAGCGGCCCCGTGGGGTTGGCCGAGACGAACTCCACGAGCACCTGCTTGCCCGCTTCGCGCTGCGAGCGGCCGAATGCCTCGCCTTCGGCGAACACGGCGCCGATCACGGCGCGCTTGGCCGCGACGCTCAGGCGCAGGTTGATGAAGCCGGGACCGGCCACTTCGGCGCCGTCGATCAGGCCGGCGGCTTCGGGCTGCGCGAGCGCCGCGTCCACGATCTGCTGGGCGAGCTGGCGCGGATTCGCGCGCATGGGCTTGGCGAGCTGCATCGCCACATTGCAGGCGACGTCGCCGTGCGCGGCGACCTTCGGACGCTCAAGCGTGATCGCGGGCACGACGAATGCGGCTTCGCTCGCGCCTTCGGTGGCTTTGGCCACCTGGGTCACGGCTTGCGCGAGCAAGGTCTCCAGGGTGTGTTTCTGTGCGGGCAGCATGCTGATTGCAGGTCCTGTGCGGGTAATAAGATGCGGGGGCCGGCGCGCCGCGCGAGGCGTGGCCTTGCGGGCCGGCCGGCGTAGGCCGCTAACTGCGGCGAGGGCGCTGCCGTGCATCGAGCCGCCGCTACAGGCGGCGCGGACGAAGCAAACGGCGGCGGCCTGCGCGTGGATCGTGGCGGAACCTTTCGAACCGTCGCGCGGCGGCCGCGCCCTGCGGGTAAATCCGTCCAGACGGATTTTAGCAGGTGCTAATATGTGCAATGAGATGCCCGGCAGGGGCCGCCCTGGCCTCATACGGCTCGCGAGCGGCCCGGCGCCGGGCGGGAGTCCTAAAAAACGATAAAGGGAACAGACATGCTGGTTACTTTCAAGTGTCACGCTGCGCCGGACGTCACGATGCTCGAGAATCTCGCGCAATACCTCCTCGGCATCATCGGCAAGCGTCTCGGTGAGCGCGGCGTGATCACGCACGACGAACTCGACGGCGCCATCACCAAACTCGAAGCGGCCATCGCCACCGACAAGAAAGACCGCGCCGAACACGAAGGCCATTTCCACGAAGGCGAAGACGGCCACGAACACCATGAGGTGCCCGTGGGCCTCGCGCAGCGCGCGTTTCCGTTCCTCGACATGCTGCGCGCCGCGCGCAAGGAACAGAACGACATCGTTTGGGGGATTTGAGCGGTTTTGCCTGCGGCGCGCCGCAGCGCGCGCCGTTTTCCCGATAAGTTGCAAAAGCAAAGAGCCCGCTGACGCGGGCTCTTTGCCTTGATGCCTGGAAAGCGCGGTTGCGGGCCTTACTCGCTCGCCGCCGCCGGTTCCGCCGCCGAAGCCGCCGACTTCTTCATCTTCTTCTTTTTCGGCTTTTTCACGTGCTTTTCGGTGGGCGGCGAATAGGCCGTCGCCGGGCTGGCCTGCTGGGGCGCGGCGGGTTGCTGCGCGAAGCCCGGCTGGGCGAGCGCCGCGATGCCGCACGCGGTCAACATCAGCATCAGTTTTTTCATGCGATCTTCTCCGTCGAGGTTGCCTGGAATTGGGCTTCTATCTACGTTTTAAGGATCTGCTGACGAACTTCGTCGCGCAGTCACGGCGGGTCTTGCGGACTCATCTTACAAAGCCGAAAAATTGCCTGCGCGTAATATTCATCCTGCGAGTTCGCGTATGTCGGGCGGGCGCAACATAAAAAAACGGGGCGCCCGAAAGCGCCCCGTTGGCCCGACCGGCTAGCCGCCGATACGTATCGGCGCGCGCATCAAAGCTGCGGCGCCAGCGCGCGGCGCGCGTCCTCGTCCGAAAGCGCCATGCGGCGCGCGTAGTCGGCGAGCTGATCCTGGCCGATCTTGCCGACCGAGAAATACGTGCTGTCCGGGTGCGCGAGATAGAAGCCCGAGACGCTCGCGGCCGGCAGCATGGCGAGCGATTCGGTCACGCTCATGCCGATCTCGTTGGCTTGCAGCACGTCGAACATGTCGCGCTTCACGAGGTGATCCGGGCAAGCGGGGTAGCCGGGCGCCGGACGAATGCCCGCGTACTTTTCGTCGATCAGCGCTTCGTTGTCGAGCGTTTCGCCAGCCGCGTAGCCCCACAGGTCGCGGCGCACGCGCGCGTGCATCGCCTCGGCGAAGGCTTCCGCGAAACGGTCGGCGAGCGCCTTGAGCATGATTGCGCTGTAGTCGTCGTGGTCCTTCTCGAACTGCGCTTCCTTCACGTCCACGCCAATGCCCGCCGTGACCGCGAACATGCCGATGTAGTCGGCCACGCCCGAGTCCTTCGGCGCGATGAAGTCGGCGAGCGAGCGGTTCGGGCGCATCACGCCGTCCACCACCGGACGCACGCTCTGCTGACGCAGATTGCGCCACGTGAGCGCGACTTCCTTGCGCGATTCGTCGGTGTAGATTTCGATGTCGTCGTCGTTCACCGTGTTGGCGGGCAACAGCGCGATCACGCCGTTGGCCGTGAGCCAGCGGCCCTGGATCAGGCGCGCGAGCATCGACTTCGCGTCGGAAAACACCTTGCGCGCCGACTCGCCCACGATCTCGTCGTTGAGAATCTGCGGGTACGGGCCCGCGAGATCCCACGTCTGGAAGAACGGCCCCCAGTCGATGTAGTTCGCGAGTTCGTTCAGATCGAAGTTCCTGAACACGCGGCGGCCGATGAACTTCGGCTTCACGGGCGTATAGCCCGCCCAGTCGATCTTCGTCTTGTTCGCGCGCGCCTCTTCGAGCGTCACGAGCGGCTGCGCCTTCTTGTTCGCGTGCTGGTCGCGAATGCGCTCGTAATCGCTCTTGAGTTCGTCGATGTACTTCGTCGCGCCTTCGTCCGAAAGCAGGCTCGACGCCACCGAAACCGAGCGCGACGCGTCCGGCACGTACACGACCGGACCTTCGTAGTGCGGCGCGATCTTCACGGCGGTATGCACGCGCGAGGTGGTCGCGCCGCCGATCAGGAGCGGAATCTTCTTCATGCGGAAGTAGTCGTCGCGCTGCATTTCGCTCGCCACGTAGGCCATTTCCTCGAGCGACGGCGTAATGAGGCCCGAGAGCCCGACGATGTCCGCGCCTTCGACCTTCGCCTTCGCGAGAATCTCGTTGCACGGGACCATCACGCCCATGTTGACGACTTCGAAGTTGTTGCACTGGAGCACGACGGAAACGATGTTCTTGCCGATGTCGTGTACGTCGCCCTTCACGGTGGCGATGACGATCTTGCCCTTGGCGCGCACGTCGCCGCCCGCTTCGGCGAGCAGGCGCTTTTCTTCCTCGATGAACGGAATCAGGTGCGCCACGGCCTGCTTCATCACGCGCGCCGACTTCACCACTTGCGGCAGGAACATCTTGCCCTGGCCGAACAGGTCGCCGACGATGTTCATGCCGTCCATCAACGGGCCTTCGATCACGTTGATCGGGCGGCCGCCGCCGCCCATGATCTTCGCGCGCGCCTCTTCCGTGTCCTCGACGATGAAGTTGGTGATGCCGTGTACGAGCGCGTGCGCGAGGCGCTTCTCCACGTCCTGGTTGCGCCACTCGAGGTTTTCTTCCTTCTTCGCGGCGCCGGTTTTGAATTTGTCGGCGATTTCGAGCAGACGGTCGGTGGCGTCCTCGCGGCGGTTGAGCACCACGTCTTCCACGCGCTCGCGCAGCTCGGCGTCGAGATCGGCATACACGCCCAACTGGCCCGCGTTGACGATGCCCATGTCCATGCCCGCCTGAATGGCGTGGTAGAGGAACACGGTGTGGATCGCCTCGCGCACCGGGTCGTTGCCGCGAAACGAGAACGACACGTTCGACACGCCGCCGCTCACCTTCGCGTGCGGCAGGTTCCGCTTGATCCAGCGCGTGGCTTCGATGAAGTCCACGGCGTAGTTGTTGTGTTCCTCGATGCCCGTGGCCACCGCGAAGATGTTCGGGTCGAAGATGATGTCCTCGGGCGCGAAGCCCACTTCGTTCACGAGCACGTCGTACGAGCGCTTGCAGATTTCGGTCTTGCGCTGGAATGTGTCGGCCTGGCCCTGTTCGTCGAACGCCATCACCACGGCCGCCGCGCCGTAGCGGCGAATCAGCTTCGCATGATGGACGAACGGCTCGCGGCCCTCCTTCAGCGAGATCGAGTTGACGATGGCCTTGCCCTGCACGCATTGCAGGCCCGCCTCGATCACCTCCCACTTCGACGAGTCGATCATGATCGGCACGCGCGCGATGTCGGGCTCGGAGGCGATCAGGTTCATGAAGCGCACCATCGCCGCCTTCGAGTCGAGCATGGCTTCGTCCATGTTGACGTCGATGACCTGCGCGCCGTTTTCGACCTGCTGGCGCGCGACGGCGAGCGCCTCGTCGAACTGGCCGTTGAGGATCATGCGCGCGAACGCCTTCGAGCCGGTCACGTTGGTGCGCTCGCCGACGTTGATGAACAGCGTGCCTTCGGTCACGTTGAAGGGTTCGAGGCCGGAAAGGCGCAGGGTGTGGTCAGTCATGGCGTGGGGACCGGAGCGAGAGTGGGTCGTGTCAGGGCGATCGGCAAGCGGCGCGGGCACGGCGGTCAGGCCGCGTCGCGATACTGGCCGGGCCAGCGGCGCGGCTTGATTTCGGCGAGCGCCTTGGCGATGGCGGCAATGTGCTCGGGCGTCGTGCCGCAGCAGCCGCCCGCGACGTTCACGAGACCGGCGCTGGCGAATTCCTTCAGCAGTGCCGAGGTGTCGGCGGGCGTTTCGTCGAAGCCCGTGTCGCTCATGGGGTTCGGCAGGCCCGCGTTCGGATAGCACGACACGTAGGTGTCGCAGAGCTTCGCGAGTTCGGCGATGTACGGGCGCATGAGCGCCGCGCCCAGCGCGCAGTTCAGGCCGAACGTGAGCGGCTTTGCGTGACGCAGCGAGTTCCAGAACGCTTCGACCGTTTGCCCGGAAAGGATGCGGCCCGAGGCGTCCGTCACCGTGCCCGAGATCATGATCGGCAGGTTCTCGCCGGTGTCCTCGAACAACTGGTCGAGCGCGAACAGCGCGGCCTTGGCGTTGAGCGTGTCGAAGATCGTTTCGACGAGAAACAGGTCGCAGCCGCCGTCCATGAGCGCCTTCGCCTGCTCGTAGTACGCGTGACGCAGATCCTCGAACGTGACGTTGCGCGCGCCCGGGTCGTTCACGTCGGGCGAGATGCTCGCCGTTTTCGGCGTCGGCCCGATCGCGCCCGCGACGAAGCGCGGCTTGTCGGGCGTCGAATATTTCTCGCACGCGGCGCGCGCGAGTTTCGCCGATTCGACGTTCATCTCCACGGCCAGCTCGCCCATGCCGTAGTCGTCCTGCGCCACCGTGGTTGCGCCGAACGTATTGGTTTCGATGATGTCCGAGCCCGCCGCGAGATATTGCTCGTGAATCTCGCTGATGATCTGCGGCTGCGTGATCGAGAGCAGTTCGTTGTTGCCCTTGATGTCGCGCGGGTAATCCTTGAAGCGCTCGCCGCGATAGGCGGCTTCGTCGAGCTTGTAGCGCTGGATCATCGTGCCCATTGCGCCGTCGAGAATGACGATGCGCGAGGCGAGTTGCGCGACGAGCGCGCCGCCGCGCGTGTAGCGGGCAGTTTTAACGGGCTGGTTCATGGATCGCGGGCGTGACGAGCGCCGGGTGAACGGGGAAACCCGTCATTGTAGCCGCAGCCGGGGCGAGGCGCTGCGCGCCGGGACGGCCGCGCGGGCACGAAGGAATCGCGCGATCGGGAGCAAGCCGGGCGGCAGGGCATGCGGGCAAACGAAGCGCGGCCCGCAAAAACAAAAGCCCCGCCCGGCAAGCCGGACGGGGCTCGATTCAGGTCCGCCGCGCGATGCTCGTGCGCAACGTTACGCAAAATCGCGCAAGATCGGGCAAGGCCACGCGAGTGCCGCGCGCGTGGCCCGGCGGGCGGTCAGTGAAGCACGACAGGTTGCTGCATGAGGCTGTCGAACTGCCCGAGGAATTCATCCACCTCGTCGAGCGACTGCTCCTCGTCCATCAGTTTTTGCACGTCTTCGCGAAAACGCGCCGCCATCACGCCGTCGATGAAAAGCTCGCGCCGCGAGTTCTTGTCGACGATCTCGTAACCGCCGGAACCCAGGGCGACGTGGCCGTCCTGCGGCGGAAACTCAACTACGCAATAGTTCGGACTGTTGTAGATCATCTGCATGGCGACACTCCTTTTTCCTGTGCTCCCTGACTGCTTGAATCGGTACATGGAGCGTTCGTTCTGGAATTCAAGGGGTGGGTCCCGCATCACCTCTTTCTGGACTGCTCTCCCTTGGCTGCAAACTCACTGCCACTTCCGCTACGGCTGCTGCTTCTTTCCATCCGCTGCTTCTTTCCATACTTCAACCCGATTACCTGTTCTACGGCCGCCCGATCGAAAACGTTAGTGCTGCTGTTTGAGGAATGTTTCCAGCAGCGCCGTGAAGCGATGCGATTCCTCGATCGGGGCCAGATGCGCCGCGTCGAGCACGACGAAATGCGACCCGGGGATGCTTTCTGCCATTGCCTGGGTTACCGCAGATGGCGTGCCGGTGTCGTGGCGTCCCGCGATTGCCAGCGTGGGCACGCGCAGTTGCGCGAGCCGCTCGCGCGCGTCGAAGTCGCGCAAGGCCTCGCAGGCCAGCGCATAGCCTTCCGCGGGCGTGCGCACGAATACGTCGCGCACGCGCTGGACGGCATGCGGTTGGGCGCGCCGGAACTCGGCGCTGAACCAGCGCGCCATGGCGGCGTCGGCCAGCGCCGCGAGGCCGTCGCGCCGCGCGGCGGCGGCGCGCTCGTCCCAGCTTTCGCGCGCTTCGGGCGGCGTGTGGCTCGCGGTGTCGCAAAGCGTGAGCGTGAGCACGCGGCGCGGATGGTCCAGGGCGAATTGCTGCGCGATCATGCCGCCCATCGACATGCCGACGAGATGGGCGCGCTCGATGCCGGCCGCGTCGAACAGGGCCGCGAGATCGGCGGCCATGCGCGCGACGCCGTTCTCGTCGTTGCCGCCGCTCTCGTCGTTCCTGCCGCTCTCGTCGTTCTGGCGGTTGGGCGACTCGGCGACGCTGCTGCGGCCGTGCCCGCGCACGTCGTAGCGCAACACGTTGTGACGATGGCGGAAATGGCCCGCGAGCGTGTCCCAGATGGACAAGTCGCCGCCGAGCTGGTGGATGAACGCCAGCGCGGGTCCGCCGCTCCTGTCGTCATGGACGTAGTGCGTCTCGATGCCGTTGACAGTCACTTGCATGGGTGCCTCCTTCGCCCGCCGGGGCCGGAGTCAAGCCGTTGCGAGGTGCTGCGCGTTCGATGCCATGCAGCAATTCGCGCGCCCGAGGCGCGCGAACGATGCTTGTCGCGATGTTTGCAGTCGGTTGCGCGAAACCGCGCGTCCACGCGCCGGTTCGCACCGTGTTCTTGCACCGCGAGTGTTGCCGTCCCTGTTGACCGCGATGGCGGGCTTCGGTGTTGCATTGCCGTGCCCGCGAATTCGGCGTTTCGCTGATTTCGTCGCCGGTTGTTGAACGCGTGCGCCGCTGGGTTCGTCGGTGAGTTTTTGCCCTGCGCGGCGAGCGCGAAACGCGGTTTCCCGTGCGGCTGTCTTCGATGAGCCGCCAGACCGTTTTACCTCAGTATGGGCGATTTCCATGAAAGTTGCCGGGAATCGGGCCGCGATTTTCGCGGGCGGCCGGGGCGCTCGCGGCGTTCGGCCTGGCGGCTTCAGGGATGCGCGGGACCGGCGTCAGGCGAAGCGGTGACGGGCGCCGCATTCCCGGCGGAAGGCTAGGGCGCGGGCGGCGTGTTTTGCGGCGATGCGGGCGACGACGCGGGCGTTGTTGATGGCGATGTCGATGGCGATGGCGTTGTCGATGTCGACGGCGATGGCGATGGCGATGGCGAAGGCGTTGTCGCTTCCGGCTGAACCGGCACCTCTTGCGGCGCGGGCGCTGCCGTGGAAGGCGCGGGCGCGACCCCCGGCGCTCCGTCCGCCGCACCGCCGCCCGCGTCGGCCGGCTCGTCGGCGGGAGGCGCGCCCGCCGACGGCACGGCCAGCGCGCCGCGCCACACCAGTTCGAACTGGCTGCCGTTGGGCTCCGTCTGCACGAGCCGCACGGGCAGCCAGCCGAGCGACGGCGCGAGCCACACGTCGATGCGCCGCTTGTCGCCGTCGTGGCGCGGCAGGCGCATGAAGTGGCGCGCGCTGACGCTCCCTTGGTCGGTGTTCACGGTTTCGTCGCCGATGGTGGTGATCGGCCAGGTCTCGCCGCTGTTGTTGTCCGCGACGTAGAACTCGCGCGTGACGCCGGGCTTGTACGCGTCGGGGTCGCCGCGCACGAGGCTCGCGAGCTGCATCACCATGCTGAAGCGGTCTTGCGCGCCGTCGGGCAGCGCGAGCGAATTGGGCGTGCGCGTGAAAACGATCTGCTTGTCGGTGCGATTGAAGATCGCGATATCGGCGGCGCGGCGGCCGCGCTTTTCGATGTACTGATCGGGCGCGAGCCCGAAGCCATCGACATGCCCCTTGCTGGTCCAGCTAAACGTGCCGACGAAAGGCAGCGGGACCGCAACGACCATCTCGTAGCGCTGGCCGTCGCTGAACCAGTGGATCGTGCCGGGCTGGTTGCGCACGCCGTTGTAAAACGTGTCGTACTGAAGCTCCCCCGAGGGCGGCACGGAGAACTTGAGGCCGTGCGAAACCTGCGCCGCCTGCGCGGACGGCGTGCTGCCGTTGCCGGAGGCCGCGCCGGCCGTCCCGCTCGCACCGGAGCCTGCCGCCGCCGCCGCCGCCGAAGCCGATGCCGATGCCGATGCCGCTTCCGGCGCGGACGCGGCCTGCGCGGGCGCCGCGGGCGCCGCGGGCGCGGCCGGATGCGGCTTCTCGGGCGAGATCGCTTGCAGCGTATGCGCCTCCGCGGGCCTTGGCCTGGGCTTCGGCGCGGGGCGGGGCGCGGCGGCGGCCGGCGCGGGACTCGCGGGCCGCGCTTCGCGCTCGATGCGCTCGGGCTTGAGCAGCCGCACCTGCACCGGCACGCGCACCTGGGCGACGGGCGGCGGCGCGCCGCGATGGCGCTCGATCCATTCGGCCGCGAGCCAGTGCAGCGCCGTCACCGCGACGAACGCCGCGACCCAGCGCCAGGCGCGCGTGCGCGGGCGCTGATTCTGATCGGCGCGATCGGCGCGATCGGTGCGGCGGGCCTTGGTGGAGGCGGCGGAAGTGGGCATCGGCCTAATGGTGAAGCAAGTCAAGCAGGTGGAGCGAATGAAGCGGACGAAGCGAATGAAGCGGGATCGCAGCGCGTCGTGCGGCGGGCCGCGCGCGCGGCGAACCCGCCGGTTTCGCTACTCTGACACATTGGGCGCGGCGCACGCAGGAAGCGGTTCGATCCGCACGCCGCGTTCCCCATGTTCCCGCGTTCAGCGCGCGGCCGCGCTATAACCGAGCTCATATGAGAGTTTCTGCGCGCACTCGCGCAGGGCGGTGTCCACGGCGCCGTTCCATTCGATGTCGAAGGCGCCTTCGTGACCGAGCGCGATGAGGCCGAGCGCGAGGTCGCCGCTCGCGTCGAACACCGGCGTGCAGAACGCGTGGATGGTCGGCAGCAGCATGCCTTCGACGCGCGCCGCGCCGTGCGCGCGCACGTCGTCGAGCGCGCGTTCGAGCGCCGCCGGCGTGCGCGGCGTCGAGCCGTACGAATAGTGCTGCGCGCCCGCGAGTTCGCGCTCGATCATCGGCGCGGTCTTGCTGCGCGGCAGGTACGCGGCGAACAGCAGCCCGGTCGCGGAACTCAGCATCGGCATGACGTCGCCGAGCTTGAGCGCCGCTTTCGCCGGATGGCTCGATTCCAGCCAGTGTACGACCGTCGGCCCTTGATTGCCCCACACGGCGATGCCCACGGTGATGTCGAGCGCGTCGCGCAGTTCGGTGAGCGCGAGGCGCGCGAGCTTCACGCCGTCCACGCGCGCAAGCCGCGCGAGCCCGAGCTGCAACGCGAAGCCGCCCAGTTCGTAGCGCCCCGAAAGCGCATCCTGCGCGACCATGCCGAGCCGCATGAAGCTCACGAGATAGCGATGCGCCTTCGCCGGGCTCATGCCCGCGCGCTGCGCGAGGTCGCGCAGCATCATCGCGCGCGGCTCGTTCGTGAGCACTTCGAGCAGGCGAAAGCCCACTTCGATCGACTGGATGCCGGAGCGCAGCTTTTCCTCGCCGTTGTCCGGGGAGTCGGCGGATTCTCCGGATTCGTGCGCGCGCAGGGTGTCGAGGGCGTCGTCGCTGGCGGTGTCGTCGAGGTCGGCGGGGCGGGCGGTGGGCGGCATAAAGGCGTGACAGGGACGGAGACGGAAATGCGGCGCGGTGCGGCGGCAGGCACGAAGCAAGCACGAGGCAAGCACGAAGCAAACACAAGGCAGGCATGAGCCAGGCACGAGGCAGGCACGAAGCAGGCACGAGGCAAGCGCTTGGGCCGCGCGGATTCACCATCGTAGAATACATTTCCCTGATCGTCACTTGGCGTCGCCGGGCGTTGTCGCCCGGTTCGCCGCGCTCCCATGAAACTTGCCACGCTCAAAGACGGAACCCGCGACGGCCAACTGATCGTCGTGTCGCGCGACCTGCGCAACGCCGCCATCGCCGACGCCATCGCGCCCACGCTCCAGCGCGTGCTCGACGACTGGCGCTTTTACGCGCCGCAACTCGCCGAGCTTTACGAAGCGCTCAACCACGGCCGCGCGCGCAACGCCTTCAGCTTCGACGCCAGCGCCTGCATGGCGCCGCTGCCGCGCGCGTATCAATGGGCGGACGGCTCGTCCTACGTCAATCACGTCGAACTCGTGCGGCGCGCGCGCGGCGCGCAGATGCCCGAGGAATTCTGGACCGACCCGCTCATGTACCAGGGCGGCAGCGACGATTTCATCGGCGCGCGCGACGACATCGTGTGCGCCTCCGAGGCGTTCGGCATCGACTTCGAAGCGGAAGTGGCCGTGATGACCGGCGACGTGCCGATGGGCGCCACGCCCGAAGCCGCGCTGCGCGCCGTGCGCCTCGTCACGCTCGTCAACGACGTGTCGCTGCGCAACCTGATTCCGGCCGAACTCGCGAAGGGCTTCGGCTTTTTCCAGAGCAAGCCCGCGAGCGCGTTTTCGCCCGTGGCCGTCACGCCCGACGAGCTGGGCGAGCACTGGCGCGAAGGCCGCGTGCATCTGCCCATGCTCGTGTACTGGAACGGCTGCAAGGTCGGCCAGCCGGACGCGGGCACCGACATGGTGTTCCACTTCGGCCAGTTGATCGCGCACGCGGCGAAAACGCGCAATCTGCGCGCGGGCGCGATTGTCGGCTCGGGCACGGTCTCCAACAAGGATGCGAAGCGCGGCTACTGCTGTATCGCCGAAAAGCGCTGCCTCGAGATGATCGAGCACGGCGCGGCGCAAACGGAATTCATGAAGTTCGGCGACACCGTGAAGATCGAAATGCTCGATGAAGCGGGCAAGTCGATCTTCGGCGCGATCGAACAGGCAGTGGTGCCGCTCGCGCAGGAAGCCTGACGCGCGCTGTCGCGAAAGACTTACAGAAGGGTTTCGCCGGATGCCGCTCGCCATGCGGGCGGCTACACTGGCGGACGCGCCGAACGTGGCGGCGGCGCGCATCCCCGGTTGCACAAGCCCAGCAAGTCCGCAAGAAGACGCATGAAATGCGCGCTCGCTCGACGTTGCGAATCCCGCACGCGAGCGCATGAGAACGACTCACGAGGAGACACCATGAACGCCTCTCGCCGGCATCGCCTTGCCCTGCCTTTCGCTTCTTCGCTGCTTTCGCTGCTCCTGCTCGGCGCACTCGCGCCCGCGCCCGCGCTCGCGCAGGTCAAGGTCGGCCTCGTGCTTTCGCTCACGGGGCCGGCGGCTTCGCTCGGCATTCCCGAGCGCGACACGGCGGCCATGCTGCCCACGACCATCGCGGGCCAGCAGGTGCAGTACATCGTGCTCGACGACGCCTCCGACACCACGCAGGCCGTGCAGAACACGCGCAAGCTCATCGACGAACAGCACGTCGACGTGATCGTCGGCTCGTCGATCACGCCCAACTCGCTCGCGATGCTCGATGTGGTCGCGCAAGGCGAGACGCCCGCGATCTCGCTGGCTTCGTCGGCGAAGATCATCGAACCCGTGGACGACAAGCGCCACTGGATGTTCAAGACGCCGCAAACCGACGCGATGATGGCGGGCGCGATCGCCGAGCACGCGGCCGCGCACAACGTGAAAACGCTCGCGTTCATCGGCCAGAACGACGCGCTCGGCGAAACCTTCTACGCCGAAGTCGCGAAGGCCGCGCAGCAGCGCAACATCAAGATCGTCGCGAACGAGCGCTTCAATCGCACCGACCCCAGCGTGACGGGCCAGGTGCTCAAGATCCTCGCGGCGCACCCCGACGCCGTGGTGGTGGGCGCGGCCGGCACGCCCGCCGCGCTGCCGCCGAAAACGCTCAAGGAGCGCGGCTACCAGGGCCTCGTTTATCACAATCACGGCGTGGGCAACCGCGACTTCCTGCGCGTGTGCGGCGCCGATTGCAACGGCACGTTCCTGCCCGCGAGCCAGGTGCTGGTGGCTTCGCAGTTGCCGGAGGACCGCGTGGGCCGCCGCCTCGCGCTCGACTATATTTCGCGCTTCGAGGCGAAGTACGGCGCGGGCACGGTCTCGGCGTTCGGCGCCTATACGTGGGACGCGGGCATGCTGCTCGGCAACGCGATTCCCGTCGCGCTCAAGACGGCGAAGCCGGGCACGCCCGAATTCCGCCGCGCGCTGCGCGACGCGCTCGAAGCGACGCGCGGCTTGCAGGACACCAACGGCGTGGTCAACATGAGCGCCACCGACCACCTCGGGCTCGACGCGAAGGCGCGCGTGATGGTGGAGATTCGCGACGGCAAGTGGGTTTATCAGAAGTAACGCCGCGAAGCGGGTAATGGCGCGAATCTAATGGCGCGCATCGGTTTATCGTTAGTTTTACGAAGCATTCGGAACACAAGGAGGCGGTGCTCATGAACGATTCTTTCTACGCGCACTATCAGGCGTTGCGCGTGCGGCGGCACGAGCACGGCATCGTCGAGATCGTGATGAGCGGCGAGGGCGCCAACCGGAGCCAGCTTGCCACCGCCGACGCGGGCATGCACCGCGAACTCGCCGAAATCTGGCGCGACGTGGACCGCGACCCGGACGCGCGCGTGGCCGTGATTCGCGGCGAGGGCAAGGGTTTTTCGGCGGGCGGCGACCTGCAACTCGTCGAGGACATGGCCGCGCATTTCGACGTGCGCGCGCGCGTGTGGCGCGAGGCGCGCGACCTCGTCTACAACGTCATCAATTGCGGCAAGCCGATCGTTTCGGCGATGCACGGCCCGGCGGTGGGCGCGGGGCTGGTCGCGGGCCTGCTCGCCGACATTTCCATCGCGACGAAAACCGCGCGCATCATCGACGGCCACACGCGCCTGGGCGTCGCGGCCGGCGATCACGCGGCCATCGTCTGGCCGCTGCTGTGCGGCATGGCGAAGGCGAAGTACTACCTGCTGCTGTGCGAGCCGGTGAGCGGCGCGGAGGCGGAGCGCATCGGCCTCGTCTCGCTCGCCGTCGACGACAACGACTTGCTGCCGAAGGCGTTCGAAGTGGCGAAGCGTCTTGCGAGCGGCTCGCAAACGGCCGTGCGCTGGACCAAGTACGCGCTCAACAACTGGCTGCGCATGGCCGGCCCGACCTTCGACACTTCGCTCGCGCTGGAATTCATGGGCTTTTCCGGCCCGGACGTGCGCGAGGGCGTGCAGTCGCTGCGCGAGCGGCGCGCGCCGGAGTTTCCAGGCGGCGCGCCGTTTTGAGCGCGGGGCGGTTTTGGGGTGATCTTTGCGGTGATCTCGGGGCGAACAGTGTCGATAAGGCGGGCGGCGATCAAGCGTCGCTTCAGATTCCGCCGAACTTGGGTTGAATGTTGATCGAGCGTCGGTTGGGCTTCTATCGGACTTCGGTCCCACGCCGGTCCCACGCCTCACAGCATCGGCCAGACGTCGATCAAACGCCGCACGCAAACGCCGGGCGCGGAGCGTGCGCCGTTTTCCGTCACGCGCCGGCGCGTATGCAACGACGCAGGCAATCTGGCTGCAAGACGCGCGCGGTATGATCGTCGCGATCGTCCGCGCGTGGGCGAAACTCCATCAAGGCAAGGGAGAAAACGCATGACCGATCCATCAGGCGCCGTGCCGCCGTTCCCGGGCTTTCCCGGCTTTCCGCCCGCGGAAATGCTCGACCGCATGTGGGGCATGATGCGCCTCACGCCGTTCGGCGCGGCGTTTCCCGGCGGCGAGCCGGGCGCGGCGCAGGGCTTCGGGCCGTCGCTGTCGATGATGTTCGACATGATGACGCCGCTCACCAGCATCGAGGAACTCGACAAGCGCATCACGGACCTGCGCGCCGTCGAACAATGGCTCAAGCTGAATTTGAGCATGCTGCAATCGGCGATCCAGGCGATGGAAGTGCAGCGCGCCACGCTCTCGACGCTGCGGGCGTTCGGCGCGTTCGCGCAGTCGCAGATGAATCCGGCGAAGCCCGAAGCCGACAGCGCGCAGCAGCCCGCGCACCCCGCTTCCGCCTACAACCCGTTCGGGCCGTTCGGCGCGGCTTCGAGCGCCACGCCCACCGATCGCGAGCAGGAGGCGAAACTCGCCGCCGATGCCGCCCAAGCCGCGGAATCCGGCAAGCACGCCGAAGCGCCGCCGCCGGGCTTCGACGCTTCGGCGTGGTGGAATCTGCTGCAAACGCAGTTCAACCAGCTCGCGCAATTCGCGATGGCGCAGCCCGCCGCGGCGGCGCAAGCCGCGCAGGCGGCCGCCGAAGCCGCGAGCGGCGCATCTGCCGCCGCGCCGTCCGCCGCCAAAGGCAAAGGCCCCGCTGCCGCGAAGCGCGCCGGCGGCAGCCCGGGAGCCGGCCGCGCGACTTCGCGCGGCGCGAAAAAGCCGGCGCAGCCCGAGTGAGCGCCAGGCCCGAGCCGCCGGGCGTTGGCCGGGCCGTTGCCGCGTTGCGCCGTTACCCGTGGCAAGCACGCCCCGTCCTCGTCCTTGCCGCCCGCCGCGTGCGTGCGGCGGCGTGCGTGCGGCGGGCGCGAATTTCATCCGTCGCGAGTTCCGTGATGTGGCGTCGCGCGCACGCGCCAGGCGTCGGAAGTGAAAGATCGGCGTGCTATCATGGTGTAAGGTTTTTCCGGTCAAATTGTGGGAAATTCCACGGCATTGACAGCCTTGCTGCGCGAAGCCGTGCGACCCGCGAAAGCGCGTCGTCGGCGCGCCGGAAAACGGGCAAAATCGCGGCGTGAACGCGGCTCCTAAATGGGTTCCTAAGTGGGCCCGTAAGTGGGCTCCTAAATGGGTTCCGAAGTGCGGCAATATGTGCGACAACACGCCGCACGCGTGGCGCTTCGCGGCGTCTCGCCGCCATTGCCGGCCTTGCGTTGACGCGCGCGGCCACGGCGGGCAAACCGCCACGGCGCGTGCTAACGGGGAAAAAGCGGGACAAAACAGCGAACAAGGCAGGACCGGCGCGCGACATCGCGCGAACGGTCCGTGCGGCGGGCGGCTTCGGTGATGGTCGGCGCTTGTCTGCATTGATCCGCGTGGATGCGCGGTTAAAGGCGCCGGGTTCAAGGCACGGAGCAGCTACCCAGAACCCATTGCGGCGCCGTTCATTCCGGTCGGCGGGATTGTCGTGAAACAACGCCCGGGCGTTGCGCGACCGCGCGATTGCGTCCGGCGCGCCAGTTACCGCGTAAAATTAAATGTTTTTCGTCTGCGTGCCGCGTTTTCGAGCGGGCACGCGGCGCGCTACAAATTCGTCATGCGCGCGTCATGCGCAGATCAGGGGCGGGACTATGAACACGATGCTTTATCCAGAACTTTACAAATCGCTCGAACAAGTCCGTTGGGACATGGAAAAGGACATTCCCTGGGACAAGTTCGATGCGTCGCTCCTCACCGACGAGCAGGCAGCGACCATCAAGATGAACGCGATCACCGAGTGGTCCGCGTTGCCCGCCACGGAAATGTTCCTGCGCGACAACCACCACGACAGCGACTTTTCGGCGTTCATGAGCGTGTGGTTCTTCGAGGAGCAGAAGCATTCGCTCGTGCTCATGGAATACCTGCGCCGCTTCAAGCCGGAAATGGTGCCGACCGAGGAGGAACTGCATGCCGTGCGGTTCGAGTTCGATCCGGCGCCGCCGCTCGAAACGCTCATGCTGCACTTCTGCGGCGAAATCCGCCTGAATCACTGGTATCGCCGTGCCGCCGAATGGCACACGGAGCCCGTCATCAAGGCCATCTACGAAACCATTTCGCGCGATGAAGCGCGTCACGGCGGCGCGTATCTGCGTTACATGAAGAAGGCGCTGAACAATGCCGGCGACGTCGCGCGCGCGGCGTTCGCGAAGATCGGCGTGCTGATGGCGTCCGCGCGCCGCACGGAAAAGCCGCTGCACCCCACGAATCTGCATGTGAACCAGGCGCTGTTCCCGCGCGACACGGTGCAGTCGCGCCTGCCCGACCCGGAATGGCTCGAACGCTGGCTCGACGAGCAGATTTGCTTCGACGACGGCTGGGAAAAGAAGGTCATCGAGCGCATTCTGCACAACCTGTCCATTCTGTTCGAGCGCACGTTCACCACGGCGCAGGAACTGAATCGCTATCGCAAGGAAGTGGTGCAGCGCCTGCAAGCCGAAAGCGGCACGCAGCAGCAGCCGGCCTGACGCGCGGCCCGACCGCCGCGACCGCAACGGCCCGAAGCGCTCGCGCGTCTCGGGCCGTTTGTTTTCGCTTTTCAGGCGGACTTCAGCGCTTTTCGTCCAGCTTTTCGCCCCGGCTTTTCGTCCCGCTTTTCGTTCTATTCGTTGCGCCCTTCGCGGCGCCCACTTTCCCAGGAATCCGTTTCCGATGCCTGCTTCCTTCGAACGCAAGATCACGACGCGCGAGGCGCTCGCCCAGTCGCGCGCCGCGCTCACCGGCCCCGTGGTGTTCACCAACGGCGTTTTCGACATTCTTCATCGCGGTCACGTAACCTATCTCGCCGACGCCAAGGCGCTGGGCGCGACGCTCATCGTCGGCGTCAACAGCGACGCTTCGGTGCGTTTGCTCGGCAAGGGCGACGACCGGCCGATCAACAACGAGAACGACCGCATGGCGTTGCTCGCCGCGCTCGAAAGCGTGGACTGGGTGGTGTGTTTCGAGGAATTCACGCCGATCGAGCTGATCGAGGCGGTGCGCCCCGACATTCTCGTGAAGGGCGGCGATTACGACATGGACAAGCTGGCGGAGTCGGCGCTGGTGCGCGGTTGGGGCGGCACGGCGCTCGCGATTCCGTTCGAGCACGACCGCTCGACCACCAAGCTGTTGCAGAAGGTGCGCGCGCAGGAAGGCCCGAAGTAAGCGCCGGCGCGCGCGGCGAAAGAAGCGGCCGCACCGTCTCGCGTTCGAACAGCGCGGGAACGGTGCGGCCGATGGTTTTTGTGGCGGGGAATGCCGGTAAAGGCGGCGAGAACGGCGTCGATTAAAGCGCGTCGGGTAAAGCGCCGATCAAAGCGTCGCGATTAAAGTGCTGATCAAAGCGTCGATCAAAGCGCCGCTTGATGTGCCGAAAAACAGCGCGGCGAGACCTCCACCGAACACGTCGATCAAAACGCGCCGATCGAAATGCGCCGATCGAAACGCGCCGACCAAAACGCGCCGATCAAAACGCGCCAATCAAAGCGCACCAATCGAAACGCGCCAATCAAAACGCCCCAATCAAAACGCGCCAATCAAAACGCGCGGATCGAAACGCGCCAATCAAAAACGCGCCGACCAAAACACGCCGATCGAAACGCTCCAATCAAAAATGCGCCGATCAAAATACGCCAATCGAAACGCACCAATCAAAGCGCACCAATCAAAGCGCGACAATCAAAACGCGCCGATCAAAAACGCGCCAATCCAAACGCTCCAATCAAAACGCTTCAATCCAAAACGCCACCGAACCCCGCTACTGCGTCAGCGCCGAAGCCTGCACGGCGGGTTGCGCGACCGGGCCGCCGACGGTGGGCACATCGGCGGATTCCGACGGCAGGATCGCGCGCACGCGCAGCCGCTCGGGATGAATCTGGCGGCTCAGATGCGTGGTTTCGCGATTACCCGAGGCGGGCGTCGGGCCGAACACGCCGCTGATCGCCGCGAAGGCGAGCAGATTGGCGAGAATCAGAATGGCGATCAGCCAGCGCAGCATCGTTAAAAACTCCGTCGATATCGTTACGTTGTGTGGGAAAAGCGTGAAAGCCGCGGCTCAAGACTGCGTGGCGATGAGCGCGAGGCCCGCGAGCACGAGCGCATCGTGGCGAGTATGCGGCACCTTGAGCGCCGCTGCCACTTCCGCCGCCGCGCCGCCGCTCACCACGAGCCGCACCGGCACCTTCCAGGCGTCCTGCAAGTCGGCCCATGCGCGCTCCACGAGCGCCGCCTGCGCGAGCGCGCAGCCCGCCGAAATCGAGCCGCGCGTCTCCGTGGCGAAGGCCGGCGCGCGCGGGTCGTGCGCGATCTCGTGCGCGCCGCGCTCGATCATGGGCAGTTGCGCCGTGTGCTCGCCGAGCGAGCGCATCATCAGCGTCCAGCCCGGCGCGATCAGGCCGCCGACGAAAGTGCCGTCGGCGCGCAGGGCTTCGAGCGTCGTCGCCGTGCCGAAGGTCGCGATCAGCAGCGGCTCGCCCGGATACGCCGCGCGCGCGCCGATCAATCCCGCCCAGCGGTCGCTGCCGAGCGCCTCGGGCGTGGCGTAGCCGTTGGTCACGCCGGCTTGCCGCGCGCACGCGCGCACGACGTGGCGCGGCAAGCCGGGCCAATGCGCCTCCACGAGCGCGTCGAGCCGCGCGCCGGCCGCCGCGCCCGCGACGTTCGAAATCCACGCGCCGCGCGGCGCGGGCAGCGCGCGCCAGTCCGCGAGTTTGTCCGCGAGTTTGTCCGCGTGTTCCGCCGCGTGTTCCGCCGCGAATTCGGCCGCGTGTTTGCCCGCGAGTTTGGCCGCGTGTCCGGCCGCGAGTTCGGCTGCGTGTCCGGCCGCGTGTCCGGCAGTCTGCGCGCTGCCGGGCGGCTCGCTCGCGTGATCCATCGCGCCCGCATGCAGCCGCGAACCGTCGCCGGCGACGAGCGCCCATTTGATCCGGCTGTTGCCCGCGTCGATCAGCAGAAACGGACCGCTCATGCGCCGCCGTCCGCGAGCCGCAGCGAGACGTCGCCGGTGGTCACGACTTCGCGCCCGTGCGCCGTTTCGAGGATCAACTGGCCGCGTTCGTCCACGCCCGCCGCCGTGCCGCGCAGCCACTCCTTGCCTTGTTCGTAGATGACCACTTCGCGTCCCGCGTAACCGTGGCACGCGTTCCAGCGCGCCTGGAACGCCGCGAAGCCGTGCTCGCCGAAGCGTTGCAGCGCGCCTTCGAGCGCGTTGAGTTCGGCGGCGAGCGTGTCGGTGAGATTGGCGTTCGGCCACGCGCGCGAGAGCGCCGTGGGCGTCGTGCCGGGCACGGCCGCCGTCGCGCCTTGCGCGTTGAGCGCCTTGACCTCGGCCGCGAGCGTGTCGGCGCCGCGCACGTTGGTGCCGATGCCGATCACCACCGCCGTGGCGTCCGGCGTGCTCCACGCCGTCTCCACCAGAATGCCGACGAGCTTGTCGCCTTCGAGCAGCACGTCGTTCGGCCATTTGAGCGCGATCTGGCCGGGCGCGGCGACGGGCAGCGTGCGCAAGCCGTCGACGAGCGCCGAGCCGATGGCGAGACTCAGGCCCGCGAGCCCTTCGACCGGGCGCGGCAGCACGGCCGCGAGCGAGAACAGCAGCGCGTCGCCGGGCTGCGCGACCCACGTGCGGCCGCGCCGGCCGCGCCCCGCCGTTTGCAGATAAGCGACGCGGACCATCGGGCGCGCGAGCGCACTGCGCCTGTGCGGCAGCGTCTTGAGGTGCGCCATCAGGTCGGCGTTGGTCGAGCCGGTTTCCTCGACGATCTCGATCGGCCAGTCGTGCGCGGCGGGCCCGAAAAGCGTGATCGCGCGGTTGCGGTCGATGCGCCAGTCGGCGCCGGGGGAAGCGGGGGTGGAAGGCGTGGCGTTCATGGTTCGTATTGTAGTGGCTCGCGCGCGCCGGGCCGGCCATTCGCGCGCCGGGCGGCGCAGGCGCGCGCACGATGCGCGGCGGCATGCGCGAGCGCGCCAAAGCGCTATTCACACGCCGCCCACAGGCGGCCCACAGCTTTTCTACCGAATCATCCACAGGCGGCGCGGGCACGGCGCGAGAGCGCCATCGGCGGGAAATTTGCCTCTTTTTCAGGCAATCCACAGCGTACCCACAGGCCGCCCACAGGTTATCCACGGAATTACCCACAGCTTGAGCGGCTGCGGCTGGCCATTTCGCGCCCGCGCCGCCTCGGAGTCGTGCCCGAGTCGTGCCCGTATCGCCCGCACCGCGCCCGCCGCGCCCGCGCCGCGCCCGCCGCGTCCGCATCGCGCCCGCCGCGCCCGCCGCGTCCGCATCGCGCCCGCCGCGCCCGCACCGCGTCCGCCGCCCCCGCATCGCACCCGAGTCGTGCCCGTATCGCCCGCACCGCGCCCGCCGCGCCCGCCGCGCCCGCCGCGCCCGCCGCGCCCGCCGCGCCCGCCGCGCCCGCCGCGCCCGCACCGCACCGCGTCTGCGCGACGTAGCCGACGAAACAGGGCGCGTTCGTTACAATGTTTGAACCTTTCGATCCGTCGAGTGTTCACCCTTGAATCAAGACACGCCGCCCGGCCTCGAAGTCACGGCCGGCAACCGCGGGAAAACCGTGCGCCTGTCCGGGCAGTGGACGGCGCTCGCGCTCGCGCGCGACCGCAGCCAGGGCGGCGCGGCGCAGCGGCTGCGCGCGCTGGCGAGCGAGCGCGTTGGCGAATGGGATCTCTCGCGCGTGGAGCGCATGGACCACGTGGGCGGCCAGGCGCTCTGGCGCGTCTGGGGCCACAAGCTGCCCGCCGATCTGGTGGCGCTCTCGCAAACGCAGCGCGACATCTTCGAGCGCATCGCGCTGCTCGATTCGGTGCGCGAAGCGCCCGAGCGCGTGGTGCGCGTCGATCCCGTCACGCGGCTCGGCCTGTCGATCTTTTCGTTTCTCGATCACCTGTACGGCGGCATCGCGCTGCTCGGCGGCGTGATCCTCGACGTTCTGCTGGTGCTGCGCAGACCGAAGCTCGCGCCGTGGGTCGAGATTTCGGCGAACGTCTACAACGCCGGCGCGCGCGCGCTGCCGATCACGGCGCTGGTCGCGTTTCTGATCGGCATCGTGCTTTCGTATCTTTCGGCGCAGCAATTGCGTCTCTTCGGCGCAAACCAGTTCATCGTCAACATTCTCGGGCTCGCCGTGATTCGCGAACTCGGCCCCGTGCTTTCGGCGATTCTCGTGGCCGGGCGCTCCGGCTCGGCCATCACGGCGCAGATCGGCGTGATGCGCGTGACCGAGGAACTCGACGCGATGCGCGTGATGGGCATTTCGCACGGCCTGCGGCTGATCTTGCCGCGCGTGGTCGCGCTGGGCGTGGCGATGCCGCTGCTCGTGATGTGGACCGACATCATCGCGTTGCTCGGCGGCGCGATCGCGGCGAAGATCGTGCTGGGCATCGACATTTCGTGGTTCATCCGCTCGCTGCCGGGCGTGGTTCCCATCGCCAATCTGTGGATCGGGCTCGGCAAGGGCGTGGCGTTCGGCATGCTGGTGGCGATCGTGGGCTGCCACTTCGGCTTTCGCATCAAGGCGAATTCGCAAAGCCTCGGCGAAGGCACGACCACTTCGGTGGTGACGTCGATCACCATCGTGATCCTCGCCGACGCCGTGTTCGCGATCCTCTTCCAGAACGTGGGGCTGTCATGAGCACTGTCAGCGTCAAGGGCTCGGCCGCGGTGAACACCACCGGCACGCTCACCACGCCGCTCAAGGACGCGGTGCAGGACCTGCCGCTGCCCGCCATCGGCGAGCCCGTGATCGAAGTGGAAAACCTCACGAAGCGCTACGGGCGCAACATCGTCCATCAGCACCTGAATCTGGAGATCCGGCGCGGCGAGATCGTCACGCTCGTGGGCGGCTCCGGCTCGGGCAAGACCACGCTCGTGCGGCAGATTCTGGGGCTGGAGCATCCCACCTCGGGCACCATCCGGATGTTCGGCGAGGACATTGCGACCGTCGACGCCGACCACGCGCGCCTCATGCGCACGCGCACCGGCATGCTGTTCCAGCAGGGCGCGTTGTTTTCGTCGCTCACGGTGTTCGACAACATCGCGCAGCCCGTGCGCGAACTGGGCCGCGTGCCGCCCGATCTGCTGCGCGACATCGTCATGCTCAAGCTCGAAATGGTCGGGCTGCCGTGCAAGCACGCCTCGAAAATGCCGGCCGCGCTCTCGGGCGGCATGATCAAGCGCGTGGGTCTCGCGCGCGCCATCGTGCTCGAGCCGGAGCTGCTGTTTCTCGACGAACCCACGGCCGGGCTCGACCCGCGTTCGTCGGACGAAGTGGTGGATCTCATCAGCACGCTGCATCGTGCGCTGGGCTTGACGGTGGTGCTCGTCACGCACGATCTGGACGCGATGGTGGCGCTTTCCACGCGCGTGGCGGTGCTGGCCGAGCGCCGCGTGCTGGTGGCGGCGCCCGTGGAGGAAGCGGCGAGCGTCGATCACCCGTTTATCCGCGAATATTTTCTGGGCATGCGCGGGCGCCGCGCGCTCCAGGCGCTGCCGCCCGAGCGGCGCGCGAAGCTGCCGCCGGCCGCGCTCGCGTCCGCGGCGGTGGGGCACAAGCCGGGCTAACCGTGTGCGCGACGGCCACTAGAGGAATCTGACGATGGAAAACAAACCGCATGCGTTCTGGGCGGGTCTCTTCACGATCGGCCTGCTGGTCGTGATTGCCGTGACGGTGCTGTTCTTCAGCGCCGATCACGCCGTGCGCGTGCCCTACGACATGATTTCGCGCACGAGCGTGACGGGCCTCTATCCCGACGCGGCCGTGCGCTATCGCGGCCTGGACGTGGGCAAGGTGCAGTCGATCCGCTTCGATCCGGGCCGGCCGGGCGAAATCCGCATTCGTATTCTCGTCGATCAGAAAGCGCCGATGACGCGTTCCACCTTCGGCACGCTCGCGCTCCAGGGCGTGACGGGCATCGCGTTCGTGCAGCTCGACGACAACGGCGTGGATCTCTCGCCGCTCGTCTCCTCGGACAAGCGCGTGGCCGAACTGCCGCTGCGGCCCGGCCTGCTCGACCAGCTTCAGCGGCGCGGCGACGCGCTGCTGAACAAGCTCGACCACATTGCCGGCGACGTCGACGACCTGCTCAACGAGGACAACCGCAAGCAGTTGATGGCGACCGCCGCGAGTCTCCAGCAGGCCGCGAGCAGCGTGAACGCGCTCGCGCAGCAATTGCAGCCGACCACGAGCCGGCTGCCGGGCGCGGTGGCCGACCTGCAACGCACGCTGCAATCGACGAATCAGCTCATCGTGAGCGTGAACCGTCCGGACGGCCCGTTCCAGACCAATCTCAACAAGGCCGGCACGGCGGCGCAGCAGGCGGGCGCGGCGCTCGCGTCGATCGACGCGTCGGTGCAGGAACTCTCGGCGCGCGTGGGTTACGACACGCTGCCGCGCGTGGATTCGCTGACCGAGGACGTGCGCTCGGCGATGCGCTCCGTGGACCGCGCGGCGGGCACCTTCAGCACGAGCCCGCGCAGCGTGCTGTTCGGCGGCGCGCCGCAGCCCGCGCCGGGGCCGGGCGAACCCGGCTTCGCATGGCCCGCGGCGGCGGGCAAATGAGCCGCCGCCGGAACCTCGCCCGATCGACGCCGATCTGACTGACTTGCGCGCCGCGCGAGCCGCAAGCCGCAAGCCGACACAAGGAATCGCCATGTCACGCTTTTTTCGCCCGCCACGAACGATGCCGCGTTTTATGTCGCGCTTTCGTTTCATGTCGCGCTTTCGTTTTTTCATGTTGCCGATTGTGCCGATTGTGCCGATTGTGCCGATTGCGCCGATTGCGCAGCGATCGCTGATTTCGCGCGCCCAGGCGCCGGCGGCGCTCGCGCTCACGGCGCTGCTGGCGGCGTGCGCGGGCCAGCAGGCCGCCATCAGCGACGCGCGCTACGATCTCGGGCCGCAAGCCGTGCAGGCGCAGCAGATGCAGCAAGCCGGGGCCGCGCCGCGCGGCAAGCCGCTGCTCAAGGTGCTGGACGTGAGCGCGCCGCCGCCGCTCGACAACGACGGCATCGTCTATCGCATGAACGCCGACTCGCAGCGCGCGGCGCGCTATGCGAACAGCCGCTGGACGATGTCGCCCGCGCGGCTGCTCACGGAGCGCCTGCGCACGGCGCTAGGCGCGCGCGCGACCGTGCTTTCGGGCGCCGACGCCGTGCCCGCGCCCATGCTCAAAATCGAGCTGACGGATTTCGAGCAGGTGTTCGAAAGCCCGACGCAAAGCCACGGCGTGCTGGCCGCGCGCGCGACGCTCATGCAGGGCGGCAAGGTGCTCGCGCAGCGCGACTTCGTGGCGAGTGCGCCCGCGACTTCACCTGACGCGGCGGGCGGCGCGCGCGCGCTGCAAGCGGCCAGCGACGACTTCACGAGCCAGGTGAGCGCATGGCTCGGCGCCCAGGCGTTTGCCGGCACGCCTTGAGGCGCGTGCGGGCCGCGCGCGCGCGAGGTGCATGACGCGCGTGGCGCGATACGGTGTAGCGGAGGATACGGTGCGAAGCGGTGGGTGGACGGCGGGATGAAGCGCAGGGCGAAAAGCAGGCGGGCGTCATGATCGAAGCGGGACGGCAACGGCCGCGCGCGCCGCATGAACCGGAGGGCGCGTCAGGCGGGAACGCGGACGGCGCGCGCGGCGACGCGCGTGGCGACGTGTCCGGCAGCGCGCCCGGCAGCGCGAGCGCCGACGCGCACGGCCCGCGCGGCGCGAGCCCGTCCGCTGGCGCTCCGCATGACCCGGACAACGCGCCTGGCAACGCGAGCGCCGACGCGCACGGCCCACGCGGCGCGAGCCGGTCCGCCGGCGCGCCGCGTGACCCGGACAACACGCCCGGCAACGCGAGCGCCGACGCGCACGGCCCACGCGGCGCGACCCCGTCTGCCGGCGCGCCGCATGAACCGTATGGCGCACCCTCCGCCAGCGCGCAAGCGAACGCCCCCGTCCTCACGAACCGCGACGCCAACGGCGAATCCGGCGCACCGCGGGAAACGTCCGTGGCCGCATCGGCGAACGCGTCCCGGAGCGCGCACTCGTCCCCCGCGCCCGAACCGCTGCCGCGCCAGGCATCGGCGTTGGCGCGCCAGTCGCTCGCGCTCTACGCGGCGCTGATCGTCTACGGCTCGTGGTATCCGTTTTCGGGCTGGCGCTCGCTCGGCCTGAGCCCGTTCGCGTATCTCGGCGACCCGTTCCCGCGCTACTGGACCGTTTTCGACATCGTGACCAACGTGCTCGGCTACATGCCGTTCGGCGCGCTCGTCGTGCTTGCCGTGTGGCCGCGCTGGCGCGGCGTGCGCGCGGTGGTGCTCGCGAGCGCGGCGGGCACGCTGCTGTCGGGCGTGATGGAAGCCGTGCAGACGTGGCTGCCCACGCGAGTCGCGTCCAATCTCGATCTCGCGTCGAACGCGCTCGGCGCCTTGCTCGGGGCCGCGCTCGCCGCGCCCACCACGGGCGCGCTGCTCGAGCGCGGCTTTCTGCGGCGCCTGCGCTTTCGCTGGTTCGAACGCGACGCCGCCGTGCTGATGGTGCTTTCCTCGCTATGGCCGTTCGCGACGATGTTTCCGGCGCCGCGCCTTTTCGGCATGGGCGACTGGCCGAGCGAACTCTGGCAGCGCTTCGACGCCTCGATGCAGGACGCCATGCTCGCCTGGACGCCCGCGGCCTGGCACCTGCGCGCGTTGCCCGACGCGCTCGCCGCGCGCTTGCCCGACACCGCCTGGGAAGCCATCGTCACGACGCTCAACCTGTTCGGCGCGGCCGTGTTCGCTTCCTTGCCGATGCGCGCCCGCGCGCCGCGCGCGCGGCTCGTGCTGCTCCTGATTGCGACGACGCTCGCCGTGAAGGCGAGCGCGACCTTCCTGCAATCGCAAAGCGGTCTCGTGTTCGACTGGGCGACGCCGGGCGCGCGCGCGGGACTCGCGTGCGGAACCTTTGCCGCGCTCGCCGCGCTGCGCCTGCCGCGCGCCGCCCGCGCGGCGGCCGCCGCCTGCGCGCTGGCGCTGGCGCTCGTGCTCGTGAACGTGCTGCCCGTGAATCCGTATTTCGACGTGGTGCTCGAGGACTGGCGGCAAGGGCGTTATCTGCATTTCAACGGCCTCGCGCGCTGGCTCGCGTGGATCTGGCCGTGGGCGGCGCTCGCCTGGACCGCGTTTTCCGTCGAGCGCGCATGGCTCTTGCGGCACTCGCGCCGACGCGTTTGAGCGGCTTGCTGCGCTGGCGGGCTTTGCCTGTGTCGGCGGGCTTTGCGCGCGTTGGCGCATGTACGCGTGCGTTTGCCTCTCGCGCAACGCGGCGGCGCGGCGAACGCCCGCAAGGCCGCAAGGCCGCACGGGAAAGCCGCACGGGAAAGCCGCACGGAAAGGCCGCACGGAAAGGCCGCACCGGAAGGCCGCAAAACCGCGAAAGGCGGCAAGCGCGCCATCTGAGCGTTCGCGCGCCGCTCGTTATAATCGCCCGGATAACAGGATCGCGATGGCCGCCGGTGAATCGCCGGCGGATTGCTGACGCATCATCAACGCATCGCCGACGCATCACCAACGCATCGCCGGTTCGCCGCCACGTCCCCCGCCTCGCAGCGACTGCGAAGCACCAGCCCGGTACCCACGTCATGACCGATTCCTTCTACAAGTACCACGTGTTTTTCTGCCTCAATCAACGCGATCCGGGCGCCGAGCGTCCGAGCTGCGCCAACTGCAACGCGCAGGAGATGCAGGAATACGCGAAAAAGCGCGTGAAGAAGCTGGGCCTCTCCGGGCCGGGCCAGGTGCGCATCAACAAGGCGGGCTGTCTCGATCGCTGCGAGGAAGGCCCGGTCGTGGTGGTGTATCCGGAAGGCACCTGGTACACCTATGTCGACGAAACCGATATCGAGGAGATCGTGGTTTCGCATCTGCAAAACGGCCAGGTGGTCGAACGCCTCAAGATCGACCGCTAACGCAAAAGCCAGCCGGAACACAGCCACGATGAACGCCCAGACGCAAAAATTCCAGATCGACGGTCCCGTCGGCAAGATCGAATGCGCGCTCGACGCGCCCGACGCCGGCGTCACGCCGCGCGGCATCGCGCTCGTCGCGCATCCGCATCCGCTGTTCGGCGGCACGATGGACAACAAGGTCGCGCAAACCCTCGCGCGCACGCTCGTGCAACTCGGCTATACGACGTACCGCTCGAACTTTCGCGGCGTGGGCGCGACCGAAGGCACGCACGACGAAGGCATCGGCGAACAGGACGACCTGCTCGCGCTGATCGACCACATGCGCGCACAGCCGGGCCACGCCGGCCAGCCGCTCGTGCTGGCGGGCTTCTCGTTCGGCACCTTCGTGCTTTCGCACGTCGCGAAGCGTCTTCTGGAAGCGGGCGGCGCGATCGAGCGCATGGTGTTCGTCGGCACGGCGGCGAGCCGCTGGGAAGTCGCGCCGGTGCGCGAGGACACGCTCGTGATCCACGGCGAACTCGACGACACCGTGCCGATTCTTTCGGTCTACGAATGGGCGCGGCCGCAGGAATTGCCCATCGTGGTGATTCCGGGGGCGGAACACTTCCTGCACCGCAAGCTGCACGTGCTCAAGCGCATCATCGTCGAGGCGTGGCGCTGAGCTTCGAGTGGCCGCGCGGCGCCGGGCGTTTTCGGCGCCGGCTTTCAGCGCGCGATACGAAGCCGTTCAGCGGGCTTTCGCGAAGGTGTAGAAAAGATTCGAAACCGCGCGTCTTGCGTGGAAAGTGCGTCGCGAAGGTGCGAAAACTGGGCGCAAACGTGTGACATCGCGAAAAAACGCCCGAATGTGGCGCGTATAATGAACGCCATTTTTGTGGATGCGCGCCCGGATTCCGCAGTCGGTTCGCCGCGTTTCAAGGCGATGTCCCCGCCCGCATCCCCGCCTGCTTTCCGGGCGCGCGCCGCTTCGCGCGCCACGTTCATCCAGCCCAATTCAGCCCGATTCGAACCTATGCGTTTTCTCTCCTCCGTTCAGTCCGCTTTCGCTCCTCCTTCGCTCGTTCGCAACGTCACGCTCGCCGCGCTCGTGCCCGCCACGCTCCTCGCGAGCGCCACGGCGTTCGCGCAGGTGCCCCCGCCCGCCGTGAACGCGCGCTCGTGGGTGCTCGTCGACGCCACCGCGAACCAGGTGCTCGCTTCCGGCAACGCCGACGAGCGCGTGGAACCCGCATCGCTCACGAAGCTGATGACCGCGTACCTCGTGTTCGAGGCGCTGCAATCGAAGAAGATCACGATGGAGCAGGAAGTCACGCCGAGCGAAGCCGTGCGCCGCGTGAAGACCGACGAATCGCGCATGTTCATCGAGGCGAACAAGCCGGTTTCGGTGCATGACCTGGTGTACGGCATGATCGTGCAGTCGGGCAACGACGCGGCCATCGCGCTCGCCGAACTCGTCGGCGGCAGCGAGTCGAACTTCGTCAACATGATGAACGCCGAAGCCGCGAAGCTCGGCATGACGCACACGCATTTTGCCGACGTGAACGGCATGCCCGACCCGCAGCACTACACCACGGCGGGCGACCTCGCGATCGTCTCCGCGCGCCTGATCCGCGACTTCCCCGACTACTACAACATCTTCTCGGTCAAGGAATTCACGTACAACAAGATCAAGCAGCCCAACCGCAATCGCCTGCTGTGGATCGATCCGACCGTCGACGGCCTCAAGACCGGCCACACCCAGGCGGCGGGCTACTGCCTGATCGCCTCGGCCAAGCGTCCGATCGCGGGCGGCGGCAGCCGTCGCCTCGTCTCGGTGATGATGGGCGAGCAGAAGGAGCACGACCGCGTTCAGGACAGCCTGAAGATGCTGAATTACGGCTATAGCGCGTTCGACACCACGCGCATCTATCAGGCGAATCAGGCCGTGGCCACGCCGCGCGTCTACAAGGGCACGCTCGACGCCGTGAAGGTGGGCGTGAAGAAGGACCAGTACGTCACGCTGCCCAAGGGCGCCGCCGACAAGGCCAAGCCGCAGATCGACCTCGCGAGCCCGCTGATCGCGCCGCTCGCGGACGGCCAGCAGGTCGGCACGGCGAAATTCGTGGGCGCGGACGGCAAGGTGCTCGCGCAATTCCCGCTGGTGGCGCTCGAAGCGGTGCCGCAGGCGGGCATCGTCGGCCGCGTGTGGGATTCGCTCATGCTGATGGTGAACAAGAAGAAGTGATGAAGGCGGACGTTCCGGCATCGCCCGAAACGGCGGCGGGCGCGGCTGAAAGGGTGGCTGATGCCGCGACCGCCGCCGAGCCGCTCGTCTGGCTCAACGGCGCGCTCACGCCGCTTTCGCAAGCGCGCATTCCGGTGCTCGATCGCGGCTTCATTTTCGGCGACGGCATTTACGAAGTCGCGCCGGTCTATGCGCTGGCCGTCGAGGGAAGCGCCCGTCTCGTCCGTGTGCCGTTTCGCGGTGCGCAGCATTTCGCGCGGCTCGCGCGTTCGCTCGCGAAAGTCGGCATCGCGAATCCGTTCGACGAAGCGGGCTGGCGCGCGCTGGTGGCGCGCCTTGTCGAAGCGAACGTGGCGGCGGGCACGCTCGCGCACGACGCGCACGCGAACGTCTACGTGCAGATCACGCGCGGGGTCGCGCCGCGTGGCCACGCGTTTCCGGCCGATGCGACGCCAACCGTGTTCGCCATGGTCAATCCGCTCGTGCTGCCCGGCGCCGCGCTGCGCGAGCGTGGCGTGGCCTGCGTCACGGCCGCGGACCGCCGCTGGCTCAATTGCGACATCAAGTCCACGTCGCTGCTCGGCAACGTGCTGATGGCGCAGCACGCGAAGGCGCACGACGCGTTCGAAACCATCCTGTTGCGCGACGGCCGGCTCACGGAAGCTTCGTCGTCGAACGTGTGGATCGTGAAGGACGGCGCGCTTCACGCGCCGCCGCGCAGCGAGCGCATTCTCGAAGGCATCCGCTACGGCTTGCTGGAGGAACTCGCGCGCGAGTGCGGCATTCGCTTCGAGGCGCGCGAGATCGACGAAACCGAACTGCGCGCCGCCGACGAAATCCTCCTGACTTCGGCGACCAAGGAAGTGCTGGCGGTGGCGTCCGTCGACGGCAAGCCGGTGGGCGCGGGCGCGCCGGGGCCGGTGTATGCGGCGCTCCATGCCGCGTACCAGCGCGCCAAGGCGCGCGAAGCAGAGCTTCTGCGCAACGCTTAGAATGCGCGCTTGCGCCGCATGAAGTCGTGCAGGGCACGCGGCAAATCAAATGCAATGAGCAGGGAGCAACGAGCATGACGCAGCAAACCAATCCGGCCGAAGCGAAGGCATCGCTGATCGAGTTTCCGTGCGATTTTCCGATCAAGGTGATGGGCAAGACGCACCCCGAGTTTCACGACACCATCGTGGCCGTGCTGCGCGAATTCGACGGCGGCTTCGACGCCGCGACCATCGAAACGCGTCCGTCGAGCGGCGGCAACTACACGGGCTTGACCGTGACGGTGCGCGCCACGAGCCAGACGCATCTCGACGACATTTACCGCGCGCTCACCGGGCATCCCATGGTGAAAATCGTGCTGTGAACGCGTTTCGCGCGCGGTAGACCGGACTACGAGGGAAAGGGCCGCTCCATGCGGCCCTTTTTCATTTACGGCACGTCGCCGAGGCTGGCGCGTTGCGCGGCGGCGGCGGCCGTCATCAGCGGGCCGGCTTCGCAGGCGTCTTCGTACAGGCGCCTGAAGCGCGCGACTTCGTCGAATACCCAGTGGCGAAACGCCTGCACGCGCTCGGTCTGCATGCGCTGCGGCGTGCAGATGAAGTAGTAGCGCCACGGGCTCGGGCCGTCGATGTCCTTGAACAGACGCACGAGGCGCCCGCGCGCGATCTCGTGCATGGCGAGCGAGCGGCGCACGAGCGCGATGCCCTGGCCGTCCATGGCCGCTTGCAGCAGGTTCGACGAATCCTGATACAGCACGCCGCGTTTGGGCTCGGGCAAATCCTGCAAGCCGGCGGCGTCGAACCACGGCCGCCAGAGTTCGTCGTCGGAGCGCAGCAGCGGCAGTTTCGCGAGTTCGCCCGGCGCTTCGGGCAGCTTGCCTTCGTTGAAGTCGGGCGAGCAGGCGGGAAAGAAGATTTCGTCGAGCAGCAGTTCGGCGTGCAGGCCCGGATAGTGGCCGAAGCCGAAGCGGATCGCCACGTCCACGTCGTCGCGCGCGAAGTCGGTGAGCAGATTGGTCGATTGCAGCTCGACGTCCCATTGCGGATGCGCTTCGATGAAGCGGCCGATGCGCGGCGTCACCCAGCGCGCGGCGAACGACGAGAGCATGGAAACGACGAGCCGCCGGTCGCGGTCGCCCGCGCGGATTTCCTGGGTGGCGTGTGCGAGCTGGAGCAGCGCGTCGCGCACCTGGGCGGCGTAGCGGCGGCCGGTGTCGGTCATGCGCACGCGTTTGCCGTCGCGCGCGAACAGCGCCACGCCGAGTTCGGCTTCGAGCGCGCGGATCTGGTGGCTCACGGCGCCGTGCGTGACGAAAAGCTCGTCGGCGGCGCGCGAGAAACTTTCGTGGCGCGCGGCGGCCTCGAAGGCCTTGAGCGCGTTGAGGGCGGGGAGCTGACGCAGATCCATCGTAATTTTTCTCACATAGCCGTGAAAATTGATCGTTTGGCCCGATCCCTTGCAGTGTCTACGATTGTAGCCATCGAAGCAGCACTTTCGGAGCCCAAAATGAGAGAAATTTCCTCGGATATCACGTTTGAAGTGGCGGCGGACCAAACTGCCTCGGTGCGCGTTTCGCGCAGCACGCGGCTGACGGTGAAGTGCGGCGTGGTGTGGGTGACGCGCAGCGACGACACCGCCGACTACTGGCTCGAACCGGGCCACACGCTGCGCTTGCGGCGCGGCGAGCGGCTGTGGATCGGCGCGGAAGGCGGCGCGGATGCCTGGGTGCAGTTCGCGGCGCCGGCGCGGCTGGGCGAGCGCGCGGTGGATCTGGCGGCGCGCGTGGCGCAGCGCGCGGGCGTGCATTTCGGCGACGGCTGGCGCACGGTTTGACGGTGCCGATGGGGTGAGCTGGGGTTGCGGCGCAGCGGATTGGCGCGCCCCTGCGCGCAGTGCGGGGTTTGGCGTTCGCCGCGTGCAATCCCGCTTGCGCCTCCTGAGTTCGTGCTTTCGCCGCGTGCGCTCCGGGTTGGAGTTCGCGATTTCCCGCTTGGCACCCGGCGCGGGCTGGTTCGTGCCGCACGCGATTGCGCTTTCGTCTCGGGCTTCGCTTGCCCTCCGCGATCTCCTGCTTGGCGCCCGGGCGCGGCCTGTTCGTGCCGCACGCGCTCGGGCTTTCGTCTCGCGCGCTTCGCTTGTCCTTCGCGATCTCGCGCTTGACGCCCGGAGCGGCCCGTTCGCGCCGCACGCGCACGCGCTTCGCGATCTCCCGCTTGGCGCCCGGCGCGGCCCCGGTTCGTGCTGCACGCAATTGCGCTTTCGTCTCGCGCGCTTCGCTCATCGCTCGCGCCTTCCGGCTTTTCTCCCCGGTTTCGCGGCGCTGCGTGGTGTCGGCGAACATGGCCGCGGCGAGACACCGGCCCCCGCGCTTCTCTCGACGTTCCCGCCCGGCGCGCTTGTCCCGAATTCGGTAAACTGCGGAAATCATGTGCGCCACCCCCGTTTCGCCCTCGCCAGTTTCATCCGACCCCGTGATCGTTAGCCCGGCCGCCCAAAGCGCGGCTTTCGCGCCGCCCATCGTGCGCTGGCGCGGCAACGAGGCGTATCAGGCAAGCTTCGACGCCATGCGCGGCTTCACCGCCGCGCGCGACGCCGCCACGCCCGACGAAATCTGGCTCGTCGAGCATCCGCCCGTTTTCACGCTCGGCCAGGCCGGCAAACCCGAGCATCTGCTGGTCGCCAATAGCGGCATTCCGCTCGTGCAGATCGACCGCGGCGGACAGATTACGTATCACGGGCCGGGGCAGGTGGTGGCCTATCTGCTGCTCGATCTGCGGCGCGCGAAGCTGATGGTGCGCGAGCTGGTCACGCTCATCGAGGACGCCGTGATCGAAACGCTGGCGGCGTATAATCTCGCGAGCGTCCGCAAGGCCGGCGCGCCCGGCATTTACGTGCCGGAACACGCTGAAGGCGCAGGCGCACACGCCGACGGCGCAGGCGCACAGACCGAAGGTGCAGGCGCACAGGCCGCAGGCCCCAGCGCGCGGCATGCCGGCGCGAAGATCGCGGCGCTCGGCCTCAAGATCCGCAACGGTTGCAGCTATCACGGCGTGAGCCTGAACGTGGCCATGGATCTCAAGCCGTTCCTCGCGATCAATCCGTGCGGCTACGCGGGCCTCGAAACCGTCGACATGGCCACGCTCGGCGTGCAGGCAAGCTGGCGCGACGTTGCCGCGACGCTCGCCGCGCGGCTCGAAGCCAACCTGGCCGCGCACGCGCAACGCATCATCCCCAATCCGACGGCAGCCGAAGCGGCTGTCGCAGACCCGGCAGCCGAAGCGGCTACAGGGAACCCGACCGCAAGCGCGGTCTGAAGGCGGGCAACCGCCGCAACCGCAGGCTGGCGGCGAACCGGCGGCCTGACTGGATCGAAAGCATGACTGACATCACCGCGAACCCCGCCGCGAATTCCGCCTCGAACCCGACCGCTCCCGTCGCCGGCGCTCCCGTCGACGCTGCCGCCTACGACGCCACCGCCAAGCAGAAGGCGCAGGCCAAGACCTCGCGCATTCCCATCAAGGTCATCCCCATCGAGAAGCTCAAGAAGCCCGAATGGATTCGCGTGAAAGCGGCCACGGGCAATTCGCGCTTCTACGAGATCAAGGAAATCCTGCGCGAGCACAAGCTGCATACGGTCTGCGAGGAGGCAAGCTGCCCGAACATCGGCGAATGCTTCGGCAAGGGCACCGCGACGTTCATGATCATGGGCGACAAGTGTACGCGCCGCTGCCCGTTCTGCGACGTGGGCCACGGCCGTCCCGATCCGCTCGACGCGAACGAGCCGGACAATCTCGCGCGCACGATCGCGGCGCTCAAGCTCAAGTACGTGGTCATCACGAGCGTGGACCGCGACGACCTGCGCGACGGCGGCGCGGCGCACTTCGTCGAATGTATCCGCAAGACGCGCGAGCTTTCGCCGCAAACGCGCATCGAAATTCTCACGCCGGACTTCCGCGGCCGTCTCGATCGCGCGATCGGCATTCTGAACGCCGCGCCGCCCGACGTGATGAACCACAACCTCGAAACGGTGCCGCGTCTCTACAAGGAAGCGCGCCCCGGTTCGGACTACGCGCATTCGCTCAAGCTGCTCAAGGACTTCAAGGCGCTGCATCCCGACGTTGCGACCAAGTCGGGCCTGATGGTCGGCCTTGGCGAAACCGAGGAAGAAATTCTTCAGGTGATGCGCGACCTGCGCGCGCACGACGTGGACATGCTGACGATCGGCCAGTATCTCCAGCCTTCCGAGCATCACCTGCCGGTGCGCGCGTACGTGCATCCCGACACGTTCAAGATGTACGAGGAAGAGGCGTACAAGATGGGCTTCACGCACGCGGCCGTGGGCGCGATGGTGCGTTCGAGCTATCACGCCGACCTCCAGGCGCACGGAGCCGGCGTGGTTTGAGGCGCGCTTGCTGCTGAGCAACCTTCGAAGTGAAAAGGCCCGCGTTTATCGCGGGCTTTTTTCTGGCTGGCCGACGGCGCGCGACAACGCGAAGCGTGGCGCCTAGCCCGCCTCCACCGTCAAATGCGAAACCTCGTGTACCTGCGCGAGCCGTTCGCGGATCGTCTCCATCGTCACGTTGCCGCGCGTGCGCACGCTCACGATGGCGGCGCGCGCCTGCGGGCCGATTTGCCAGACGTGCAGATCGGCGATGTCGGCGTCTCCATGCGCGCCGAGAATGTCGCGAATTTCGGCCGCCACGTGCTCGTCGGTCTTGTCGAGCAGGACCGCCGCCGTGTCGCGCATGAGCGTCCACGCCCAGCGCGCGATCACGACCGAGCCCACGATACCCATCGCCGGATCGAGCCAGACCCAGCCCAGATAGCGCCCGGCCAGCAGCGCGGCGATGGCCAGCACGGACGTGAGCGCGTCGGCCAGCACGTGGACGTAGGCCGAGCGCAGATTGTTGTCCGCGCCGTGCGCATGACCGTGGTGAGCGTGACCGGCATGATCGGCATGATGATGGTCGTGGCCGTGGCCGTGATGGTGATGGCCGTGGCCGCCCGAGAGCAGCAGCGCGCTCACGATGTTCACGCCCAGGCCCGCCGCCGCGATGACGGTCGCCTCGCCGAACGCCACGCTCGTCGGCTGCACCAGCCGGAACGCCGACTCGATGCCGATGCCGAGCGACACCAGCGCGAGGATCAGCGCCGAGGCGAAGCCGGCCAGTTCGCCCACCTTGCCCGTGCCGAAGCTGTACGCGCGGTTGCCCGCATTGCGCTTCGCGAAGCCGTAGGCCAGGGCGGCGATGCCGAGCGCGCCCGCGTGCGTGGCCATGTGGAAGCCGTCGGCGAGCAGCGCCATCGAGCCGGTGACGTAACCGGCCACGATCTCACCGACCATCATGACGAAGGTGAGGGCGACGACCGAGCGCGTGCGGCGCGCGTTTTCATCGTGCTCGCGGCCGAGGAACGCGTGGTCGTGCTCGCGCGGCGCGGCGTGGCGGGTGTCGGAACTTGCGGAATTCATGGGGACGCTAGCGTGAATAGCGGCGAATGGCTTCGAGCAGTTCGTCGACGCCTTTTTGCCGTTCGTGATTCGTGAGATCGGGATGCGCGACATGCTCGCGCGCGTGCGCTTCGATGATTTCGTCGAGCAGGCCGTTCATCGCGCCGCGCGTGGCGGCGACCAGATGCAGCACTTTTTCGCATTCGGCGCCGGCTTCGAGCGAGCGCTCGATGGCCTGCACCTGACCGGCGATGCGGCGCACGCGCTTGAGCAAATCGTCTGTTTGCCCGGAAAGATGAGACATACGTATACCCCCTATAGGTATGTAAGCTTAACATGCGGCGTCGCGCCCGCCCATCGGCAGGGTTCGATTCTGGAAACCCGGACGTCTCGAAGGCCGAATTCCGGGAATCCAGATTCCTGCCGCGGCGACGCCGATAAACACCCTTGAAAATCAAGGGCCTACATGCGCGCCGAAGCTGGCATCCACCTTGCATTAAGAAGCGCGCGGCCACCGCGGCCGCGACAAAAAATAGCAAGGAGACAGCCGATGTCCGATCCCACCTTCCGGTTTCGCTGATTCCCGTTTCGTTCTGTTGCGGCCCGACCCGAGCGTCGTTCGGCCATTGGCTTAATTTCATTCGCAGGAACCATCGTGAAGAAACCTCTGCACAAAGTCCTTTACGTCCAGGTGATCGTGGCGATCGTCGTCGGCGTGATCCTCGGCCACTACTGGCCGGCCATCGGCATCGACATGAAGCCGCTCGGCGACGCCTTCATCAAGCTCATCAAGATGGTGATCGGGCCGATCATCTTCTGCACCGTCGTGACCGGCATCGCCGGCATGGAAGACATGAAGAAGGTCGGCCGCGTGGGCGGCAAGGCGCTGCTCTACTTCGAGATCGTCTCGACCTTCGCGCTCGTGCTCGGCCTCGTCGCCACGCACGTGCTCAAGCCCGGCGCGGGTTTCAACGTCGACGTGCATACGCTCGACGCCAAGGCCGTCGCGAGCTACGCGGAGAAGGCGCACGGCCAGAGCAGCGTCGACTTTCTGATGCACATCATTCCCGACACGATCTTCTCGGCGTTCGCGCAAGGCGAAATCCTCCAGATCCTGCTCATCGCGCTGCTGTTCGGCGCGGTGCTCGCGCAGATCGGCGAGCGCGGGCGCGTCGTGACCGACTTCATCGAAAGCACGTCCAGCGTGCTGTTCGGCGTGGTGAAGATCGTGACGAAGCTCGCCCCGATCGGCGCGTTCGGCGCGATGGCGTTCACCATCGGCAAGTACGGCGTGGGCTCGCTGATCCCCATGCTCAAGCTGATCGGCACGTTCTATCTGACCTCGGTGGTGTTCGTGCTCGTCGTGCTGGGCGCGATCGCGCGCTTCACGGGCTTCTCGATCATTCGCTTCGTGGCCTACATCAAGGAAGAAATGCTGATCGTGCTGGGCACCAGCTCGTCGGAGTCGGCGCTGCCGCAACTGATGGAAAAGCTCGAACGCCTCGGCTGTTCGCGCTCGGTCGTGGGTCTCGTGGTGCCGACCGGCTACTCGTTCAACCTCGACGGCACCAACATCTACATGACGATGGCGGTGCTCTTCATCGCCCAGGCAACCAACACCGACCTCACGCTCACGCAGCAGCTCACGCTGCTCGCCGTGACCATGCTCACCTCGAAGGGCGCGAGCGGCGTGACCGGCGCGGGCTTCATCACGCTGGCGGCGACGCTGGCCGTGGTGCCGACCATTCCGCTCTCGGGCATGGTGCTGATTCTCGGCATCGACCGCTTCATGAGCGAATGCCGCGCGCTGACCAACATCGTCGGCAATGGCGTGGCTACGGTGGTCGTTTCGGCATGGGAGAAGGAACTCGATCACGCCAAGCTGCGCGCGGTGCTCGCGGGCAAGATCGAGGAAGTGAAGGACGACGTGCGCGTTTGACGCGCGCGCAGGTCCGACGGCGTGAGCGCGCCGGTTTTCGCCGATGCGCGCCGCCGCCGGGCCTGCCGTTCTCAGGACCGTTTAACGGCTTTCGAGCCGCCGGGCGGCGCGGCGTGTCCCCTGCACCGCGCCGCCCTTTTTCTTTTTTTTGCGACGCGGGCGGCGGCGCCGCGCGTGCCGATCGTGCCGGTCATGCCGATGGTGCCGGTCATGCCGGTCGTGCCCGCCTCGCCGTGTTGTCCGTTCCCGCTCCCGTCGCCGCGCTCGCGGCGCTTCTCCGGCTCTCGCGTGTGACACAATCTCTCTCGTTGCCCGACCGCTCCGACCGCCTGGAAGCCGCACCCGTGACGCGCCGCCTCGTTCTCCTCTTCGTGCTCGCCGCCGGGCTCGCCGTCGTGTGCGCGCTTTCGTGGGCGCTCGCGTGGCAAACCGGCATCGACACGCTGCGCCGCAACGCGGCCGTGCGCGGCGACCGCACCACGGCCGCGCTCAAGAGCACGCTGGAGCGCTACGACTCGCTGCCGTACATCGTCGGCGAGCATCCGCTCGTGCAGGACGTGCTCGCCGACCCCAAACCCGCTTGGGTCGCGGCCGCGAACCGCTATCTCGAAGACGTCAACCGCCACGCGCGCGCCACCACCACCTACATCATTCGCGCCGACGGCATGAGCATCGCCGCGAGCAACTGGCGCAGCGCCGACAGCTTCGTGGGCGTCGACTACCGCTTCCGCCCGTATTTCATCGACGCCGTGAAGGGCGGCGTGGGCCGCTTTTTCGCCATCGGCACGATCTCGCACGATCCCGGCTACTACGTTTCGCAGCCCGTGCGGCGCGACGGCAAGATCGTCGGCGTGGCCGTGGTCAAGCTCAATCTCGAATGGTTTCCGGGCACGGACGCGTCCGAGCCGCTGCTCGTCACCGACGATCACGGCGTGATCTTTCTTTCCTCCGTGCCCGCCTGGAAATACCGCACGGTGCGCCCGCTCGCGCCCGCCGTGATCGCCTCGATCGACGCCACGCGCCAGTACGCGAGCGAGCCCATCGCGCCGCTGCCCGCGAGCATCGAGCGCGTGCTCGAAGGCGACGCCGACATCGTGCGCGTGGGCGCCGGGATACGCGCGCCGCGCTATCTGGAAACGCGCCGCGCGCTGGGCGAGCCGGACTGGCATCTCGTCACGATGTCGTCGATCGACCCCGTGCTGGACGCCGCGCGCGACACGACCATCATGACGGGCTTCGGCTATGTCTCGCTGTGCCTGCTCGGCTTCTATTGGCGCATGCGCCGCGCGCGCGTGCAGGAAGTCATGCGCAGCCGCGCGCTGCTGCAAAAGGCCTACGCCATGCTCAACGAGCGCGTGGCCGAGCGCACCGCCGATCTTTCCCAGGCCAACGAACGGCTGCAACGGGAAGTGGCCGAGCGCACGCGCGCCGAGCAGGAATTGCGCGCGACCCAGGACGAGCTGATCCAGGCGAGCAAGCTCGCGGCGCTCGGGCAAATGGCGGCGGGCATCACGCACGAGCTGAACCAGCCGCTCGCCGCGCTGCGCAGTTTTTCGGACAATACGCGCGTGTTTCTGGAGCGCGGCCAGTACGCGGCGGCCGGGGAAAATCTCGAAGCGATCGGCTCGCTCACCGAGCGCATGGGCAAGATCGTGAACCAGCTCAAGCTGTTCGTCGGGCGCGCGCGGCCGAAAAGCACGCGTTCGAGCGTGGCGCGCGCGTTGCGCAATGCGCTCGCGCTGCTCGGCAAGCGGCTGAACGGCGTGCAGGTCGACCTCGCGCTGTTCGAGGACGGCGCGCCGCCCGCGCCGCTCGACACCCATGCCGATTACGCCGATCTCTACGCGCAAAGCGACGACCTGCGGCTCGAGCAGGTGCTCATCAATCTGCTGGGCAACGCGCTCGACGCCGTGGCGGAAGTGAAAGCGCCGCGCATCGCCGTCGAAGTGCATGCGAGCGCCGCGACGGTCGCCATCGCGGTGCGCGACAATGGGCCCGGCATCGCCGAAGACGTGCTGCCGCGCCTTTTCGAGCCGTTTTTCTCGACCAAGGAAATGGGCCAGGGCCTCGGGCTCGGCCTCGCGATTTCGTCGTCGATCGCGCGCGATTGCGGCGGCGCGCTCACGGCGGCCAACGACGCGCAAGGCGGCGCATGCTTCACGCTCACGCTGCGGCGCGCGCGTGCGGACGCCGCGAGCGCGGCGCGGGCGGCGGGCCTGTGAATCTGCCGATGAAGCGAATGCCATCAGGAATACGAACGATATGGTGACGACCACGCCTGGCCGGGTGCTCTACGTGGAAGACGACGAACTCGTGCGCCGCGCCGGCGTGCAGAGCTTGCAACTCGCGGGTTTCGACGCCGCCGGCTTCGCGAACGCCGAAGGCGCGCTGCCGCTCGTCAGCGCCGATTTCGCGGGCATCGTCGTGAGCGACATTCGCCTGCCCGGCATGAGCGGCCTCGACCTGCTCGCGCAATGCCACGAGCGCGCGCCCGAGGTGCCCGTGATTCTCGTCACGGGCCACGGCGACATCTCGATGGCCGTGCAGGCGATGCGCGACGGCGCGTACGACTTCATCGAAAAGCCGTTCGCCTCCGAGCGCCTCGTCGAAACGGTGCGCCGCGCGCTGGAGCGCCGCACGCTGATCCTCGAAAACGTCGCGCTGCGCCGGGAACTGGCGGGGCAGAACGCGCTCGCGCCGCGCATCATCGGCAAGAGCACGGCCATCGACCAGGTGCGCAAGCTGATCGCGAACGTCGCGCCCACCGACGCCTCCGTGCTCATCAACGGCGACACGGGCGCGGGCAAGGAACTGATCGCGCGCAGCCTGCACGAGCTTTCGCCGCGCCGCGACAAGCCGTTCGTGGCCGTGAACTGCGGCGCGCTGCCCGAACCCATGTTCGAATCGGAGATGTTCGGCTACGAGGCGGGGGCGTTCACGGGCGCGGCCAAACGGCGCATCGGCAAACTGGAGCACGCGAGCGGCGGCACGCTGTTTCTCGACGAGATCGAGAGCATGCCGCTCGCGTTGCAGGTGAAACTGCTGCGCGTACTTCAGGACGGCGTGCTGGAGCGCTTGGGCTCGAACCAGCCGGTGCGCGCGGATTTGCGCGTGGTGGCCGCCGCGAAGGGCGACATGAACGAACACGTCGCGGCGGGCACGTTCCGGCGCGACCTGCTTTACCGGCTCAACGTGGTGACGATCGCGCTGCCGCCGCTCGCCGAGCGCCGCGAGGACATCGTGCCGCTGTTCGAGCATTTTCTGCTCGACGCGGCTGTGCGGTATCAGCGTTGCGCGCCGCTGCTCACCGAGCGCGACCGCATGCGCCTCGCGCAGCGCGAATGGCCCGGTAACGTGCGCGAGTTGCGCAACGCGGCGGAGCGGCGCGTGCTGGGCATTCCCGACGATCTTTCGGCAAGCGCGCCGGGCAGCGCCGACGAAGCGCTGCCGCTCAAGGAGCGCGTGGAGCAGTACGAGCGCGCCTTGATCGCCGACGCCTTGCAGCAGAGCCACGGCGCGGTCGCGCAGGCGGCCGAGCGCTTGCAGATGGCGAAGGCCACGCTCTACGAAAAGATCCGCCGCTACGGCCTCGTGGCGCGCGGCGAGGGCGAGCCGCGGGCGTGACGCATTCATGGCGTGCGCGAGTCGAAAAAAAAGCAGCGGAATTCCGCTGCTTTTTTGCTTGCGATTGCCGCGTCGGGCGATCTCAGGTCGCCAGCGCCTTTTGCAGAATCTGGTCGAGTTCCGCGAACTGCGGCTCGCCCACGTAGCGCTTGAGAATCTTGCCGTTGCGGTCGATCACGAAGGTCGTGGGCGTGAGCTGCACGTTGCCGAACTGCTTCGCGGCCGAGCCGTCGTCCATTGCCACCTTGAACGGCAACTGGCGCGTTTGCGCATAGTTCGCGACGTACATCGGCGCGTCGTAGTTCATCGCCACGGCCACGAATTCCAGACCGTCGCCCTTGAAGCGGTTATAGGTCTGGACCATCTTGGGCATTTCCGCCATGCAGGTCGTGCAGCTCGTCGCCCAGAAGTTGACGAGATAGACCTTGCCTTTCAGATCGCTCGTGGAGACCTTCTGGCCGGAAAGCAGCGTGAAGGTGGCGTCCGGCACGCGCTGCTGGCTGCCGAAGAACGCGAAATAGCCGGCCACGGCCAGCGCGAGCACGACGACGGCCGCGCCGATGCGGCGGATCGCGTTCGCTTTCGTATTCGTGGAAGTCGGGGATGCAGCGGTCATGAGTTCGCCTCGTGCGCCAACGGGCGCGGCATGGAGCGTAGGTATTGTAGCGCCGAATTCTGACATATCGATTCCAGCGCAACGCGCCGCGCGCCGCAGCGGATAATGAACGTTTCCTTTCGAACCGATACGTCGATGCGCAGGTTTTTTACCGTCATTCGCTTCGCGATTTGCCGCGTCTGCGTCGCTGCGGGCGTCGCGCCCGCTTGCCTGCGAACCGCGCCGCGCATGAGTGCGGCCGCCTTCGGCGTGCTGACCGTGGCCGCCGCGCTCTGCGCCTGCTCGCCCACCTACGACTGGCGCACGATCTCGAACAACGACAGCGGCTATAGCGTGGATTTGCCCGCGAAGCCGGGCGCGGACGAACGCCGTATCGACGTGGACGGCACGCCGATGCGCATGCGCGTGCAAACCGCCGAAGTCGCCGACGACGTGTTCGTGGTCGGCACGCTCGACTTGCCCGATGCGCAGCCCGCCACGCAGCAAAAGGCGCTCGATTTCCTGCGCGCGGGGCTTGCCCGCAACGTGAGCGGCGTGCCGGACGCGCAAGCCGTGGCGGTGCCGCTCGCGACGGGCGGCGCGGTGCCGGGCGTCGAGTTGCGCGTGGCCGGCCGGGCGGGCGCGAACGGCGAAACGCGCACCATCCATGCACGGCTCGTGGCGAAGGGCGCGCATGCGTATCAGGTGGCGATCGTCGGGCGCGCCGAGCCGCCCGTCGAGCAGGTCGACCAGTTCTTCGGCTCTTTCAAGCTGTACTGAATGCCCATGGCGAAGCGACGGCCGTTTGCGGCCGATTATGAAAGTCGCGCCGCAGGTTTACCCGCTATCTGCCGGATTTAATTGGAAGTTTACAGGTTACGCACAGCGCCTGTGGGTAACTTTGTGGAAAAACACGCGCTAACAGCCGCGAAAGGCCGCCCGTTCGGCACTTCAGCGGAATCAACCCCCTTTCCGGCAGGCGCTTAAACATAGAAAAATCAAGTAGTTATGAAATCGCCCCGCGCGTAGTGCGGAGCTTGGGCGCACGAGCGCCCGGCACGATCTTGTGTGCATAAGTCAAGTCTTGACTTCGGTTTATTGGCGCTATTCGTAATCTTGTGATGAGCGTCGCGACCGCCGGGCTTCGTCAGGCTTCGGCCAGCACGCGCCGATACTGCACGGCTTCGGCCACGTGCGCCGCGCCCGGCATGGGCGCGCGCGCCAGATCGGCGATCGTGCGTGCGACCTTGAGCACGCGGTAGTGCGCGCGCGCCGACCAGCCGAAGCGTTCGCCCGCTTCGCGCAGCAGCGCCTCGCCGGCGGCGTCGAGCCGGCAAACCGAATCGGTTTCTCGGCCCGAAAGTTCGCGATTGGTTTTGCCCTGACGCGCCAGTTGCGTTTCGCGCGCCGCCTGCACGCGCGCGGCAATCGCGGCGCTAGGCTCGGCGGCGGCGCTGGCGCGCGCCGCCAGTTCGGCGGGCGGCAGCGCCGGAATCTCGATCTGGATGTCGATGCGGTCCAGCAGCGGCCCCGATAGCTTGCGCAGATAACGCGCGGCGCCTTCGGGCGTGCAGCGGCAGCGCCCCGACGGATCGCCGCGCCAGCCGCAGGGGCAAGGGTTCATGGCCGCGACGAGCTGGCAGGCGGCCGGAAAGTCGGTTTGCCACGCCGCGCGCGAAATCGTGATCGCGCCGGCTTCGAGCGGCTCGCGCAGATTTTCGAGCACGTGGCGATCGAATTCGGGCAATTCGTCGAGGAACAACACGCCCAGATGCGCGAGCGTGATCTCGCCCGGCTGCGGCGGATTGCGCCCGCCGATCAGCGCCGCCGCGCTCGACGAATGATGCGGCGCGCGAAACGGCCGCCGCCGCCACTGCTGCGGCGTGAAGCCGACGGCGCTCGCGGAAAGCAGCGCCGCCGAAGCCAGCGCTTCGGTGTCCGTCATCGGCGGCAACAGGCCGGGCAGACGCGCCGCGAGCATCGACTTGCCGGCGCCCGGCGGTCCGACCATCAGCAGGTGGTGGCCGCCCGCCGCCGCGACTTCGAGCGCGCGCCGTGCGCCGCGCTGGCCGATCACGTCGGCCATGTCGGGAATGGCCGAGGCGTTGCCGTGCGCGGCGTCGAGCGGCGCGGCACGCACGGCCGAAAGGCGCGCATCGGGATCGTCGCCCGCGAGATGCGCGCAGAGCGAGCGCAAGTCCGCCGCGCCATAGACGGCGACGCCCGGCACGAGCGCCGCTTCGGCCGCGTTGTGCGCGGGCAGATAAAGCTCGGTTTCGCGGCCGGGCGCAGGGTGCGCCAATTCGTTAGGAATGCCAACGATTTCGCGCGCGCCGGCATCGGCAAGGGAAGCCGCTTCGCGCTCCGCTTGGGCGCGCGCCGTGCCGCACGCCATGGCGAACGCGCCGCGCATCGGCCGCACCGCGCCCGTGAGCGACAGCTCGCCCGCGAACTCGCGATGCGCGAGCGCCGCGAGCGGCAACTGACCGCTTGCCGCGAGAATGCCGAGCGCGATCGGCAGGTCGAAGCGGCCCGACTCCTTGGGCAGATCGGCGGGCGCGAGATTGACGGTGATGCGTTTAACGGGGAAGTCGAAGCCGCAATTGCACAACGCTGCGCGCACGCGTTCGCGGCTTTCGCGCACTTCGAGATCGGGCAGGCCGACGATCGCGAACGAAGGCAGCCCGTTGGCGAGATGAACTTCGACGGTGACTTCGGGCGCGCGGCCGGCAGCCGGCGCGCGGCTGCGCACCACGGCAAGCGACATGGAGATTCTCCGAAGGAAGCGGCGCAGCGGTCGCGCGTGCGGTGAAGCGCGCGCCGCGCATGCGCCAGGCTGGTGAGGCGAATGCCCCTTTACGGTTCCGCTGCGATTGCGCTACGGAAGGCTTTCGGCGCCGCGGGCGTCACGGCAGGCGAGCGCCGCAGCGAGGCAGGCGCACGAGGGACGCCGACCGGACACCGACCGATGCCGACCAGATGCCAATGCGCCGCCAGCGCCACGCCAACGCGGCGCCAGCCCGGCGCGCGCCGAAACGATCAGGACGACTGACCGGTGACGGGTAGCTTCTGTTCGAGTTCGGCCACGCGGCGTTCGAGTTCTTCGAGGCGAGCGCGGGTGCGCACGAGCACTTGCGTTTGCGTGTCGAATTCCTCGCGCGTGACGAGGTCGAGCTTCGAAAAGCCTTGCGAAAGCATGGCGCGCACGTTGCGCTCGACGTCGCGCGCCGGAGAGTTTCTGAGCAGATCGCTGAAGCGCGACTGCAAATCGTTGAATACGTCGTTCGGTTGTTTCATTCGTTTCCCCTTCGTTGCACAAAAATTGTGCAAGTTTCGTTTCGCCTGTGCCCCGGTTCGGATCGTGACCGATCTTGGTGCGTACCGCCGGGGCGCCCGGCGGGCATGCGCGCAACTGGTGCGCCGCGCCCGGCCGGCGGCCTCGCGCGCGCCGCGCGGCCGCATTCGCCGGCTGGCGGCGCGATGCACGCGGGCGAAGCCTGCGGACACTGTAGCAACGTTCACCGTGCCACGCCACCGCGCCGGCGCCACGTTGGCCGTTCGGCCAGGGCCTTGTGCGCCGTGCTTTCCCGCGCGCGGACCGGCATTGTCCACGGCTTTGTCATCGCGTGCATCGAACCAGGTCAGAACTACCGCGCATCGCGGCCAAACGAACTGGCACACCTGTTGCTTTTACTGCCCCGCGCACCGAACGATGGTTGGCTCACGGTGCGCCAGCGACGCGGGGTGTCCGATGCGCCGCTCGCAAGGCGCCCGTTGCACAAGCAACCAGGGGATGAAGCAACCACAGCGAGGACTACATGAAACTCATTACAGCAATCATCAAGCCGTTCAAGCTCGATGAGGCGCGCGAAGCCCTCTCGGCGATCGGCGTTTCGGGGATCACGGTGACGGAGGTGAAGGGCTTTGGGCGCCAGAAGGGCCACACGGAGCTGTATCGCGGCGCGGAATACGTCGTCGACTTTCTGCCGAAGGTGAAGATCGAGGCCGCCGTGTCCGACGACATCGTCGACCAGGCGATCGAGGCCATCGAGCGCGCCGCCCGCACGGGCAAGATCGGCGACGGCAAGATTTTCGTCACGCCGATCGAGCAGGTAATCCGCATCCGCACCGGCGAAACTGGCGCCGACGCGCTGTAACAACAAACTTCACGCATGGGACCCGGGTTGGACGCTAAAGCGCTCATTTAAATCGCGAGCGTCGACTCCGATCGACAGAGAGACAAGAGGAACTTCGAGATGCGCAAACTTTTGATGTCCTTGCTGATGGCCGGCTCGCTGCTGGCCGGCGGCGTCGGCGCCGCGCTGGCGGACGACGCCTCCGCACCGGCCGCGGCTTCCGCGCCCGCCACCACCGCTTCGGCGCCCGACGCATCGGCCGCCGCCCCGGCATCGGCGCCCGCCGCCGACACGGCTTCGGCTCCGGCCGCCGCCGCGAGCGCACCGGCCGCCGCTTCGGACGCCGCAGCCGCACCCGCCGCGCCGGCCGCGCCGTTCTCGGTCGACTCGTCGAAGGTCAACTCGGGCGACACCGCCTGGATGCTGACTTCCACCGCACTCGTGCTGTTCATGACGATCCCCGGCCTCGCGCTCTTCTACGGCGGCATGGTCCGCAAGAAGAACGTGCTCGCGACGCTCATGCAGAGCTTCGCGATCACCTGCGTCGTCACGGTGATCTGGACGGTGGTCGGCTATTCGCTCGCGTTCACGCCGGGCAACTCGTTCATCGGCGGCTTCTCGCGCGTGTTCCTCGAAGGCATGAACTACATCAAGGGCGACAAGGCGACCACGCTGACCGTGAGCCACCTCGCCCCGACCATTCCGGAGACCGTGTACTTCGTCTATCAGATGACGTTCGCGATCATCACGCCGGCGCTCATCACCGGCGCGTTCGCCGACCGCATGAAGTTCTCGGCGATGCTGGTGTTCATGTCGCTCTGGTCGATCATCGTCTACTCGCCGATCGCGCACATGGTCTGGGAACCGACCGGCTGGCTCGCCAGCGCCGGCATCCTCGACTTCGCGGGCGGCACGGTGGTCCACATCAACGCCGGCGTGGCCGGTCTCGTGTGCTGCCTCGTGCTCGGCAAGCGCGTGGGTTACGGCCGCGAAGTGATGGCGCCGCACAACCTCGTGCTCACGCTGATGGGCGCGGCCATGCTGTGGGTGGGCTGGTTCGGCTTCAATGCGGGTTCGGCGGTGGCGGCTGACGGCCGTGCCGGCTTCGCGATGCTCACGACGCAAGTCGCCACGGCCTGCGCGGCGCTCGGCTGGATGTTTGCCGAGTGGATCGCCAAGGGCAAGCCTTCGGTGCTCGGCATTGCTTCGGGCGCGGTGGCGGGTCTGGTTGCCATCACGCCGGCTTCGGGCTTCGTCGGCGTGCTGGGTTCGATCGTGATCGGCGTGGTGGCGGGCGTGGTCTGCTTCTGGTCGGCAACGTGGCTCAAGCACAAGTTCGGCTACGACGACTCGCTCGACGCATTCGGCGTGCATGGCATCGGCGGCATCATCGGCGCCATCCTGACCGGCGTGTTCGCGGTCAAGGACATCGGCGGCGCCGACGGCAGCGTGATTCTTCAGCTCAAGGGCGTGCTCACGACGGTCATCTACAGCGGCGTGATCAGCTTCGTCCTGCTGAAGATCATCGACATGGTCATGGGCCTGCGCGTCACGGAAGAAGAGGAACGCGAAGGTCTGGACGTGATCCTGCACGGCGAGCGCGTGGAATAAGCGCCCCGGCATGACCGTCATACGGAGTTTCAGGCAGTAAGCAGCAAGGCAAGCAGCAGCGACCTGGCCCGCCGGCACGTTCGGCGGGCCTTTTTCTTTTTTGGCGCCGCCGTGTGCTGGGCGTGCCGTTTGCGGCGCAGAAGGCGGCCAACGCGGCGCCCACGCAGGGGCGGCGGCACGGTGCGGAATAAACCGTGGGGCGCGGGTGTTTGCGTCGTGCCGGCTCGGGCGGGACCGCGTGGCGTAGTGTCCCTTCGGATCGTGTGCCCAATCGGCGCGCCCATTGCGCCGCGAGGGCCGCACGGTCCAGAATGAACGTCCGGCGGCGAATCGGCGAATCGGCGAATCGGCGAAATCGGCGAAATCGGCGAAATCGGCGAAATCGCGGCCGATCCGCCCTGCCGCATGAAGGGAAAAGCGGGGCCGCGCGCGGCGAACGGCGACGTGTAACGACGGCGTGTAACGACGGCGTGTAACGGCGGCGCGCAGCGGCGGCTTGAAGCGGCATGCCGCGGCCGTCTTGCAACGGCGCCAATCGTCCCCAGATAAACGGCCGGTTTCCCTGTTTCCCTACAATCACTGCTTTAGTCCGCGAGTCACCCCTTATGGTCCCGCATCTGGTTACGGCGTTGAACGGCCCGCTCCTCGAACTGGAGCAGCGCATCCTCGATGCGACGCCGGCCATCGAGCGCTGGTTCCGCCTCGAATGGCAGGAGCACACGCCGCCGTTCTATTGCTCGGTGGACCTGCGCAACGCCGGTTTCAAGCTCGCGCCGGTCGACACCAATCTCTTTCCCGGCGCGTTCCATTGCCTGCCGGAAGAAGTGCTGCCGCTCGCCGTGCAGGCGGCGATGGCCGCGATCGAGAAAATCTGCCCCGACGCCAAGAACCTGCTCGTGATTCCCGAAATGCACACGCGCAACGCGTTCTATCTGGAGAACGTCGCGCGGCTCGCCACGATCATGCGTCAGGCGGGCCTGAACGTGCGCTTCGGCACGCTCGACGAAAACATCGCCGGGCCGGTCACGATCTCCATGGCGGACGGCCAGAAGATCGTGCTGGAGCCGCTTGAGCGCTCGCAGCGCCGCCTCGGGCTGAAGAACTTCGACCCGTGCTCGATTCTTCTGAACAACGATCTTTCGGGCGGCATTCCGCCGGTGCTGGAAAACCTGCACGAGCAGTATTTGCTGCCGCCGCTGCACGCGGGCTGGGCCGTGCGCCGCAAGTCCACGCACTTTTCGTGTTACGACGACGTCGCGAAGAAGTTCGCGAAGATGGTGGGCGTCGATCCGTGGATGATCAACCCGTACTTCGCGCACGTGGAGGGCGTCGATTTCGAGGCGCGCACGGGCGAGGAGCAGCTTGCCACGGCCATCGACGCGGTGCTCAAGAAGATCGCGAAGAAGTACCGCGAATACGGCATCACCGAAAAGCCCTACGTGGTCATCAAGTCGGACGCCGGCACCGACGGGCGCGGCGTGATGACGGTACACGACGCCTCCGAGGTCGCCGCGCTCACCAAGCGCGAACGTGCGAAGATGTCGGCCACGAAGGATGGGCTGGAAATGCATGACGTGATCGTGCAGGAAGGCGTGTACACGTTCGAGCATATCGGCGACGAAGTGGCGGAGCCGGTCGTCTACATGATCGACCGCTACGTGGTGGGCGGCTTCTACCGCGCGCACGGCAGCCGCGAACGCGACCAGAACCTGAACGCGCCCGGCATGCACTTCGTGCCGCTCGGCTTCGAGCACACCGCGCTGCCCGATACGCGCGCGAAGCCGGGCGCCGCGCCGCCGAACCGCTTCTACATGTACGGCGTGGTCGCGCGGCTCGGTTTGCTCGCGGCTTCGGTGGAACTGGAAAAAACCGATCCCGAGGCGATCCAGGTCTGACGCCGGCGGCTTCGGCGCACGCGTCGCATCATCGCGCCACAATCTAACGCAGCGCCCGCCCCGAGCGGGCGTTGCCGTCATAACGGATGAGTTTCAGCAGGGACGACATGGACATTCTTTTCATCGCCGATCCGCTCGAGCGGTTCAAGATCTACAAGGACTCGACCTACGCGATGATGGCCGAGGCCGCGAGGCGCGGTCATACGCTTCACGCGTGCGAGCCCCGGCATCTCGCCTGGGTGGGAGGCCGAGTGGAGGCGGACGTGCGGCGCTTCGAGATCGCCGGCGATACGGCGGACCTGCATCGCGAAACGTGGTTCAAGGACACGCCGGACGCGTCCGGCGGGCGCGCGCTCACGGACTTCGACGCCGTGATCATGCGCAAGGACCCGCCGTTCGACATGGAATACGTGACGTCCACGTGGCTGCTCGAAATGGCCGAGCGCGCGGGCGCGAAAATCTTCAACAAGCCGCAGTCGATTCGCGATCACTCGGAAAAGCTCGCCATCGGCGAATTCGCGCAGTTCGTCGCGCCTACGCTCGTCACGCGCAGCGCCGCGCGCCTGCGCAAATTCCATGAAGAACATCAGGACGTGATCCTCAAGCCGCTCGACGGCATGGGCGGCATGGGCGTGTTCCGCGTGAAGCCCGACGGCATGAATCTCGGCTCGATCATCGAAATGCTGAGCGAGGACGGCGCGCGCAGCGTGATGGCGCAGAAGTTCATCCCCGCGATCAAGGACGGCGACAAGCGCATTCTGCTGATCGGCGGCGAGCCCGTGCCGTATTCGCTCGCGCGCATTCCGCAAGGCAACGAGGTGCGCGGCAATCTCGCGGCGGGCGGTCTTGGCCGCGCGCAGCCGCTCACCGGGCGCGACATGGAAATCGCGCGCACGCTGGGGCCCACGCTCGCCGCGCGCGGCCTGCTGCTGGTGGGGCTCGATGCGATCGGCGACTGGCTCACCGAAGTCAACGTGACGAGCCCGACGTGCTTTCGCGAAATCATGGAGCAAACGGGCTTCGACGTGGCCGCGATGTTCATCGACGCGCTGGAACGCGCGGCGGCTTGAACGCGGCGAGCGCGCCGCAGGGCGCAAGCCGCAAGCCGAAGCGTTGTTGCGGAAGCGGCGATCGGCGAGGCGAAATGCGTTCGAGCCGGCGCGCGCGGTGTGCGCAAAGTGCGCGCGAGAGGGTGTGCGAGTAATGTGTCAACCAGTGCGCTGGCGGCATGCGCTCCTGCGCTCTTGAATCCCGCGCGGGCGTCGGCATCTAGGCAACGTGGGCGGCCCCGGCAGGGCGGGCGGCCCGCCACGCAGGACCGTGGCGCCGGCGCAAGCGAATGTGACCTGCGCGCGACATCCGTCGCGCGGTGCGCAAAAGCGTGGGCAAAACCGCCCCGTGTGCGCGAAAATGACCCTGCTACAATGCCGCGAGCCCACGTTCCGGGCTGGCGGGCCGGTATTTTGCTGCATGGCAACGTACGGGCCGCTAGCGCGGCGTGTTCCGACCCCGCGAGCTTACGGCTGGCTCCGGGTTGGGCGCAGCATCAACCGAAGCCGTCTTTTTGCATATTGCTTCAGGCTGACATGGCAGGGATTCTGATCATCGCGCACGCACCGCTCGCCACCGCGCTACGCGAGTGCATTGCTCATATTTATGGCGGCTGCCCGGCGCGCATCGGGGCGCTCGACGTGCTGCCGGACAGCGATCCGGCGCAGGTCGTCGCTCAGGCGAACGCGGAAATCGAGCGGCTTCGCGAGGAAAACGGCGCGCTGGTGCTGACCGACATGTTCGGCGCCACGCCGTCGAACATCGCGGCGCGCCTCGCCACGGTGCCCGACGTGCGCGTGCTGGCGGGCGTGAACCTGCCGATGCTCGTGCGCGCCGTGTGCTATCGCGCCACGCCGCTCGACACGCTGGTCGAAAAGGCGCTGGCAGGGGCGAGCAAAGGCGTGCAACCCATCGGTCCCGCCACGCCGGCCGCCGCCAGTCCCGCCGACTGCGGCTGCGCGCCCACGCCGTGTGCCGAAGCGGCCGCCGAAGTCGCGAATGGCGTGAGCACGGGCAGCACCGCCGCGGCGCCCGAACCGGCCAGGAAACCGGCCAGGGCGACGTAACACAATCGCGGCGAACCGGAGCCGCCGCCCGCGCGCGGCCGGTTCGCCGGCAATCGGCAACACCCCCAAAAACTGCGCCAAACACTGCGTCTGGATCGAACCATGCTGCAACAAGAAACGACCATCGTGAACAAACTCGGCCTGCACGCGCGGGCGTCGGCGAAGCTGACGCAACTGGCAGGCAACTATCAGTCGGAAATCTGGATGAGCCGCAACGGCCGCCGCATCAACGCCAAGAGCATCATGGGCGTGATGATGCTCGCGGCGGGCATCGGCAGCACGGTGCTGATCGAGACCGAAGGCCCCGACGAGGCCGACGCCATGAGCGCGTTGCTCAAGCTCATCGCCGACAAGTTCGGCGAAGGTCAGTAACCGCCGCATCATGCACCGTCCACAACGCCGCGCTTTGCCGCGGCGTTTTTTATTGCGGCGCGGAATTCGCGTCCGACGCCCGCGCGCCCGCTGCTGCATGGAGCCGCACCGGCGCGCGCCGCCACATTCGGCCGCTGCGGAATTTATAATCGTCGCCGGGGTCTGAGAGTGCGCATTGCAGCGGTTTGCCGCAGCATCAATAACCAGAGGAGGTGCGCGTGCCGTTCACGCTGCATGGAATTCCCGTATCACGCGGTATCGCCATCGGGCGAGCGTATCTGATCGCGCCCGCCGCGCTCGACGTCGACCACTACCTCATCGAGCACGCGCAGATCGACGGGGAAATCGATCGCTTTCGCGCGGCGCTCGCCGTGGTCGGGCAGGAACTCGACACGTTGCGCGCCGACCTCGCCGCCGACGCGCCCAGCGAAATGGGCGCGTTCATCGGCGTGCATCTCATGATCCTGAACGACGTGATGCTCGTGCAGGAAACCATCGACCTGATCCGTACGCGCCGCTTCAACGTGGAATGGGCGCTCACCGAGCAGCTCGAACGCCTCACGCGTCATTTCGACGACGTGGAGGACGAATACCTGCGCGAGCGCAAGGCCGACATCGAGCAGGTCGTGGAGCGCGTGCTGAAAGCGCTGGCGGGCGCGTCGCCCACGGTGCTGCACGGCAGTTGCGACGAAATGATCGTGGTCGCGCACGACATCGCGCCCGCCGACATGCTGCAATTCAAGGGGCAAACGTTCCAGGGCTTCGTCACCGACCTGGGCGGCCGCACCTCGCACACGGCAATCGTCGCGCGCAGCCTCGGCATTCCGGCGGCCGTGGGCGTGCAGCAGGCGAGCGCGCTGATCCGCCAGGACGATCTCATCATCGTCGACGGCGATCATGGCGTCGTGATCGTCGATCCCGCGCCCATCGTGCTGGAGGAATACACGTACCGCCAGAGCGAGATGGCGCTCGAGCGGCGCAAGCTTCAGCGCCTCAAGTTCTCGCCCACGCAAACGCTGTGCGGCACCAAGATCCAGCTTTGCGCGAACATCGAATTGCCCGAGGACGCGCAGGCCGCGCTCGATGCGGGCGCGACGGGCGTGGGCCTCTTTCGCACCGAGTTCCTGTTCATGAATCACAAGGACCAGTTGCCGGAAGAGGAGGAGCAGTTCGTCGCTTATCGCCGCGCGGCCGAGTTGATGAACGGCCTGCCGGTCACGATCCGCACGATCGACGTGGGCGCCGACAAGCCGCTGGATTCGATGGGCGGCGGCGACGGCTACGAGACGGCGGCGAATCCGGCGCTCGGCCTGCGCGCGATCCGCTGGAGTCTTTCCGAGCCGCAGATGTTCCTGACGCAGTTGCGCGCGATCCTGCGCGCGTCCGCGTTCGGCGCGGTGAAGATCCTGATTCCGATGCTCGCGCACGCGCAGCAGATCGACCAGACGCTCGATCTGATCCGCGAGGCGAAGCGCCAGCTCGACGACGCGGGTCTCGCCTACGATCCCAACATCCAGGTGGGCGCGATGATCGAGATTCCGGCCGCCGCGCTCGCGTTGCCGATCTTCCTGCGGCGCCTCGATTTCCTTTCGATCGGCACCAACGATCTGATCCAGTACGCGCTGGCGATCGACCGCGCCGACAACGCCGTGGCCGATCTCTACGATCCGCTGCATCCGGCCGTGCTGCATCTGATCGCGCACACGCTGCGCGAGGCGAAGCGCGCGGGCGTGCCGGTTTCGGTCTGCGGCGAGATGGCCGGCGACCCGCAGCTCACGCGCTTGCTGCTGGGCATGGGCCTCACCGAGTTCTCGATGCATCCGAGCCAGTTGCTGGTCGTGAAGCAGGAAATCTTGCGCTCGCAATTGAAGACGTTGGAAAAGCCGGTCGCCGACGTGCTGGCCGCTTACGAGCCCGAGGAATTGCAGGCGGCGTTGAAGCGCGTGGCGCTTGCATGAAGCAGGGTTGACGCGCGTTTGTTCTGAGCGCGCATGAACGAAGCCCCGGCATCGACCGGGGCTTTTTTACGCAGGCGGCTTAGCCGACTTCGAGCGAGCTTCAGGCGGACTTCACACGTGCCGTTCGCCGCACACCGGGCAATCGGGCTGGCGCGCGATGCGCATCGTGTTCCACTCCATTCTCAGCGAATCGAGCATCATGAGCCGCCCGACCAGCGGCTCGCCGATGCCACCGATCACGCGCAGCGCCTCGGCCGCCTGCATCGCGCCGATGATGCCCACGGTGGGCGCGAACACGCCCATCGTCGAACAGGCGACTTCCTCGAACGGTTGATCCTCGGGGAACACGCAGGCGTAGCAGGGCGACGCCTCGCCGCGCAAATCGAACGTGCTGATCTGACCGTCGAAGCGCAGCGCCGCGCCCGAAACGAGCGGCACGCCATGCTTCACGCAGGCGCGGTTGATGGCATGGCGCGTGGCGAAGTTGTCGGTGCAATCGAGCACGACGCTCGCGCCGGGCACCTGCGCGTCGAGCCAGGCATCGTCGATACGCGTTTGCAGCGCCCGCACCTTCACCTCGGGATTCAGGCGCGCGATGGCCTCGCGGCCCGACTCGACCTTGGGGCGGCCGACGCAAGCCGTGTCGTGCAGGATTTGCCGCTGGAGATTGGTGAGATCCACGTTGTCGTCGTCGACGAGCGTGAGCGTGCCCACGCCCGACGCCGCGAGATACATGGCCGCGGGCGAGCCCAGGCCGCCCGCGCCGACGATGATCGCGTGCGCGTCGAGAAAGCGCTGCTGCGCCTCGATGCCGATTTCGTCGACGAGGATATGGCGGGAATAGCGGAGAAGTTGGTCGTCGTTCATCGCGTGGCGCACGGTGCTGGCGCCGCGATGGGCCGAAAAGGCCGCGACGTGCGCCGGGAGTACAGAACGCTCATTGTACCGGCGCGGAGGATTTGCACCTCGCGGCCCACGTGAAGCGGGCCGCGAGGCTTGCGGCGGATTACTTCGCGGGCGTCGCGGCGGGTGCGGAAGCGCCCGGCACGGCCGAAGCCGAAGGCTTCACGGCGATGGGCGCCGAAGCGGACGTGGGCGGCTTCGCTTGCGCGAGGCGGCGCTCCATCGGCGACTTCGATTCCGTTACCGGTTTGCCTTGCAGCTTGTTGAGCGCCTGCTGGAGCATGAAGTCGTCGTTCGAGCCGAACTCGACCGGCTTGCGCTCGCGATCCTTCTGGCGCTGTTCCGGCGTCTTCTTGTCGTTCTGCTCCTCGAGCTGACGCAGCATGTCCATGCGCTCCTGCTCGCGCTGCTCCTGTTCCTTCTTCTCGTCCGGGTCCTGCGTGTTCGCAAGATGGTTCGAGTAGTCGACTTCGCGCGTGACGAGTGCGTCGTCCGGATCGCCGTCGGCGTACTGGTCGACCGCGATGTCGGGACGGATGCCCTTGTTCTGGATCGAGCGGCCGCTCGGCGTGTAGTAGTACGCCGTGGTCAGACGCAGCGCGGTGTCGGCCGTCATCGGACGCACCGTTTGCACCGAGCCCTTGCCGAACGTCGTCTTGCCGACGATCAGCGCGCGCTTCTGGTCCTGCAACGCGCCCGCCACGATTTCCGACGCCGACGCCGAGTAGGCGTTGGTCAGCACGATCATCGGCACGGTCTTGAACTCGGCGGCTTCGTCCTTGAGCGGGTCGCTGTCGAACGACGGCAGGCGGTAGTTCTCGTAGTTGTCGCGATACACCTGCTTCGAGTCGGGAATCTGGCCGTTCGTGGACACCACCACGGAGTCCGGCGGCAGGAACGCGCCCGCCACGCCCACGGCGCTTTGCAGCAGGCCGCCGCCGTTGTTGCGCAGGTCGAGAATGAGGCCCTTGAGGTTCGGCTCCTGGCGCGCGATGTCTTGCAGCTTGGCCGCGAGGTCGGGCGTGGTGCGTTCCTGGAAGCTCGTGATGCGGATGTACGCGTAGCCCGGCTGGAGGATCTTCGACTTCACGCTCTGCACCTTGATGATGGCGCGCGTGATGGTGAGCGGGAACGTGCGGTCGTCGGTCTTGCGGAAGATCGTGAGCGTGACCTTGGTGCCGGGGTCGCCGCGCATCTGCTTGACGGCCTGGTCGAGCGTCATGCCGCGCACCGGCTTGTCGTTGATGCGCGTGATGAGGTCGCCCGGACGAATGCCGGCGCGGTACGCGGGCGTGTCCTCGATCGGCGAGATCACCTTGATCAGACCGTCTTCGGACGAAATTTCGATGCCGAGGCCCGCGAAGCGACCCTTGGTCTGCTCCTGAAGCTCTTGGTAGTCGGTTTTGTCGAGATACGACGAGTGCGGGTCGAGGCTCGACACCATGCCCTTGATGGCGGCGGTGAGAAGCTTTTTGTCGTCGACCGGCGTGACGTACTCATGCTTGATCTGACCGAACACTTCGGCAAAGAGACGCAGTTGATCGAGCGGCAGCGGCTCGATGACGGTCTGCTGGGTTTGCTGCGCCGAGGCGGAAATCTGCAAGGTGGCAAACACGCCGGTCGCGAGGCCAGCGGCGATCAAGCCGATGTTTTTCAGGTTCTTTCGCATAGAGATTGTTGCGTGCGGTCGAAGCGCGCCGGGGCGCGTGGGGCAGCGTCTAATGGAAAAGCGACGGACAAGTATAACTGCACACCCGGCCGCCCTGTGTATATGGCGCAAACGATGCGTTTCAGACAGCGCCGCTGCCGCGAGGTTCGCAAGTCATGTGCCGTAAAGCCAGTGCCGGCGCGGCACTGACGCGGTGCTGGCGCGTGGCTGGCAGTTTTGCCAGAAGCGCGGGCGTGCGCGGGAAAGTGCGAAGACGGGCGCGAGGCGAGCGTGATACGGGCGCGATACGGGCGCGATACGGGCGCGATACGGGCGCGATACGGGCGCGATACGGGCGCGAAGCCAGGGGCGCGGAACAACGCGCGGAGAAGCGGGACGAGGGATAAGGCAACGAATGCGGCCGCGCAAGACCGCAAGACCGCCGCGTCCGGCCCGCGCGGCGCCTGGCGGGCGGGCGCGGGCGGAGCGGTGACGGAAAGCGCAATGGCGTTAGCCGGCCTTCTTGCCCTGGTTCGCGACAGCGGCTTGCGCCCGGGCGATGGCTTCGGCGTCGCCGAGGTAGTAGTGCTTGATCGGCTTGAGGTTCTCGTCGAGTTCGTAGACGAGCGGCACGCCGTTGGGGATGTTGAGGCCGACGATCTCGCTGTCCGAGATGTTGTCGAGATACTTCACGAGCGCGCGGATCGAGTTGCCGTGCGCGGCGATCACCACCTTCTTGCCGCCCTTGATGGCCGGCGCGATGGACTCGTTCCAGATCGGCATGACGCGCGCGACCGTGTCTTTCAGGCACTCGGTGAGCGGCAGTTCCTCACGCGGCACCTTCGCGTAGCGCGGGTCGTCATAGGACGTGCGCGGGTCGGCGGGTTCGAGCGCGGGCGGCGGCGTGTCGTAGCTGCGGCGCCAGACGAGCACCTGGTCGTCGCCGAACTTCGCCGCGGTTTCGGCCTTGTTCAGCCCCGAAAGCGCGCCGTAATGGCGCTCGTTCAGGCGCCACGAGTGGACCACGGGCAGATACATGAGGTCCATTTCGTCCTGCACGTGCCAGAGCGTGCGGATCGCGCGCTTAAGCACCGAGGTGTAGGCGATGTCGAAGGTGTAGCCGGATTCCTTGAGCAGTTGGCCCGCCTGACGCGCTTCGCGGTTGCCCTGTTCGGTGAGGTCGACGTCCACCCAGCCGGTGAAGCGGTTTTCCTTGTTCCACGTCGATTCGCCGTGGCGGATGAGTACGAGTTTGTACATGAGGATGCCGGTCGGTAGTGAAGGAAGCGGTAATCGGGGACGGTGTGCGGCCGCGCAACGCTTGCCGGCGCTGGCTGAACGAGCCTGGCCGGCATGCGCGCGGCGTCCATTGCGCGGGCGCGCGCCCGGGCTGGGGGACGGTCACCCTGCGACAAACGCTTATTTTATAATGAGCGGATTGCCTGAATCCGGTTTTCCGCGATTTCTCCGAATTTCTCTTTCACCGGCGGACCTTTCGTGACGTTCTTCACCAATTACATCAATCTTGTACTCATCGCGATCGTCCTCATCTCCGGAGGCTTGCTCCTGTGGCCGTCGCTCAAGCGCGGCGGGCGCGGCGGCGTGTCGGCCGGCGAGGCCACGCAGCTCATCAACCGCCGCAACGCGGTGGTCGTGGACTTGCGCTCCGCGGAAGAATTCGCGAAGGGGCATCTGCCTTCGGCGCGGCATGTCGCGTTCGGCGAACTGGCGGCGAAAGCGGGCCAGCTCGCGAAGAACAAGAGCAACCCGGTGTTGCTGGTCTGCCAGACGGGCCAGCAGTCGCACAAGGCCCTGCGCCTCGTGAAGGAAGCCGGTTATGCCGAAGTCCACGTGCTGGACGGCGGCGTGGACGCCTGGCAGAAGGCCGGCATGCCGGTCGTCAAACAAGGAGGTTCGAAGTGAGCAAAGTCGTGATGTACAGCACGCAGGTGTGCCCGTATTGCCAGATGGCCGAACGTCTTTTAAAGTCGCGCGGCGTCGAGCACATCGAAAAGGTGCTGATCGACCGGGACCCGGCGCGGCGCGAAGAGATGATGACGCGCACCGGGCGGCGCACCGTGCCGCAGGTTTTCATCGGCGAAACGCATGTGGGCGGTTACGATGACCTCTCCGCGCTCGATCGTGCGGGCGGCTTGATGCCGCTGCTCGAAACCGCCGGGTGATGCGGGGCGGCGCTGGCGAGCGCCGCGGCGCAGCGCCTCGAAGTTTCCGGGTTTCGGCCCGCGCAGGGCCGCAAGGCGCGCGGGTCCGTCGACGTCCATCGCTTTAATGCGGTCCTTGTTCGTGTTGCGAGACGCCACGATCTTGCGGGCCGCGATCCATTCAATCAGGGAAGCCAAACATCATGTCTGACGAGAACAACCAGCCGTTCTTCAACATCCAGCGCATCTACCTCAAGGACATGTCGCTCGAGCAGCCGAATTCGCCGGCCATCTTCCTTGAGCAGGACATGCCTTCGGTGGAAGTGGAAGTCGACGTCAAGGCCGAGCGCCTCGCCGACTCCGTGTTCGAGATCATCGTCACGGGCACGGTCACGGCCAAGGTCAAGGACAAGGTCGCGTTCCTGATCGAAGCCAGGCAGGCCGGCATTTTCGACATCCGCAACATTCCGGCCGAACAGGTCGACCCGCTCGTCGGCATCGCTTGCCCGACCATCCTGTTCCCGTACCTTCGCTCGAACATCGCCGACGCGATCACGCGCGCGGGCTTCCCGCCGATCCACCTCGCCGAAATCAACTTCCAGGCGCTCTACGAGCAACGCCTCCAGCAACTCGCGCAGCAGGAAGGCGCCAGCAACGCCACGCACTGATCGGCCTTCGATCGCTGCCTGACTGTTTTCACGAACTACCGGTGCGGAGTATCGGAATGAAAATCGCCGTTCTCGGCGCCGGAGCGTGGGGCACCGCGCTGGCAGGGCATCTGGCTCAGGCGCACGACACCGTGTTGTGGGCGCGCGATGGCGCGCTCGTCGACACCTTGCGCCAGACGCACGAAAACGCCCGCTATCTCGCCGGCATCGCGCTGCCGGAATCGCTTCGTTACGAAACGGATCTCGCCGCCGCGCTCGACCACGGCTCGGGCGAGGCGGATCTCGTCGTGCTCGCCACGCCCGTCGCCGGCTTGCGCGGCACGTTGCGCACGCTGCGCGACATGGGCCGCGTGCCCGCGCACTTCGTCTGGCTCTGCAAGGGCTTCGAAGCCGAATCGCAATTGATGCCGCATCAGGTCGTGGCCGCCGAGTTGCCCGAGCACACGAGCAACGGCGTGCTCTCGGGGCCGAGCTTCGCGCGCGAAGTGGGCGACGGCTTGCCCGTCGCGCTCACGGTGGCGAGCGCTTCGGCCGAATGCCGCGAGCGCACGCTGGCCGCATTTCACCACCGCGCCATGCGCATCTATACCGGCGACGACGTGGTGGGCGTGGAAGTGGGCGGCGCGGTGAAAAACGTGCTGGCCATCGCCACCGGCATTTCCGACGGTTTGGGCCTCGGCCTCAATGCGCGCGCCGCGCTCGTCACGCGCGGACTCGCGGAAATGACGCGCCTTGGCGCCGCGCTCGGCGGCCGCGCCGAAACCTTCACGGGCCTCACGGGCCTGGGCGACCTCATTCTCACCGCCACGGGCGATCTGTCGCGCAATCGCACCGTGGGCAAGCAGCTCGCGAGCGGGCGCACGCTCGACGACATTCTCGGCGCGCTCGGCCACGTCGCCGAAGGCGTGCGCTGCGCCCAGGCGGTGCTCGCCATCGCGCGCGCGCGCGGCATCGACATGCCGATCACCGAGGCGGTATGCGCCGTGCTGTTCGACGGGACGGCGCCGCGCGACGCCGTGAGCGCGCTGCTCAAGCGCGACGCCAAGGCCGAGTAGAAGCCGGGTTGAAGGCCGAGTAGAAGGCCGAGTAGAAGAGGCCGGGTAGAAGGCCGCGTAGGCGGCCGGGTACGGCGCGCGGCGGCCACGCCGCGTGAGTCCTGCGCGAAGCGAAAGCCGACAAGGAGGACCGTATGCTCACCATCGCCCACTGCCGCATCGAGGCGCAAGCCGTCGACATCACCACGCTCGCCGTCGATGCCATCGTCAACGCCGCCAACGAGTCGCTGCTGGGCGGCGGCGGCGTGGACGGCGCGATTCATCGCGCGGCGGGACCGGAGTTGTTGCGCGAATGCGAGACGCTCGACGGATGCCCGACCGGCGACGCCAAAATCACGGGCGGCTACCGTTTGCCCGCCAGGCACGTCATTCACACCGTCGGCCCGGTCTGGCACGGCGGCCATCGTCATGAAGCCTTTTTGCTCGCCGCGTGCTACCGGCGCTCGCTCGAAGTCGCGCACGAAGCGGGCGTGACGAGCATCGCGTTTCCGGCGATCAGTTGCGGCATCTATCGTTTCCCGCCCGACGAAGCCGTGAAGATCGCGGTGCAAACCGTGATCGACACGCTGCCGAAGTCGCCCGAACTCACGCGCGTGATCTTCGCGTGCTTCGATCAGGCGATGCTCGCGCGTTACGGCAAGGAACTCGCCGCGCGCGCGCAGGCATAACCGGGCGGGCGAAACCGGCGGCTTGTTTGGAGCCTTATTTGCCGCCTAATTCGCCTCCTTACTCGCCGCCTTACTTGCCGCCTTACTTGCCGCCTTATTCGCCGCCTTCGAAGCCCGCCTGGCGCCACGCCTCGAACACCACCACGGCCACCGTATTGGAGAGGTTGAGGCTGCGGTTGCCCGGCCGCATCGGCAGGCGCACGCGCTGCTCGTTCGCGAAACGGTCGAGCACGGCGTCGGGCAGGCCGCGCGTTTCCGCGCCGAACACGAACCAGTCGCCGGGCGCGAACGCGTGCGCATGAAAACGGCCCGAGCCGCGCGTGGTGAACGCGAACATGCGCGAGGCGTCGGGCGTTTCGGCGGCGAGAAAGGCATCCCAGTCGCGATGCACCTGCATTTGCGCGTACTCGTGGTAGTCGAGGCCGGCGCGGCGCAATTTCGCGTCGTCGAGCGGAAAGCCGAGCGGCTCGATCAGATGCAGGCGCGCGCCCGTATTCGCGCAAAGGCGAATCACGTTGCCGGTGTTCGGCGGGATTTCCGGTTCGACGAGAACGACGTTGAACATGGCGATGAAACTCTCTGAATCGTGTAGGCAGATTGATGCGGACAAAGACGGAGCCGCGGCGTTCAGTCCTTCGGCGTGCGCAGCGCGACGAAGTTGGTCACGCGCCGCGCGCCCGCGGCCTTGAGTGCGTGCGCGAGCGCGTCGAGCGTGGCGCCCGAAGTCATCACGTCGTCGACCACGCCGACGTGCGCGCCGTGCAGCGCGCACGAGCGCGCGGGCGCCAGCGCAAACGCGCGGCCCACGTTGCGGCGGCGCGTGTCGCGATCGAGTTTCGACTGCGGCGCGGTGTGCAGCACGCGGCGCACGAGCGTGGCGTCGGCGCGCGCGTTCAGGCGCTGCGCGAGCGGCCGCGCGATTTCCCACGCCTGGTTGTAGCCGCGCTCGATCAGCCGCTCGCGCGAAAGCGGCACCGGCACGACGAGGTCGGGCGTGCCGTGCGCATCGAAGGCGTCTTGCGCCGCAAGCGCGAGACGCCGTGCGAATTCTTCGCCGAGCGCGAGATGCGCGCGAAACTTGAGGCCGCGCGCAAGCAGATCGAGCGGCGCGCGATAGTCGGCGAGCGCGAGCGTGGCGTCGAACGCGGGCGGCGCTTGCCTACACGCGCTGCATTGATAACGCGCCGCGCCGGATTCACGCATTGCGCCGGGCGCATGCGCGAGCGGCACGGCGCACACGGTGCAACGCAAGCGCGGCTCGTTCCAGTACGCGGCGTCGCAGGACACGCAGAACGAGGCTCGCGACAAATTGCCGCATAATGAACACCGGTTGGGCAGCACCAGCGGCAGCAGGCGGCGGACGAAGCGCTGCGCGCGCCGGGGCCATTGCGGGCGCGCTTGCCGGCCGGCGCGCGTAAGCCGCGCGAAGGCCGATGAAAGCGGCGTCGTGCTTTTTGCGTCGCGTGGTGCGTCACACAGTGCGTGGCGTTTTGCGTCGCCATGAAGCGCGGGGTCGGGCGAAATGGGCGGCGGCATCGAGAGGCGGCCCGTGCGCGGGCTCGTTCAACTGAAAGGATGGGAGTGAGCGAGTATACTTCGCAGACTTCGCCAATACGACCGACATGTCCCCGACTCCCGCAAGAACTGGCCGTCCGGGCTATGACACCCGGCATTTGCGGCGCGTTTTCGATCGCCGCGCGGCGGCTTTCGACGAGGTCGCTTTCCTGCCGCGCGAAATCGCCGACCGCATGCGCGAGCGCCTCGAATACATCAAGGTGAATCCCGCGAGCGTGCTCGATATCGGCTGCGGCGCGGGCAACGACCTGCCCGCCTTGCGTCAGCGTTTTCCCGAGGCGCCGGTATTCGGCGCCGACCTCTCCCTCGCCATGTTGCAACGCGCGCGCGCGCAAGATGCCGGCGACACGAGCTGGCGCCGCTTTCTGCCCGCTTCGGTCGGGCGTGCGCTCGGCGCGCGCGGCCCGCGGTTTGCGCAAGCCGATTTCGCCGAATTGCCGTTCGCGCACGGCGCGTTCGAATTGCTCTGGTCGAATCTCGCGCTGCACTGGCATCCGCGCCCGGACCTCGTGTTCGGCGAATGGCAGCGCGTGCTCAAGGTCAACGGCCTGCTGATGTTCAGCACGCTCGGCCCCGACACGCTCAAGCAACTGCGCGGCGCGTTCGCCGAAGTCGAGGCCGCGCACGGCGTGAGCACGCGCGCGCACGTGGTCGATTTCGTCGACATGCACGATCTCGGCGACATGCTCGTCGAAAACGGCTTCGAAATTCCGGTGATGGACCAGGAAACGCTGACCGTGACTTACCCGACGCCGGAAAAGCTGCTCGCCGACGTGCGCCGTTGGGGCGCATACCCATTCGAGCGCGAGGACGCTACCATCGCCGGTTCGCGGCGGCGCCACCGCGCGCTGCTGGCCGCGCTCGAGGCGCGCCGCGCGAGCGAGGGGCCGCATGCGGGCACGATCCCGCTGACCTTCGAGATCATCTACGGTCACGCGTGGAAAGCCGTGCCGCGCACGACGGCGCAGGGGCACGGCATCGTGCGTGTCGAAGACATCGGGCGCGGTCCGGCAAGGAATCGGTGACGTAATAAGGGGGCTTTCGTTATGCCTGAGATTAGCGGCGGAAAAGCCTTCGAATTTGTCTTGAAAAAACGCTGAAAACCGCGCCGGTATTGGGTTTGCGGCGGATTGCGGCTTGCTTGAAGGGCCTGGGGATCGCGCCTATAATGCGCTGGTCGCGACGCGGAAGGGTCCCCAAAATCCGTATCTGCCCGCAGTTGTGCAAGGCGCGGCGCGGCGATAGTCTGAGGATGTTGCAGTGGGGGAAGCGAACGATGCAGGCGTCTGATCTGCTGACGAGCCCGGAGCCGGTCCTCCAGGACTGGCTCATGAAGCGCAACTGTTCGGTTTCGCCCAGGCAATTCGTGTTCTTCTATGTTTCGCTGGCGCTGGTCTCCATCGCGATCGCCGTTCTGCTGTTGATCCACGGCGCCTGGCTGGTTATGCCGTTTACCGGTATCGATCTGTTGGTAACGGGCGGCGCATTTGTCTTGTATGCGCGTCATGCTGTCGATTACGAACGTATCAGGCTTTATCCGAACCGGCTGGTGATCGAGCAGATGAGCGCCAACGCGCTCACCCAGTTCGAATTCAATCCCCGCTGGGTCCGGGTCGAGCCGGGCGCGACCCCACGCGACCCGGTGCGTCTCGTGTCCCGCGGCCAGGCGGTCGCTGTCGGGTTGCATCTGCCGCACTATCGGCGTGCGCAGTTCGCGCGGGAACTGCGCACGTGGCTCGCGCGCGCGGGTTGAGCCGCAGCGTTTTCCTTGCGGCGCGCAAGGGCGGTTGCGCGCTCATCGAATGAATGCGTGCGTCGAGCCGATGCGCGGCGCATGCGTCCCAGGGGGCGCCCTGGTTGCAAAACCTTCCTGCGGGGCCGAGGGTTTGAATGGAAATTATGGGTAAGGAAGCTATGAAAACAATCAAGCGAGCCCTCATGGGCGTGCTGGCGTGCAGCGGATTCCTCGTCGCCGGCGCGGCACTCGCGGTCGGAGACAGCCCAGGCGGCCCCGCGGTCAACGAGATCAATCTCCAGCCGCCCGTCACGCGCATCGCCGAAGAGCTCTACAGCCTCCATACGATGATGCTGATCCTGTGCACGGTGATTTTCATCGGCGTATTCGGCGTCATGTTCTATTCGATCTTTGCGCACCGCAAGTCGAAGGGCCACCAGGCGGCGCACTTCCACGAAAGCACCACGGTCGAAATCATCTGGACGATCGTGCCGTTCGTGATCGTCGTGCTGATGGCGTTGCCGGCCACCAAGGCCGTCGTCGCGATGAAGGACACCTCGAACGCCGATCTCACCGTGAAGGTCACGGGTTATCAATGGAAATGGGGCTACGACTACGTGAAGGGGCCCGGCGAGGGCATCAGCTTTCTGTCGACGCTCACCACGCCGCGCGCCGAGGTGAACGGCGAGGCGCCTATCACCGACACGTATCTCCAGGAAGTGGACAACCCGCTCGTCGTGCCGGTCAACAAGAAGATTCGCATCATCACCACGGCCAACGACGTGGTGCATTCGTGGTACGTGCCCGCGTTCGGCGTGAAGCAGGACGCGATTCCGGGCTTCGTGCGCGACACGTGGTTCAAGGCGGACAAGACCGGCACCTATCGCGGCTTCTGCACGGAGTTGTGCGGCAAGGAGCATGCCTATATGCCGGTCGTGGTCGAAGTGCTCTCCGACGACGACTATGCGAAGTGGGTGCAAACGCAAAAGGCCAAGCTCGCCGCCGCGGCCGACGATCCGAACAAGACCTACACGCTCGCGGAACTCAAGGAGCGCGGGGAGAAAGTCTACCTGTCGAACTGCGCGGTGTGCCACCAGCCGACCGGCAAGGGCGCGGGCGCGTTCCCGGCGCTCGACGGCAGCAAGGTCGCCAACGGCCCGATCGCGGAACACGTGAGCATCGTGCTGCACGGCAAGAACGCGATGCCTTCGTGGGCGCCCACGCTGAACGACGTGGAAATTGCCTCCGTCATCACCTACGAGCGCAATTCGTGGGGCAACCACACGGGCGACGTGCTGCAACCGCGTCAGGTCGCCGACGCGCGCAACGGCAAGATGCCCGAAGGCGGCGGCACGGCCACGGCGGCGGCAGGAGCGGGCGGTGCGGATCAGGCGAGCGGCGCCGCCGCGAATGCGGCCAGCGGCGCGGCGGGCGCGAGCGGTGCGGCATCGGGCACGGACGCGGCGAGCGGCGCGGGCGCAGCCTCCGGCGCGGCGCAAAGCGCGGCCGCGTTACCGGCGAGCGTGTACTTCGAAGTCGGCAAGGCCACGCTGCCCGCCGACGCGAACAACGCGGTCCAGGCCGCCGCCGGCTACGCGAAAGCCCACCCGGACGCCAAATTTTCGCTTTCGGGCTATACCGACGCGAGCGGCAAAGCCGCCGCGAACGCCGACCTGGCGAAGCGCCGCGCGCAAGCCGTGCGCGACGCGCTGAAGGCGGCCGGCATTGCCGAGGATCGCATCGTCCTCAAGAAGCCGCAGGCGATCACGGGCGGCACGGACGCGAGGGAAGCGCGCCGCGTGGAAATCAGCCCGGCGGCTTGAGCCGCGCGAGGCGAGGGCGGGACATCGAATGACGTGGGCGCGGTGCTGCAAAACGCGCCGGAAATACGTGGAAATACGCGCAAGGCGCAGGAAGTCGGCACGCGGAAAACCGTAGTACAGGCGCTGCACAAGTACAGAACAAGCAGTCAAACGCTGCAGTCAGAGACGCAAAGCTCAACGCTTTGGAAATTAATGGGATCGCGGTCGGGCGCTCGAACGCCAACTGCGATCGACAGGAGATTAAGTCATGTCGACCCTCGGACACGATGTAGCGGGCGGGCACGGTCACGAACACGACGACCACGCGCACGCCACGCCCCACGGCTGGCGGCGCTGGCTGCTCGCGACCAATCACAAGGACATCGGAACGCTGTATCTGATCTTCTCGTTCGTGATGTTCCTTTCGGGCGGCGTGATGGCGCTCGGCATTCGCGCGGAGCTGTTCGAGCCGGGGCTGCAAATCATGCGGCCCGAGTTCTTCAACCAGCTCACCACCATGCACGGCCTCATCATGGTGTTCGGCGCGATCATGCCGGCGTTCGTGGGGTTCGCGAACTGGATGGTGCCGTTGCAGATCGGCGCGTCGGACATGGCGTTCGCGCGCATGAACAACTTCAGCTTCTGGCTGCTGCCGGCCGCGGCCGTGCTGCTGGTCGGTTCGTTCTTCGCGCCCGGCGGCGCGACGGCGGCGGGCTGGACGCTCTACGCGCCGCTTTCCACGCAGATGGGCCCCGGCATGGACTTCGCGATCTTCGCGGTACACATCATGGGCGCTTCGTCGATCATGGGCGGCATCAATATCGTCGTGACCATTCTCAACATGCGCGCGCCCGGCATGACGCTCATGAAGATGCCGATGTTCGCGTGGACCTGGCTCATCACCGCGTATCTGCTGATCGCCGTGATGCCGGTGCTCGCGGGCGCGATCACCATGCTGCTGTTCGACCGCCACTTCGGCACGAGCTTCTTCAACGCGGCGGGCGGCGGCGACCCGGTCATGTACCAGCACATCTTCTGGTTCTTCGGCCATCCCGAGGTCTACATCATGATCCTGCCGGCGTTCGGGATCGTCTCGCAGGTGATTCCGGCGTTCTCGCGCAAGCCGCTGTTCGGGTATAGCTCGATGGTGTACGCCACGGCGTCCATCGCGATTCTCTCGTTCATGGTGTGGGCGCACCACATGTTCGCCACCGGCATGCCGGTCACGGGCCAGTTGTTCTTCATGTACGCGACCATGCTGATCGCCGTGCCCACCGGCGTGAAGGTGTTCAACTGGGTCGCCACCATGTGGCGCGGCTCGCTCACCTTCGAAACGCCCATGCTGTGGGCCGTGGGCTTTCTGATCGTGTTCACGTTCGGCGGCCTTTCCGGCCTGATGCTCGCGATGGCGCCGCTCGACATCCAGTATCACGGCACCTACTTCGTGGTCGCGCACTTCCATTACGTGCTGGTGGCGGGGTCGTTGTTCGCGCTGTTTTCCGGGTGGTACTACTGGTCGCCAAAATGGACCGGCTGGATGTACAACGAGATGCGCGGCAAGATCCACTTCTGGTGTTCGCTCGTGTTCTTCAACCTCGCGTTCCTGCCGATGCACTTCGTCGGGCTTGCGGGCATGCCGCGCCGTTACGCGGACTATCCGGCGCAATTCACCGACTGGAACCAGGTGATCACGATCGGCGCGTTCGGCTTCGGGCTTTCGCAGGTCTACTTCCTGTTCGCGGTGGCGCTGCCCGTGTATCGCGGCGGCGGCGAGCTTGAAAAGGCGAGCGACAAACCGTGGGACGGCGCGACGGGTCTCGAGTGGACCGTGCCGAGCCCGGCGCCGTTCCATACGTTCGAAAATCCGCCGACCGTCGAGTGAGCCGCGCATTGACGCCCAGGCAAACGCAGAAAGGAACGCCGCCCCGGCGGCGCACGCGCGAGCAAATCCGCGCGGGCAACCGGCGGATCGGTCTCGTCCTGCTGGTGGTCGTGGCCGGATTCTTCGCGGCGGCCATCGTGCATCAGGTGTATTTCACCGCGCATTGAAGGGAGCGCGAGAACCGTAAAGGAAGTCCGATGTCCACGCAGCACGCGCATAGCGACCGCGCCTTCAACCGGGCGATGCTCATCAAGCTCGTCGTCGTGTCATTGCTGATGTTTGGCTTCGGCTTTGCGCTCGTGCCGATGTATCGCGCGATCTGCCAGATCACGGGCATCAACAATCTCGTGCAGCGCGACGCCACCGAGGCCGAGGCGCGCAACACGCAGGTGGACATGACGCGCACGGTCTCGGTGGAGTTCGACGCGAACGCGCGCGGCCTGCTCGGTTTCAGGCCGGAGCAGTCGAGCCTCGACGTGCATCCGGGCGAAGTCATGACGGTGATGTACGACATTTCGAACAACGAAGGACGCACGATCGACGCGCAGGCCATTCCGAGCTACGCGCCGAAGCAGGCAACCGAATATTTCCGCAAGATCCAGTGCTTCTGCTTCACGCAGCAGACCTTGCGGCCGAACGAAACGAAGCGCATGCCGGTGGTGTTCGTCATCGACCCGAAACTGCCGAAGGACGTGAAGACGATCACGCTGTCGTACACGTTCTTCGAGCTGAACGCGCCGGCCGCGGCGAAAGCGCCGAAGCAGGCGGCGGGCGCGTGACCGATGATCCGGCCCGCATGAGCCGGCTGGCATGAGGCGTGGAGCCGAGATGAGCGACGAAGGCGAGGCAGGGCGGCCGCAACCGAAGAAGGGCGGCGTGCTGCAAGTGATGAAGGCGGTGGCGTGGTCGTTTCTGGGCGTGCGAAAACGCGCCGATCTCGAAGCGGACGCCGCGCAGTTGCATCCCGTGCATTTGATCGTCGCGGGCATCGTGGGCGCGGCGCTGTTCATCGTCGTGCTGCTGTTGATCGTACACGCGGTGGTGGGATGAAGCAGAGCATGAAGCAGAGCGGCTCGATCTTCAGGATGACTGACGGTCAAGCGGCTTCAGGGCAACGGAAGGACAACTGAATAACGAAGGCGGCGGAAAGCGGCCGAGGCAACTGGAAACTGGAGAATCAGGCATGAGCGGTCAAAACGAAAGCCCGTACTACTTCGTTCCGCATCCGTCGCGGCATCCGATCAGCGCGGCCATCGGCCTTCTGGTCATGCTCTCGTCGCTCGCGTCGTGGCTCAACGGCGAATCGTGGGCGCCCATCGGCGTCGTCATCGGTCTGCTGTGGCTGCTGTTCACGCTATGGCACTGGTTCGGCGACGCGATTTCCGAATCCGAAGGCGGAATGTACGGCAAGCGCGTCGACGTCTCGTACCGGTGGAGCATGAGCTGGTTCATCTTCTCCGAGGTGATGTTCTTCGGCGCGTTCTTCGGCGCGCTGTTCTACGCGCGCGCGATCGCGCTGCACCAGCTCGGCAGCCTCGACTACAAGCTGATCTGGCCGGACTTCAGCGCCGTGTGGCCGAACACGGGACCGGCGGAACTCGTCTCGCACTTCCGCTCCATGACGCCGTGGCCGGTGCCGACCATCAACACGGCGCTGCTGCTTTCGTCGGGCGCGACGCTGACCGTCTCGCACCACGCGTTGCGCGACGATCACCGAAGGAAGGCCATTGCCTGGCTTGCGGCGACCATCGTGCTGGGCGTCTGCTTTCTGTTTCTCCAGGCGTTCGAGTACATCCACGCTTACGGCGAACTGAACCTCACGCTCGCTTCGGGTGTCTATGGATCGACGTTCTTTTTGCTCACGGGCTTTCACGGCTTTCACGTGTTTCTCGGCGGGACGATGCTCACCGTCGTGCTGATCCGGCTGATTCGCGGCCACTTCACGCCCGATCATCATTTCGCGTTCGAAGGCGCCGCGTGGTACTGGCACTTCGTGGACGTGGTGTGGCTCGGTTTGTATGTCGTCGTGTACTGGCTGTGATGTCGATGCGCGCCGCGCGCGCGGCGCCTTGCCGTGCGGCGAAACCCGCGCGGCGAAAAGACGAGGCGCCGCCCGACTGCGTCGGCACGGCGCCTTGTCATTTGCGCGGATCGAGCGGCGCGGCTCAGCGCCCGTACGGAATGCCGGTCGACTGAATCCAGCCCATCCAGTGCGCGAAGAGGATGAAGAGAAAGAGCGAGATGGACAGGCCCACGCGCGTGGCGAGCGACCAGACCATTCGCTTCGTGCGCCCGCGGTCGTGCATCATGAAGTAGAGCGCCGAGATCATGCTGGCGATGATCAGCGCGAACGCCACGGGGACGAGTATGTGCATGAAGTTCACGGAATTTGGCATGCCTGAAAACGCCTGTCGCATTATGGCACCGCGCCGCGTGACGCGGGGCTCGATCGTCGCTATGTGCCGCATCGGACGTACCTAATGAAGATTCGTCTCGTTCCCGCGCTGCTCATCCTCGTCGTGATGGCCGTGACGATCCGCCTGGGCTTCTGGCAGCGCGACCGCGCCCATCAGAAGGAAGCGTTGCAGACGCAGATTACGCAGTACGAAGCATCGCCGCCGCAAACGGTGGGCGCCGCGCCGCTCGCGCTCAAGGACGTTCAGTTTCATCGCGTGCGCGCGACCGGCACGTTTTTGCCCGGGCGCGCGGTGTATCTCGACAATCGTCCCTATAACGATCAGCCCGGCTTTTACGTGGTGATGCCGCTTGAACTCGAAGGCGGCGGCTACGTGCTCGTGAACCGCGGCTGGTTGCCGCGCAACATGATGGACCGCACGACGATTGCGCCCTACGAAACGCCCGCCGGGCCGGTCACGGTGGAAGGCATTGCGCGCGCGGACGCCTCGCGCGCGTTCGAGCTGGGTGCGAACGGCTCTGCGGCGCATCAGAAGATACGGCAGAATCTCGGCGTCGCTTCCTACGCAGCGGAAACCGGGTTGCCGCTGCAACCGTTCGTGATCCAGCAAACCGGCTTCGCGCCCGCCTTCAAGGATGGGCTCGTGCGCGACTGGCCGGTGCCCAGTACTGATGTCGAGCGCAATTACGGCTACATGCTTCAGTGGTGGGGCATGGCGCTGGCCGCGCTGGTTTTCGGGCTCTACGCGGCCCGCAAGGCTGCGACAAAAGCGCACACCGACGAGCCGAACCCGCGCCCGACGCTGAACGGGCACATGGACAACTGAAAGCGACAGATGTGAGGTCTCCTGAACGTGTCGACGCATTCCTCTTCCCCCCGAGCTTCCGCGCCCATGCCTTCCTCGCCGCGTAGCCAGGGCGCGCGCCGGCGCGGCCGCTGGACGCTCGTGCTCATCATGCTGATCTGCGGCGCGCCCATCGCCATTTCGTACTTCACGTACTACGTCATCAAGCCGAAGGGCGGCACCACGAGCTACGGCGCGCTCATCGAGCCGCAGCGCCCGATTCCCGCGGCGCTCATGGTGACGGGCGACGACGGCCGCGCCGCGCCGCTCGCCTCGCTGCGCGGACGCTGGCTGATGATTTCGGCGGACGGCGGCGCCTGCGGCGAGGCGTGCGCGACGAAGCTCTACTTCATGCGCCAGGTGCGCGCCACACAAGGGCCGGAACGCGAGCGCATCGTCACGGTCTGGCTGCGCACCGACGCCGCGCCCGTGCCCGAAAAAATCCGGGGCGCCTACGCGGACACGCGCATGCTGCGCGCAGACCCGGCCGCGCTCGCGCAATGGCTGCCCGCGACGGACACGACGCAGGACACCGATCACATTTACCTGGTCGATCCGAACGGCAATCTGATGATGCGTTTTCCCGCGCACGCCGATCCGTCAAAGATCAAGCAAGACGTCACAAAACTCCTCAAGTGGTCGCGAATCGGTTAAGGTGCGCAGCGCTGTCTGACAGAAAAGAGTAAGCAAGATGTTTATCCTGGAGCTGGGCCTGATCGGCCTTTGCATCGCGTTGCTGCCGTTGTCCTGGGTCTGGGTCAAGGCGGACGACAACAAGTTTCGCAAGCTCGTGTGGCTCACGACCTTCATGACGCTCGACCTCGTGATGTTCGGCGGTTTCACGCGTCTCACCGACTCGGGGCTCGGCTGCCCGGACTGGCCGGGCTGCTACGGCACCTCGTCGCCGTTCATCGCGCACGCGCAGATCGCGGCCGCGCACCTCGCCATGCCGAGCGGTCCCGTGAGCATGTCGAAGGCGTGGATCGAGATGATCCACCGCTATTTCGCCATGGCGATCGGCGTGCTGATCATCGCGCAGATGGCGATCGCCTGGCGCGCGCGCCTCAAGCGCTGGCCGCTGCACGTCTCGCCGTGGTGGCCCACGGCGCTGCTCGGGCTGATCGTCGTGCAAGGCGTGTTCGGCGCATGGACGGTCACGATGAAGCTGCAACCCGTGATCGTCACCACGCACCTGCTGCTCGGCCTCACGCTGCTCGGCACGCTCGCGTGGCTCGCGGCGCGCATCACGCCGCTGCCCGCGTTCGAGCCGGAAGTCGCGCGCTGGCGTGCGGCGGCGCTGGCCGCGCTCGCGCTGCTCGTCGTGCAGATCGCGCTGGGCGGCTGGGTGAGCACGAACTACGCGGTGCTCGCCTGCACCGACTTCCCGACCTGCAACGGCGCATGGATTCCGCCGATGGACTTCCGGCACGGCTTTCACCTCTGGCGCGCGCTCGGCATGGACGGCAACGGCGACGTCATCACGCAGGACGCGCTGGTGGCGATTCACTGGACGCACCGCACGTTCGCGTTCGTGGTGATCGCCTATCTGTTGTGGTTCGCTTTCCAAATGCGGCGCTATGCCTCACTGCGACGTCCCGCCAACTGGGTCATCATCGTGATTGCCCTTCAGTTTCTGACAGGACTTTCCAATATCGTGCTTCAGTGGCCGCTGCCTGTTGCAGTCGCCCACAACGGTGGCGCGGCGATCCTGCTGCTTTTGATCGTCGTGCTAAACTTTCGAATTGCCTGTAACCGCCCCGGCCGCGCCTTTCTCCCCGCGCGCGACACCGCCGCGGTGTGATCCCGCCCCATGGAAAGCACAACTCTCTCCCAGACGCCCGGCAGCCGGATTTCCCAATATCTCGCGCTCACCAAGCCCCGCGTCACGCAACTGGCCGTGTTTTGCGCCGTCATCGGCATGTTCCTGGCCGTGCCGGGCATGGTCCCGTGGAAGCAGCTCATCGGCGGCACGGTCGGCATCTGGCTGACGGCCGGCGCGGCCTTCGCGATCAACTGCCTCGTCGAGCAGAAAGTGGACGCGCGCATGCGCCGCACCGCCTGGCGCCCCTCGGCGCGCGGCGAAATCACGAGCCGCCAGATCCTGCTGTTCTCGGCCGTGATCGGCGGCCTGGGCATGTGGGTGCTCTACACGTTCACAAACCCGCTCACGATGTGGCTCACCGTCGCCACGTTCATCGGCTACGCGATCATCTACACGCTGCTGCTCAAGCCGGCCACGCCGCAGAACATCGTGATCGGCGGCGCTTCGGGCGCCATGCCGCCGGCGCTCGGCTGGGCGGCCGTCACGGGGCACGTGCCCGGCGACGCGTGGATTCTCGTGCTGATCATCTTCGTATGGACGCCGCCGCATTTCTGGGCGCTCGCGCTGTATCGCCGCAAGGACTACGAGGCTGCCGGCCTGCCGATGCTGCCCAACACGCACGGCGAGAAGTACACGCGCCTGCACATCCTGCTCTACACGGTCATTCTGTTCTGCGTCACGCTGATGCCGTACATCTCGGGCATGAGCGGGCTGCTTTACCTTGCCGCCGCCGTGCTGCTGGGCGCCGTGTTTCTCGCCTACGCGTGGAAGATCTACCTCGAATATTCCGACGCGCTCGCACGCAAGACCTTCCGTTACTCGATCGTTTATCTGTCGATCCTGTTCGTCGCGCTGCTCGTGGACCATTACGTGCATGCGATCATCGCCGCGTAACGCCATGGCCGCTCGCTCGCTTGCGCTCATGGCGCGTATTGCCGCGCATTTTGCTTCGCGCGCGGCTTCGCGTTTTTCTCGTCATGCGCGCGCCGCGTTCGTTTCGCTGATGGCGCTGCTCGCCGTGAGCGGCGCGCTCGCGCTGCAAGGCTGCGGCCAGCAGCCGCCGTCGTTCTCGAATCTCGACATCACCGGCAACACGCAGTTCGGCAAGGACTTCGCGCTGCCCGACACCAACGGCAAGACGCGCACGCTCGCCGACTTCAAGGACAAGGTCGTCGTCCTGTTCTTCGGCTACACGCATTGCCCCGACGTTTGCCCGACCACGATGGCCGAGCTTTCGCAGGCGCTCGAGCAAATCGGCCCCGAAAACGCGAAACGCGTGCAGGTGCTGTTCGTGACCGTCGACCCCGACCGCGACAGCGCGCAGATCCTGAGCCAGTACGTCGCGGCGTTCAACCCCAGCTTCCTCGCGCTGCGCCCCGCCAACGAGGCGCAACTCAAGCAGGTGACGAAGGACTTCCGTGTCTACTACGCGAAGGTGCCCGGCACGTCGCCCGACAACTACACGATGGATCACACGGCGGCCAGCTACGTGTTCGACCCGAGCGGCAAGCTGCGCCTGTTCGCGCGCGACGGGCAGGGCGTGACGCCGTGGGTCCACGATCTCAAGATCCTGCTCGGCGTGAATTCCTGAGCGCGCCTTCTGGCGTCAGCGCAAAAGCGCGCCCGCGAGGCGCGCTTTTTTACGTCCGCACGGCATACCAGTATGCGATTTCATTATTTCCAGGCGCCGCCGTCATATGAGACGATTTATACCGTCCGGCAGACGGCACACGATGCCATCGCCCCGGCGCAACAACAAACACACGTTGGAACACCACCTCCATGCAGCGCAGAAATCTGATTAAAGCTCTCCTCGCCGGCTTCGCGGCCACCACGCTCGCGGCCAGCTTCGGCGCCCGCGCCGACGACCAGGTCATCAAGGTCGGCACCGTTTCCGGCCCCGACGCGCAAGTCTGGGCCGTGGTCCAGAAGGTCGCGAAGCGCGAAGGCCTGAACGTCAAGGTCATCGAATTCAACGACTACGTGCAGCCGAACGCCGCGCTCGACGCCGGCGACCTCGACGCCAACAGCTTCCAGCACCAGCCGTATCTCGATAGCCAGATCAAGCAGCGCGGCTACAAGATCCAGAGCGTGGGCCTCACCTACATCTCGCCGATCGGCGTGTATTCGAAGAAGCTCAAGTCGGTGAACGATCTGGCGCAAGGCGCGAAGGTCGCGGTGCCGAACGATCCGTCGAACGAAAACCGCGCGTTCCTGCTGCTGCAATCGAAGGGCGTGATCAAGCTGCGCGCGGGCGCGGGCACGAACGGCAGCAACGCCACGCCGCTCGACGTCGCCGAAAACCCGAAGAAGATCAAGTTCGTCGAACTCGACGCCGCCCAACTGCCGCGCTCGCTCGCCGACGTGGACGCCGCCGTCATCAACACGAACTACGCGCTCGCCGCCGGGTTGCAGCCGACCAAGGACGCCATCGCGCTGGAGGACATCCGCAGCCCTTACGCGAACGTGATCGCCGTGCGCACGCAGGACAAGGACAAGCCGTGGGTCAAGAAGCTGGTGGCCGCCTACCAGTCGGAGGACGTGCGCCAGTTCATCAAGAGCCAGTTCAAGGGCTCGATGGTGCCGTCGTTCTAAGCGACGCGCGCCCAAGACAGGCCGTAGACGACAACGCCGTGGCGCAAGCCGCGGCGTTTTTTTATGGTTTTTTCCTACGCGCGCGCAAGTTTCCGATGGCTTTGTGGGAAAACGTCGAATTCGCGGCTTTTGGCGCGGGACTTTGACGGCGCGCAATTGAGACGTTAGGGAGGCCGCGCGCCCGCGCGTTATTCTGCCCATTCGGTTTGATGCGCTGGTCTTATGCCGGTCCTACGGTGGTCCTGCCGTGTACGGCCATAAGCCCATTTGGGGAGCCCACTTTCGGCCTGTTCGAGGCGCCGGCAGTGCTTTCCAGGGTAAATCCCGATGCCGGATTCCCCGCCCGCGGCGCTTTATTTTTACGAGCAACTCGCTGATTTATCGACTATTTTTCTAAGTGCAGATCGCGGCAAGCCGCAGGTTGACTGGTCTTATTGTGGTTATATAATGGGCTCGCTTTTGAACCGGACCGGCAACCACCGGCCCGGAATCATCGGATGAACGCGCGCTGCACGCACGGCACGCCGTCCGGCCCCCCACGATCGTCCAACCGCTGGCGCTGACTCCATGGAAACCCGTTGGTCTGCCCTGATGCCCGATGCGCGCAACGTGACGCCGCTCTACTTGCAGCTGGCGCGCAACCTTGCCACGGCCATTCACTGCGGCGTGTGGTCGGCCGGCGAGGCGCTGCCTTCCGAGCGCACACTTTCGGACGCCATCGGCGTGTCGCGCATCACGGCGCGCAAGGCGATCGAACTGCTCGTCGAACAAGGCCTGATCCGGCGGGCGCGCGGCGCGGGCAGCTTCATCACGCCGCGCGTGGAAGATCCGCTCTCGCGGCTCACCGGCTTCACGAAGAAGATGGAGCAGCGCGGTTTCACGCCCGACTCGGTGTGGCTCGAGCGCGAAGTGCGCCCCGCGCGCCGCGAGGAAATCGTGCAACTCGGCCTTTCGCCGGGCGCCTCGGTCGCGAGCCTGCGCCGCCTGCGCCGCGCCGACGGCACCGTGATGGCGGTCGAGCATTCGGCGCTGCCCGTGTCGATCGTGCCGGAACCGGGCGCCATCGACGGGTCGCTGTATGCGTATCTCGAACAGCATCGCGTGCCCGTGGTGCGCGCCTTGCAGCATTTTCGCGCCGTCAACGCGACGGGCGAGATCGCTTCGCTGATGGGCGTCGAGCCGCGCGCGGCGCTGCTCGTGATCACGCGCGTGGGGTTTTCCGCCGATCAGCGCGCCATCGAGCTGACCGACACCTATTGCCGCGACGGTTATTACGACTTCGTCGCGGAGCTGCGCCAGTGAGCGCGGGAACGCAATTGACTCAGATCTCTCTCACGCACGTTACCGAAACGTCTTACTGCGCCAAGCGCATTACGGGAAATATCTCATGCTGAGCGGAAACATTCTCACCCCTGACGGCTGGATTCACGGCACGCTGTCGTTCGAGAACGGTCGCATCACGTCGATCGAGGGCGAGGCCGCCGATCCGGCGAAGAACGACGCGCCGTACCTTATTCCCGGCTTCATCGACCTGCACGTTCACGGCGGCGGCGGCGCCGACGTGATGGAAGCGGGCGACGCCATCGAGACCATCGCGCGCACGCACGCGCGCTACGGCACCACGAGCCTGCTCGCCACCACCATGACCGCGCCGCGCGACGAACTGATGCACGTGGTCGAAGGTCTCGGCGGCGTGGCGCGCAACCGCACGCCGGGCGGCGCGCGCGTGCTGGGCGTGCATCTCGAGGGGCCGTACATCAATCCGGGCAAGCTCGGCGCGCAGCCCGACGCGGCCGTCTCCGCGGTGCTCGACGAAGTGCTCAAGTACCTGTCGATCGCGCCCATTCGCGTAGTGACCGTGGCGCCCGAAATCGCGGGCCATATCGAGATCATCGGCGAAATGGCGGCGCGCGGCGTGCGCGTGCAGATCGGCCACACGCTCGCGACCTACGACGACGCCGTGACCGCGCTCAAGCACGGCGCGTGCGGCTTCACGCACCTCTTCAACGCGATGTCGCCGCTGCATCATCGCAATCCCGGCGTGGTCGGCGCGGCGCTCGCGCATGCCGAATACGCCGAAATCATTCCCGACCTGCTGCACGTGCATCCGGGCGCGATCCGCGCCGCGCTGCGCGCGATTCCGCGCCTCTACGTGGTCACGGACAGCACGTCGGCCACCGGCATGCCCGACGGCGAGTACCGCCTCGGCAGCCAGCACGTGACCAAGTGCCTCGGCGGCGTGCGCCTCGCCGACGGCACGCTCGCGGGCAGCACGCTCACCATGGACCAGGCGCTGCGCAATCTCGTCTCGCTCGGCTTGCCGATCGCGGACGTTTCCGCGCGCCTGTCGCGCTACGCGGCCGACTATCTGGGCATCGAAGACCGGGGCCGCCTCGCGCGCGGCGCGTGGGCCGATGTCAACGTGTTCGACCGCGATCTGGCGCTTACCGCGACCTACGTCGAAGGAGAATCGATTGTCGAATATGCTTAACGAAGCGCTGGCCTCGTCCAGCGTCGTCGCCGCGCAACTCGCGGACACCTCGCGCGTCGAGGCGCTCGCGCAGGCGCTGCAAGCCGAGCCGCGCCACGTCGCGCTGACCGTCGCGCGCGGCAGCTCGGACCACGCCGCGAGTTATTTCGCAGCACTAACCATGAGCCGCGTCGGCGTGCCGGTGGCTTCGCTGCCGATGTCGATCGCCACGCTCCAGCAGGCGCCGTTACGCGTGCGCGGCCAGTTCGCCCTCGCTTTCTCCCAATCGGGCAGGAGTCCTGATCTCGTCGAGACGATCAAGGCGCTGCGCGAGGCGGGCGCGCTCACGGCCGCGATGGTCAACGTGGCGAATTCGCCGCTGGCCGAGGCCGCCGGCACCGAACTGCCGCTCGTCGCCGGTCCCGAACTCAGCGTGGCCGCCACCAAAAGCTATATCGCGATGCTCGCGATGTCGGCGCAGCTCGTCGCGCTCTGGCAGCGCGACGCCAGGCTGCTCGACGCCGTGCGCGCGCTGCCCGAGGCGCTCGAAGCGGCGGGCAAGCTCGACTGGTCGAAAGCCGTCGGCGAACTGCGCGACGTCAAGCAGATGATCGTGATCGGCCGCGGCGCGGGCCTCGCCATCGCGCAGGAAGCCGCGCTCAAGCTCAAGGAAACCTCGGGCATCCAGGCCGAGGCGTTTTCGAGCGCCGAAGTGCGTCACGGCCCGATGGAGCTGATCGGCCGCGACTATCCGCTGCTCGTATTCGCGCCGCGCGGGCCGGAGCAGGCGGGTCTCGTCGATCTCGCGCGCGACATGAAGCAGCGCGGCGCGCGCGTGCTGCTCGCCGCGCCGGCCGATATCGCCGCCGACGTCGCCGACGTGACGCTGCCGCTGGCCGCCACCGCCGACACGGCGCTCGACCCGATCGCGGCGATTCTTTCGTTCTACGTCATGGCCGCGAGTTTGGCCGCCGCGCGCGGCCGTAACCCCGACGAGCCGCGCTACCTGAACAAAGTCACCGAAACCCACTAGATTGGAAAGCAGATGGAACGCATCGTGGAGTCCCGCCTGATGGAACCGCTCAAGCCCGCAGAGGCTCGCGTCGCGCTGGTTTCGCCGTTCACCGGGCCGGTCGTGCCGCTCGCGTCGGTGCCCGATCCCGTGTTTGCCGGAGGCATGTTCGGCGACGGCATCGGCGTCGATCCGCTCGTCGGCAAGCTCGTGGCGCCGTGCGATGGCATCGTCATGCATCTCGCACGCACGGGTCACGCCGTGACGCTGCAAACGGCCGAAGGCGCGCAAGTGCTCGTACACGTCGGCATCGACACCGTCGAACTCAACGGCGAAGGCTTCACGGCCAGGGTCGCGCAAGGCGCGCAGGTGCGCCGCGGCGACACGCTGATCGAATTCGATCTCGACGTCGTGGCGTGCCGCGCGCCCAGTCTCGTCTCGGTCGTGGCGATCGCCAATTCCGACGCGTTCGAAGTGATCGAGCGCGCGGGCGCGGGTCATGTGGAAGCGGGCGCGAGCACGCTGCTCGTGCTGCGCCCGCGCGACGGCGTCGTGCCCGGCGCGATTCCCGAGCACGAATTCGTCGCCAACGAAGTGCGCCGCACGATCACGCTCGCGCATGCGGGCGGTCTGCACGCACGGCCCGCCGCGCGGGCGCGCGAAGCCGTGCGCGGCATCGACGCGCGCGTCGAGGTGCGCTACGGCGAGCGCAAGGCGGCCATCGAAAGCGTGGTCGGTTTGCTCGGCCTTGGCGCGGGCGAGGGCGCGACCATCGAACTCGTCGGCATCGGCAGGGAAGCCGAACGCGCCGTGAACGCCGTCGCGAACGAACTGCTGCGCGAAGCGGCGGGCGAAGCGCACGAAGCGCCGGCGCGCACGCAATCGCCGGCGCCTGCATCGGCATCGGCGGCATCGGCGGCATCGGTCGCGGCTGCGACTGCGGCTGCGGCCGAAACGGGCGTGCTCGCGGGAGTGTGCGCGGCGCCGGGCGTGGCGGTGGGCACGCTGGTGCGCTGGGACGAAGCCGAGCTGACGCCGGCGGAGGCCGCGAGCGGCACGCCGGCTGCGGAAAGCCGCGCGCTCGACCGCGCGCTTGCCGCCATCGACGCGGAACTCGATCACAGCGTGCGCACTGCCTCGCAACGCGGCGCGATCGGCGAGGCGGGCATCTTCACGATGCACCGCGTGCTGCTCGAAGATCCCGCGCTGGTGGACGCGGCGCGCGACGCGATCAGCCTTGGCAAGAGCGCCGGTTTCGCGTGGCGCGAGGCGATTCGCGCGCAGATCGCCGTGCTCGGCAAGGTCGACGATCCGCTGCTCGCGGAACGCGCCGCCGACCTGCGCGATCTGGAAAAGCGCGTGCTGCGCGCGCTCGGTTTGTCGAACACGGCCGCGCGCGTGCTGCCCGACGAAGCCGTGCTCGCCGCCGACGAATTCACGCCGTCCGACCTCGCCTCGCTCGATCGCTCGCGCGTGACGGCGCTCGTGATGGCGCGCGGCGGCGCGACCTCGCACGCGGCGATCATCGCGCGCCAGGCCGGCATTCCGGCGCTGGTCGCGCTGGGCGACGCGCTCAAGTCGGTGGCCGAAGGCACCCAGGTCGTCGTGGACGCGGGCGCGGGCCGTTTCGCCTATGCGCCGAGCGCGCAGGACATCGAACGCGCGCGCAGCGAAAAACTGCGTCTCGCGGGCCTGCGCGAAGCGAACCGCCGCAGCTCGCACGAAACGGCATCCACGCGCGACGGCCGTACCGTCGAAATCGCGGCCAACATCGCGACGCTCGACGACGCCGTGACGGCCGTGGAAAACGGCGCCGACGCCGTGGGCCTCCTGCGCACCGAACTCATGTTCATCCATCGCCAGGCCGCGCCGAACGTGGACGAGCATCGCCAGAGCTATCAGGCGATCGTCGACGCGCTCAAGGGGCGCACGGCGATCATCCGCACGCTCGACGTGGGCGCCGACAAGGAAGTCGATTATCTGACGCTGCCGCCCGAACCGAACCCGGCGCTGGGACTGCGCGGCATCCGGCTCGCGCAGGTGCGCCCCGATCTGCTCGACGATCAGTTGCGCGGCCTGCTCGCCGTGCAGCCCACCGGCAAGGTGCGCATTCTGTTGCCGATGGTGACGGACGTGGGCGAACTCGTGCGTCTGCGCGAGCGCATCGACCTGTTCGCGCGCGAGGCGGGCCGCACCGAGCGCATCGAAGTGGGCGTGATGATCGAAGTGCCGTCCGCGGCGCTGCTGGCCGATCAGCTCGCGCGCCACGCCGATTTCCTCTCGATCGGCACCAACGATCTCACGCAGTACACGCTTGCGATGGACCGCTGCCAGCCCGATCTCGCGGCGCAGGCCGACGGGCTGCATCCGGCCGTGCTGCGCCTCGTCGCGGCGGCGGTCGAAGGCGCGAACCAGCACGGCAAGTGGGTGGGCGTGTGCGGCGCGCTCGCGGGCGATCCGCTCGCGGTGCCGCTGCTCGTGGGTCTGGGCGTGAGCGAACTCTCGGTCGATCCGGTTTCCGTGCCGTCGATCAAGGCACGCGTGCGCAAGCTCGATTACAACGAATGCCGCGCGCGCGCGCAGAACGCACTCGCGCTGGAATCGGCGCAAGCGGTGCGCATGGCGAGCGCCGCGACCTGGCCGCTCGATTGAGGCCGCGCCCGTAAGCGCGCGTCGCTGTTCGGCAATCCTTAACAACGCAGTCAACGATTTTCACCGCAAGCCCGCGCGCGCAGCGATCGCGCGCGGGATTCCTCACCACCGCAATACGTCTACACGTAAGCAAGAGACAGGGACTGGAGGCAGTTCGATGGATGGCAATCCGTTTCTCAAGATTCAAAGCCTCGGCCGCGCGCTGATGCTACCGATTGCAGTGCTGCCGGTCGCCGGCCTGCTGCTGCGCTTCGGCCAGAGCGACATGCTCAACATCAAGATCATCGCCGACGCGGGCGGCGCGATCTTCGACAATCTGCCGCTCCTGTTCGCGATCGGCATTGCCGTGGGTTTCGCGAAGGACAACAACGGCGTGGCGGCGCTGGCGGGCGCGCTCGGCTATCTGGTCGAAACCGCCGTGATGAAGGACATCAACGACAAGCTCAACATGGGCGTGCTGTCGGGCGTGGTGGCCGGTCTCGTGGCGGGCATGCTGTACAACCGCTTCAAGGACATCAAGCTGCCCGAGTTCCTCGCGTTCTTCGGCGGCAAGCGCTTCGTGCCGATCATCACGGGGCTCGTGTGCGTGGTGCTGGGCGTGGTGTTCGGCTACGCATGGGGACCGGTGCAGGGCGTGATCGACACGGCGGGCCACTGGCTCACCACGGCGGGCGCGATCGGCACCTTCGTGTACGGGCTGCTCAACCGCCTGCTGCTCGTCACGGGCCTGCATCACATCCTCAACTCGCTCGTGTGGTTCGTGTTCGGTACGTTCACGCCGGCGGGCGGCGCGGCCGTGACCGGCGACCTGCACCGCTTCTTCGCGGGCGACCCCACGGCGGGCGGCTTCATGGCCGGCTTCTTCCCGGTGATGATGTTCGGCCTCCCGGCCGCGTGTCTCGCCATGCTTCACGAAGCGCCGAAGGAAAAGCGCGCGATGGTGGCGGGCCTGCTGATGTCGATGGCGCTCACCTCGTTCCTCACGGGCGTGACCGAGCCGATCGAATTCACGTTCATGTTCCTCGCGCCGGTGCTCTACGCGATCCACGCGGTGCTCACGGGCCTTTCGCTCGCGATCTGCTCGCTGCTCGGCATCAAGCTCGGCTTTACGTTCTCGGCGGGTTTCATCGACTACGTGCTGAACTACGGCCTCTCGACGCACGGCTGGGAAGCGATCCCGCTCGGCGTGGCGTACGCGATCGTGTACTACGCGCTGTTCCGCTTCTTCATCCGCCGCTTCAACCTGCCGACGCCGGGCCGCGAAGTCGCGACCGGCGACGCGGCGGCCGATGCGCCGGTCCCCGACCTGGCGACGGCAGCGGCGGGCGGCTCGGCCACGCGTGCTTCGCGTTACATCGAAGCGCTCGGCGGCGCGGCCAACCTCAAGGTGGTCGACGCCTGCACGACGCGCCTGCGTCTGAGCGTGGCCGATCCGGCTCGCGTCTCGGAGCCTGCGCTCAAGGCGAACGGCGCGCGCGGCGTGCTCAAGCGCGGCGGTGAAAGCGTGCAGGTCATCATCGGGCCGGAGGCCGACATCATCGCCGACGAAATTCGCGGCGAGATCGCACGCGGCGTGGGCGCGACGGCGGTGAAGGCCGCGCCGGCGGTGGAACTCGCGGCGCGGGCCGAACGGCTGGAACGCGTCGAGCAGGCGGCGCAAGCGAGCGCCGCGCCGGCAGCGGGTCCGCTCGATCCGAATCCGTCGCGCTGGATCGCGGTGCTCGGCGGCGCGTCGAATATCGTCTCGCTCGACGTCGTGGCGGCCACGCGCTTGCGCGTGGTGGTGCGCAACGCGTCGGCGGTCGATCGCGCGGCGCTCGGCGCGCTCGACACGGTGTGGGTGACGACGGACACGCTGCATATCGTCGTCGGCGAGTCGGCGCAGCGCTACGCGCGCGAGCTCGCGCTTCAGCCGGCCTGACGAACGCGCCGGCTCGGCAATGAAAAACGCCGCGGCGCAAACCGCGGCGTTTTTCTTTTGGGGAGCGCCAAAAGAAAAACCCCGTTCCGGGGAACGGGGTTTTGCGGTGCTTCCGCGGTGCTGCCGGTTACGCGGTGCTCCGGTTACGCGGCGCGCGAAATTACGCGTAGTCGGCGAGCGCGGTGCGCATCTTCTTCATCGCGCTTGCCTCGATCTGGCGAATACGCTCCGCCGACACGCCGAACTCGTCGGCCAGCTCGTGCAGCGTGGAACCGCCCGATCCGTCGTCGGCGACGTTCAGCCAGCGTGCCTCGATGATGCGGCGGCTGCGCGCGTCGAGCGATTCCAGCGCGCTCGCGATGCCGTCCGTTTGCAGACGGTCGTGGGCTTGCGCGGCCAGCACGGCGCTCGGCTCGCTATGCGAGTCGGCGAGCCAGGCGATGGGCGCGAACGATTCCTCGCCGTCGTCGGTCTGGCTTTCGAGCGCGATGTCGGCGCCGGACAGACGCGTTTCCATCTCCACGACTTCCTCGCGCTTCACATTCAGTTCCTGCGCCAGGCCTTCGATTTCCTCGGGCGTGAACGATTGCAGGCCCTGCTTGTGGCTGCGCAGGTTGAAGAACAGCTTGCGCTGCGCCTTGGTCGTGGCGACCTTCACCATGCGCCAGTTGCGCAGGATGTATTCGTGAATCTCGGCCTTGATCCAGTGCATGGCGTACGACACCAGACGCACGTTTTGCGTCGGGTCGAAGCGCTTCACGGCCTTCATCAGGCCGATGTTGCCTTCCTGGATCAGGTCGGCGTGCGGCAAGCCGTAGCCGAGGTAATTACGCGCGATCGACACCACGAGGCGCAGGTGCGAAAGCACCATGCGGCGCGCGGACTCGAGGTTGTTTTGCTCGCGAAACTCGGTCGCGAACTGGCGCTCCTCTTGCGGCGTCAACATCGGGATCCGGTTCACGGCCTGAATGTAGGCGTCGATGTTGCCCAGTTGACCGGGCAGCAGTGAGGCATTCGCGAGCGCCAGTGCACCCGAACCCCCGGCCTTGGCCGACGACGGGCTCAGCGTACTGGGAAGGGTCATGGTCATTGCGTTGCTCACGTAGCGAACTCCTTGGGAAATCTTGCAAAAGTCGGACTGCGACTCCACGGTGATGTTAGCACTCTGAAACACTGAGTGCTAATACTTGGAGCCTGTAGGGGCTTGAGAGTTCCGTTATCGCTATCGAAATAGTTGTTTCGATAGGTTTCAGCGAATCTGTCGGAGACAGACGGGGCGGGGCTTTGCGCCCGGCGACGATTGCGAACGGCGGCGAGCCGAAGAATGACTCTAGTTTCCCGATGCAAGGAGTTCGACTGGAAAAAGGGCGATATCGCTAAGAATGTCGAGCGCGAATCCGCTTGCGCACGATTATTAATCGACATCAAAAAGCAAACGACGTGCGGCACTGCGACACCTCGCCGCGCCGTCTCGATGACACGTCGCGGCCAAGCCCTTCCTATATAGGGACGACACTTTTGATCGCAAGTATCTTTGCGCCAAATCCTGGTATAAATTGCAGCCAGACGCAGGCGGGAAAACTTCGGCGCGAGTCTGCCCAGCAGGCGCCGCGCGCAAGGGGCGCGATCAATGGCGGCAAAGACGATCGAAGCAATTCGCGGACTGGAGCGGGAGCGGTTTCGCGCGATGGTGGACGGCGACGGCAGTTCGCTCGAACAACTGCTGTCCGATCAGGCCACCTTCGTGCATACGAACGGCAAGCGCGAAACCCGGCAGCAGTTTATCGACGCGATCACGGCGGGGCGCCGCCGCTATCGTCAGATCGAGATCCAGTCGCAGGACGTGCTGCTCGTGGGCAGCGAAACCTGCATCGTCTCGGGCCGCGTGCTGATCGAAATGGAAGCGAACAGCGGCGCGCTGCTTTTCCCCATCGCCTATACGTCGATCCAGACGCAGGAAGATGGCCGCTGGCGGCTCGTGGCATGGCAGGCAACGCGTTGCGCGATCGAATGACGACCGGTAGGTCCATCCGCCAAAACGCCTTCTGGACGTTTCAGGCGCACGCCGGCGGCGGGTTGCCGCCGGCGCTCAACGCTGCTCATGCTTTCCCGATCATTCGAGCCGCTAGTTCCGGTCAGGCCGCCTCGCGGCGATCCACCGGCGCCCACGCCGCGCGGTTCACGGCGCTCACCACGGCGGCAATGCAAGCCTCAGCCGCATCGTCGGCCACGCCCACGCCGTGACGCAGCGGCTGGCCGCCCACGCGCGCGCCGACAAACACGGCGGTGCCGCCCTGCGTGGTGCGTTCCGTTTCGAACGACGTGATTTCGATGCGCTCGCCCGCCGCCGTCGCCACCGCCTCGGCCACGGCTTTCACGTAGGTTTCGTCGACATGGGCCGAAGCGGCCAGGGCGATCTCGCGATTTTTCCAGCGCACGCGTCCCGCGCCGGCCACGGCCGCCGGGCCGCTCGTCCCGAAATACTCGCGTTCGAACAAGGCGCAGATCGCCTCGCCCGTGATTTCCTCGCCCGACGTGTCGGCCACGGCTTGCACGGCGTGGCTGAACTCGATCTGCACGCGGCGCGGGGGCGTGAAGCCCATGCCGCGTTCGAGCAGATACGTCGCGCCGCCCTTGCCGGACTGGCTGTTCACGCGAATTACCGCGTCGTAGCTGCGACCGAGATCGGCGGGGTCGATCGGCAAATAGGGCACTTCCCAGACGGCGTCGGGCTGCTGCTGCGCGAAGCCCTTGCGGATCGCGTCCTGATGCGAGCCGGAGAACGCCGTGAACACGAGATCGCCCGCGTACGGATGGCGCGGATGCACGGGCAACTGGTTGCAGCGCTCGACCACGCGGCGCACCGCGTCGATATCGGAAAAATCGAGGCCGGGGTCGATGCCCTGCGTGTAGAGATTCATCGCGAGCGTGACGAGATCGACGTTGCCGGTGCGCTCGCCGTTGCCGAACAGGCAGCCTTCGATGCGGTCCGCGCCCGCGAGCAGCGCCATTTCGGCGGCGGCCACGGCGGTGCCGCGATCGTTGTGCGGATGCACGGAGAGCACGATGCTGTCGCGATACGCGAGATTGCGGTCCATCCACTCGATCTGGTCGGCGAACACGTTGGGCATCGCGGCTTCGACCGTCGCGGGCAGATTCACAATCATTTTGTGATCGCGCGTCGGGCGCCACGTTTGCGCGACCGCGTCGCACACCTCGCGCGCGAACGTGAGTTCGGTCATGCTGAACGTTTCGGGAGAATACTGGTAGATCCAGTGCGTTTGCGGCCGGTTATCGGCATGTTCGCGAATCATGCGCGTGCCGTTCACGGCCAGCGCCTTCACCTCGTCCTTCGACAAACCGAATACGACCTTGCGGAACGACGGACAGATCGCGTTGTAGAGATGCACGATCGCGCGGGGCGCGCCTTCGAGCGCTTCGAACGTGCGCGCGATCAAATCCTCGCGCGACTGCACGAGCACCTCGATGGTCACGTCGTCGGGAATGCGTTTTTCGTCGATCAGCTTGCGCACGAAATCGAAGTCGGTCTGCGAAGCGGACGGAAAGCCGACTTCGATTTCCTTGAAGCCGATCGACACGAGCATCTCGAAGAACTCGGTCTTTTGCTCGATGCTCATCGGCTCGATCAGCGACTGGTTGCCGTCGCGCAGGTCGGTGCTCATCCAGACGGGCGCCTGTTCGACGGTGCGTGTGGGCCAACGTCGGCCGTTCAGGCGGACGGCGGGAAAAGGGCGGTATTTTTCGGCGGGATTACGCAACATGACGAGCCTCGTTCTTCGTTGTGTCGTGTGCGGCGGCGGTCATCGGCGAGCGGCTGGCATGCTGACGACGGGGCACGATGCGAATCGCTTCGCGGCACGTTTCGCGCACCGCTTCGCGCGCCCCGGCGGCAACCTCGGGCGCGAAAACGGCGGCTGCGGCAACGGCGGTAACCGGCGCGGCGGAAGCGAACGTGAACGAAGCGAATGCAACGTGCATTTGGACCTCGCGACTCGTCCGAACGGTAGACGGACGAATGCAGACGACAAGTTGTAGGGTGCTGCTGGATTTGGGGTACTGCGAGAACTGCTGGGAGGACTGCCGGCCGGGGAGTGGCCGTGCAGCGCTACGCCTGGCTTACGCTAGACGTAGCGATAGGGCCGCTAGGCGGCCGAAGGTAATTCGGAGGGTGTTCGGGAAGGAACGCATTCGTCGAATGTATGCCAGGGCGGGCGAATGTGTCAACAACGAATTGGCCAACGCGCGGCGCGAAGATGCGCGAAGATGGCCGCGGATATCGCCGGAACGCGCGCGCCGTAAGGCGTCGCGGGTTTCGGCGTCGCGGCGGGTTGCATCTTTGTTAGTGCCTGGCGATACGCTTGATCGTCTCGATCTGGCGGGCGATGGCGTCGGGCACCGGCGCTTCGCCGCGCAGCACGGCGTCGATCCACGCGGCGGTGGTGGGCGCGTCGCGGCCTTCCGGCAGATCGACTTCGGGCGCGTCGGGCGACGATCGTTCCGGCGCGATCAACGTTTCGCACTGGCCGTCATGAAGCCAGTCGACCTGCACCTGGCGGCGCGTGTCGGCGACGGCTTCGCCTTCCGTGCCGCGCGCGAGCAGCGCGCCGCCCGCAGCAGCGTCGGGATGCGCCGCGAACAGCGCGCTCAAGCTCTCGCGATAGGGCGGGTGCGTGTAGTTCACGAGACGAAGGCCCGGCTCCGCGAACGGCTGGAGCAGCTTCACGAGCGTGTGCGTGGAATTGCGCACGCCCATGCGACGGCGCAGCGCGAGCAGGCGCGCGAGCTTGGGCGCCAGCGTTTCGATCGAGGCAAATGCCACCTGGTTGGCAGCGAGTTGCGCTTCGATGTCGGCGTGATCGCGTGCGATAGGCCGACTCAGTGCCGCGAAGATTTCGGCGCTCGTCACCCGGCCCGGATCGTTCACCACGCCATGTACCAGCGTCGGCACGCCTTCGCGCGCGAGCAACAGCGCGAGCAGGGGAACGAGATTCGGTTGCTTGCGCGCGCCGTTGTAGCTCGGAATCGACACGGGACGATACGCGCCGCGCGGCACGGCGAGCGGCGCGAACGATGCGTGTGCGGCGGCGAGCATCGCGGCGAGTTCCTCGGCGGTTTCGCCTTTCAGGCGGTAGGCCAGCAGCACGGCGCCCAGTTCGACATCGGCGACGCGGCCGTCGAGCATCGCGGCGTAAAGCGTGTGCGTGTCTTCGGCCGAGAGCGAGCGCGCGCCGTGCGGTCCGCGGCCGATTTCCTTGATGAAGCGGCCGCAGGCGAAGGTGTCGGTGGAATCGGCGGTGGTCATGTCGGCGAGTTCGTTCGGGCGGCGCGGCGGCCCGGAAGGGCGCGCTTGCGGCAGGTGTTGTGCGTGAATGCGGGGATGTCGGAAGTATCGCACGAGCGTGGCGGAGACCGGGATGCGCGGGAAGCATGCGGAACCCGCGTTCGCAGCGTGCGGTGCCCGTCGCGCACGCGCTCACGTGGGCGCCGTCGCATGCGCCGCCTCGCGCGTTACACTCGCGAGTGTTCGGGCCGGAATCCGGCCGTTTCCGCACGCGCCCGCTTTGCATTGCCGTCGGCTTCACATCGTCGGAGCGGCGTCATCGAATCGGCATCGTTACGCTGGCGTGCTTCGCGCACGCCTCGCTTCAAAAACGGAGAACTCCATGACTTACGTATTCGAACCGGCGCCGATCGCGTCGGTGCCGGTCGCCGGCGGCGACGCGCGCTTCCCGGTGCGCCGCATCTACTGCGTCGGCCGCAACTACGAGGCGCACGCGCGTGAAATGGGCCACGATCCGAACCGCGAACCGCCGTTTTTCTTCTCGAAGCCCGCCGACGCCGTACTTTACGTGCCGCCCGGCTCGACCGGCCAATTCGCGTATCCGGGCCATTCGAGCAACGTCCATTTCGAGATGGAACTCGTCGCGGCCATCGGCAAGGGCGGCAAGGACATTCCGGCGGCGAACGCGCTCGATCACGTGTATGGCTACGCGCTGGGGCTCGACATGACGCGCCGCGACCTGCAAGCCGAGGCCAAAAAGCTGGGCCGCCCCTGGGACACCGCGAAGGGCTTCGACCATTCGGCGCCCATCGGCCCGATTCATCCGGTTTCGAAAATCGGCCAGCTTTCGCAAGGCGCGATCTGGCTGAACGTGAACGGAGCGGAAAAGCAACGCTCGGATATTTCGCAGATGATCTGGCCCGTTGCCGACACGATCGCATTCCTTTCCGCGCTGTTCGAGTTGCAGGCGGGCGATCTCATTTTCACCGGCACACCCGAAGGCGTGGGCGCCGTGGTGAAGGGCGACGTAATGACGGGCGGCGTGGAAGGGATCGGCGAATTCGAAGTACGCGTGGTGTGACACGCGATGCAGCAGCCAGAGAAATCCGGTTTCGTACGCTAAAAAATCAGAGGAGTCGCAGAGGAGCATGAAGCTTTACAGCTATTTCCGCAGTTCGGCGTCGTATCGCGTGCGCATTGCGCTGAACCTGAAGCAACTGCCATACGACTACGTGCCGGTGCATCTCGTGCGCGACGGCGGCGAGCACTTGAAGTCCGAATACCGCGCGGTGAATCCGGAGGCGATCGTGCCGACGCTCGTCGACGACGAGAACCACACGATTCACCAGTCGCTCGCGATCATCGAATATCTGGAGGAAACCCAGCCGGAACCGCCGCTGCTGCCGAAAACGGCCGCCGACCGTGCCTACGTGCGCTCGCTGGCGTTGCAGATCGCGTGCGAGATTCATCCGGTCAACAACCTGCGCGTGCTCAAGTATCTGAAGCGCACCGTGGGCGTGGACGACGAGGTGAAGGACGCGTGGTATCGGCACTGGATCGAGACGGGTTTCGAAACGCTCGAACAGCGTCTTGCGAACGACCCGCGCACGGGCAAACTTTCGTTCGGCGATACGCCCACGATCGCGGACTTGTGCCTCGTTCCGCAGGTGTTCAACGCCAATCGCTTCAAGATCGACACCACGCGCTACGCCACGATCCAGCGCATCAACGACTACGCGCTGACGCTCGATGCCTTCGCGCGCGCCGAACCGGGCGCGCAACCCGACGCGGAGTGAGCGTCCGCGTTTCCCGAGCGTGAAAAAAAGCGCCGTTCGCAAGAACGGCGCTTTTTGTGTCGATAAATGCCGGCGAACTACGCCGATCAGGCGCCTAACCGCCAAGCAGCGCGTCGGCGAATTCCTCGGCCACGAACGGCTGAAGATCCTCGACCTTCTCGCCCACGCCGATGAAGTACACCGGAATCGGGCGCTGGCGCGCGATGGCCGCGAGAATTCCGCCCTTCGCCGTGCCGTCGAGCTTGGTGACGATCAGGCCGGTCAGGCCGAGTGCGTCGTCGAACGCCTTCACCTGCGTGAGGGCGTTCTGACCGGTGTTGGCGTCGATCACGAGCAGCACTTCGTGGGGGGCGCCTTCGAATGCCTTGCCGATCACGCGCTTGACCTTCTTCAACTCGTCCATCAAATGCAATTGCGTGGGCAGGCGGCCGGCCGTGTCGGCCATCACCACGTCGATACCGCGCGCGCGCGCGGCGCTCACGGCGTCGAAGATCACGGCGGCCGGGTCGCCGCTTTCCTGCTGCACGACAGTGACGTTGTTGCGCTCGCCCCAGATCGCCAGTTGCTCGCGCGCGGCGGCGCGGAAGGTGTCGCCGGCGGCCAGCAGCACGCTCTGGTCGAAGCTTTGCAGATGCTTCGCGAGCTTGCCGATGCTGGTGGTTTTGCCGGCGCCGTTCACGCCCGCGATCATCATCACGAGCGGTTGCGCGCGGCCTAGCAGCAGCGATTTTTCAAGCGGCTTGAGCAGGTCCACCAGCAGGCCGCGCAGCGCGGTTTTGACCTGCTGCGCCTCAGTCAGCCGGTCGGCGCGCACTTTCTGGCGCAGCGTTTCGAGCAGATATTCGGTGGCGTCCACGCCCGCGTCGGACATCAGCAGGGCGGTTTCCAGTTCTTCGTAAAGATCGTCGTCGATCTTCGCGTTGACGAAAATGCTCTGGATGTTCGAGCTGGTCTTCGACAGACCGCTTTTCAGGCGCGTGAGCCACGACTGCTTGGCCGCGGCCTCGACAGGCGGCGGCGGAACAATCTCGGCGATTGCGGGCATTTCCGCGACGCGCGGCGCGGGCGCAGGCGCGGGCATGCTGGCGGCGGGCTCCCGCGGCGCGGGCGCTGCGAGGTTTTTCGCGGAATCGGCGGCCTCGCCGGAATCGGCGAAATCAGCAAGATCGGCGGAATCGGCGGGTTCGGCGAAATCAGCAAGATCGGCGGGTTCGGCGGGCGAGGGCGCGGCTTCGGCCTGCGCGGGCTCGGCGTCGTCCTTGGCGCCGCGGAATCGTTTGAAGAAACTGAACATGATCGGTGTGGGTCTGGCGCGTGCGGGTCGGACCGGTGAACGGTCGGCGACGCGCTGGATGGCGCGTTCCAAGGCGGTAACGCGCGGAAAACAGCGCATTTTATCAGGCGCCCCCGGAAGCGTCGCCGCGGCGCCCGGGCGTTGGCCGGCACGGCTTTCGCGCTTCGGTCCGGACGGCGCCCGTGTCGCGGCCGGAGCGCTCTCGCGCGGGCGTCCCGGCGGCGCCCGCGCATCGGTCGAAATCCCGTCTGCGTCATCCGTCTGCGTCATGTTTCGTCATTGGCCGCGCGGCGCTTGGGGGTTTCTCCGCGCGGCGCCGCTGTAACCGTGTGGTAACGTGCGCGGACTGGAGGGCGCGACGTCGCTTGCCGTGTCTCACGGCCATGGCGCGCCGCGCGCTCCGCCCGCAATCCATCGTCCAAACGCATGACCCGTTCTTCATCTCCGCGAGGGCAAGGCGCTCGCTCCACTCAATCCGCCGCGCGCACGCACGGTGGCGGCGCGCACACGATCCGCATCATCGGCGGCGACTGGAAGCGCACGCCATTGCCCGTGCTCGATCTCGACGGCCTGCGCCCCACGCCCGACCGCGTGCGCGAAACGCTTTTTAACTGGCTCGGCCAGCGGCTCGACGGTCTGCGTTGCCTCGACCTGTTCGCGGGCAGCGGCGCGCTCGGTTTCGAGGCGGCGTCGCGTGGCGCGGCGCGCGTGGTGATGGTGGAGCGCAGCGCGCGCGCCGCCGCGCAGTTGCGCGCGAACCAGACGCGCCTGGGCGCGCGCACGATTGAAATCGCCGAAGCCGACGCGCTGCGGCTTGCCGCCAATCTCGCGCCGGCGTCGTTCGACGTGGTGTTTCTCGATCCGCCGTTCGGCGACACGGCGCTGCTCGACCGCGCGCTGGCGCTGGCCGCGCCGCTCGTCGCGCCCGACGGCTGGCTCTACGTCGAGTCCGGCGCACGCCTCGACCCGGCCGCGCAGCCCGCGCTGGCGGGCTGGCACGTCGCGCGCGAGGGCAAGGCAGGCGCGGTTTTCTACCATTTGCTGCGGTGCGAAAATGAGGAATAATGCGCGTTCGATAAGAAGCGGCGGAGGGCCTCGCCTTCACGCCGGCACGTGCGTATGCGACGTTACGGCGTCCAGGCGCGCCCCATTTCTGTTGAGAGGAGAAGCCTCATGGTAGTCGCCGTGTACCCCGGTACGTTCGATCCGCTCACGCGCGGTCACGAAGATCTCGTGCGGCGCGCGTCGAGCATTTTCGACACGCTGGTGGTCGGCGTTGCCGACAGCCGCAACAAGAAGCCGTTCTTCTCGCTCGAGGAGCGGCTCGAGATCGCGCATGAGGTTCTCGGCCACTATCCGAACGTCCAGGTCATGAGCTTCAAGGGCTTGCTCAAGGACTTCGTGCGCAGCAACAACGCGCGCGTGATCGTGCGCGGCCTGCGCGCCGTGTCCGACTTCGAATACGAGTTTCAGATGGCGGGCATGAACCGCTATTTGCTGCCGGACGTCGAAACCATGTTCATGACGCCATCGGACCAATATCAGTTTATTTCGGGCACGATCGTGCGCGAAATCGCCCAATTGGGCGGCGATGTCAGCAAGTTCGTCTTTCCTTCGGTGGAAAAGCGTTTGCAGGACAAGGTGACGTCGATGGGCGGCGCGAGCGCTTCGGGCGGCCAGAGCGGCAAGCCCTGAAAGCGCGGCCAAACCAGCGTAAACTATCGGGTTCAAGCAACGTGTAAGCTGGCCGCGCGCCGGCGGGAAGTGAGAACAGCATGGCCCTGATGATTACCGACGAGTGCATCAATTGCGACGTCTGCGAGCCCGAGTGCCCGAACGACGCGATTTCGATGGGCCCGGAAATCTATGTGATCGACCCGGGCAAATGCACCGAATGCGTCGGCCATTTCGACGAGCCGCAATGCATTCAGGTGTGCCCGGTGGAATGTATCCCGAAGAATCCCGAGCATCCGGAGTCGCCCGAGCAGTTGATGCAGAAGTACCACGCGCTGGTTGCGGCGAAACGCGAGCGCTGACGCCGCCGGTCCGCAACCGCGATAAAAAACGCGCCTCCAGGGGCGCGTTTTTTTATGGCCGGCGGCTGCGCGAAGCGGTGAGCGGCTTCAACCCACGATGCCCTTGAGCGCTTGCACGAGCGTTTCGCATTCGGCGTCCGTGCCGACCGAGATGCGCAAATGCTGGTTCACGCGCGGTGCGTTGAAATGGCGCACGAAGATTTCCTGCTCGCGCAGCTTCGCGGCAATCGCCGCCGCGTCGTGCGCCGGCTGCGTCGCGAACACGAAGTTGGCGGCCGAAGGCACAACCTCGAAACCGAGCGCCGCGAGCGCGGCCGTGAGCCGCTCGCGGCTCGCCATCACGCGCGCGCGCGTCGTCGCGAGCCAGTCGGCGTCTTCGTAGGCGGCCGTCGCGGCCGCTTGCGCCAGACGGTCGAGCGGATACGAGTTGAAGCTGTCCTTCACGCGGTTGAGCGCGTCGATCAGATCGGCGTGACCGAACGCGAAGCCCACGCGCATGCCCGCGAGCGAGCGCGACTTCGAGGTGGTGTGTACGACGAGCAGGTTCGGATGGCGGTCGATCAGCGCAATCGCCGATTCGGCGCCGAAATCGACATACGCTTCGTCGACGATCACGACCGAGTCGGGGTTGCCCGCGACGAGCCGCTCTATTTCGGCGAGCGGCAGCGCGTGGCCCGTCGGCGCATTCGGATTCGGGAAAATCACGCCGCCGTTCGGGTTGTGCTGCGCGAGGTAGTCGTCCACGCGAATCGCGAACCGCGCATCGAGCGGCAGCGTGCGGTATTCGACGTCGTAAAGGCGCGCGTAGGTCGGATAGAAGCTGTACGTGATGTCGGGAAAGAGAATGGGCTTTTCGTGCTTGAGGAGCGCCTGGAACGCGTGCGCGAGCACCTCGTCCGAGCCGTTGCCGACGAACACCTGTTCCGCGCGAAGGCCGTGATGCGCGGCCACGGCGTCGCGCAGACGCCTCGCGAGCGGATCGGGATAGCGGCGCAGCGACTCGCCGTGCTCGCCGAGTTCCGCGCGAATCGCTTCCAGCACGCGCGGCGAGGGCGGGTACGGATTCTCGTTGGTGTTGAGCTTGACCGGCTTCGCGAGCGCGGGCTGTTCGCCCGGCACATACGGCACGAGGCGGTGGACGATGTCACTCCAGAAACGACTCAAGACGCTCTCCTCAAACTGGCCAGTCCAGCCTGGCTGGCGATGGCTTAACCGTTGCGGTGCAATTGCATCACGGCGCGCTCGGTTTCGCCTTTCACGAACGTGGGCATGACGGCGAGCGCGCGCTCGATCGACTGATCGATCACGTCCTGCTCCTCGCGGCGCGGCGGCTTGAGCACGAAGTTCGCAACGTCGGGTTTCGCGCCCGCGCGCGCGCCTTCGGGAATCAGATCGCGCGGATGGCCGATGCCGATGCGCAGACGCCAGTATTGCTGCGTCGAAAGGTGCGCGGAAATGTCCTTCAAGCCGTTGTGGCCGCCGCTGCCGCCGCCGAGCTTGAACTTGACGCTGCCGGGCGGCAGATCGAGTTCGTCGTGCGCGACAAGAATCTCGTCGGGAAGAATCTTGAAGAATGCGGCAACCGCGACGACCGACTGGCCCGAGCGGTTCATGTACGTCTGCGGTTCGAGCAGATGTACTTCCTCGCCATAGAGGCGAGCCTTCGCATAATGGCCGTGAAAGCGGCGCTCGTCGCGCAGCGTCGCGCCGGCTTCGCGCGCGAGTTGGTCCACGAGCCAAAAGCCCGCGTTGTGGCGCGTTGCCGTGTATTCGGCGCCCGGATTCCCGAGCCCGACGATCAACCTGATCATGGTGATGTTCTACCTGCGGATAAACGCTGAACGAATCCGCAAGTGTACGGAAGAGTGGAAAAACATGCGAAAAAAAACCCGCCGGGGCGAACCGCGGCGGGTCTTTTGGTCCGTTTCAGGAAAACGGATCGCGAAGATCGGCTTCGTGGCGCACCGAGGCGCCACGCAACGCCGCTGCGATTTACTCCGCAGCCGGCTTTTCTTCTTCGCCTTCGGCAGCCGACACGGCCGCAGCCGGCACGGTAGCCGAAACGATCACCGGGTTTTCCTGCTCGACGTGCTGAACCAGCGTCACGCCGTTCGGCAGCTTGATGTCGCTTGCGTGCAGCGAGTGACCCGCTTCGATCGCTGCGAGGTCGACTTCGAGGAATTCCGGCAGCGCGCCCGGCAGGCACACCACTTCGATTTCGTTGACGACGTGCGAGATGATCGCGCCGCCCAGCTTCACAGCCGGGTTGGTTTCCTGGTTCATGAAGTGCAGCGGCACCTTCGTGTGGATCTTCTTGTTCGGGTCCACGCGCTGGAAGTCCACGTGCAGCACGAGCTGACGGAACGGATGGTATTGCACGTCGCGCAGCAGCACTTGCTGCGACTTGCCCGCTACTTCGAGTTCGAGGATCGAAGCGTGGAACGTTTCCTTCTTCAGGGCGTGCCACAGGGCGTTGTGATCGAGTTCGATCAGTTGCGGCTCAGCGCCAACACCGTACACGATGCCGGGCGTCTTGCCAGCATTGCGCAGGCGGCGGCTCGCACCCGTACCTTGCAGATTGCGCTCAAAAGCGACGACTTTCATAGGATTCTCCAATACACTGCCCGCGACCAGGCAGTAAAACGGGGCCCGTGCCAACAAGCCGGACCCCCAGGCGATGCAGCGCGAACCATCGTCCGTTCGCGCCGATTACGTGCAAAAGCGCGGCATCCTTGCGAATGCCGCGCTTCGCGCGTCAATTCTTTTTAGCTCTCGGCGAACAGCGACATCACCGAGTCGCCGCGGCGAATACGCGAGAACGTTTCGGCCAGCAGACCGGCGCTCGTGAGCGCGCGGATCTTGGCGCACGAACGCGCTTCGTCGCCCAGCGGAATCGTGTCGGTCACGACCAGTTCGTCGAGCGCCGATGCGGCAATCCGCTCGCCCGCGCCACCCGAGAGAACCGGGTGCGTGGCGTAAGCGAACACCTTCTTCGCGCCGCGTTCCTTCAGCACTTGCGCCGCCTTGCAGAGCGTGCCGGCGGTGTCGACCATGTCGTCCATGATCACGCAGGTGCGGCCTTCGACTTCACCGATGATGTTCATCACTTCAGCGACGTTCGCCTTCGGGCGGCGCTTGTCGATGATCGCGAGATCGCAATTCAGTTGCTTGGCGAGCGCGCGCGCGCGCACCACGCCGCCGACGTCCGGCGAAACGACCAGCAGGTTCTCGTAGTTCTGCTTGCGCAGATCGCCGAGCAGCACGGGCGTTGCATAGATGTTATCGACGGGAATGTCGAAGAAGCCTTGAATCTGGTCGGCGTGCAGATCCATCGTGATGATCCGCTCGACGCCGGCGATTTCCAGCATGTTCGCCACGACCTTCGCCGAAATGGCCACGCGCGCCGAGCGCGGGCGGCGGTCCTGACGGGCATAGCCGAAGTAGGGAATGGCGGCGGTGATCCGGCCGGCGGATGCGCGCTTGAGCGCATCGACCATGATCATCAGTTCCATCAGGTTGTCGTTGGTCGGCGCGCAGGTCGACTGGAGGACGAACACGTCCTTGCCACGCACGTTTTCCTGGATCTCGACCTGGATTTCACCGTCGGAGAAGCGGCTAACCATAGCCTTGCCGAGGGGAATACCGAGGATCTTGACGACTTCCTGTGCAAGCGCGGGATTGGCGTTGCCAGTAAAAACCATCAGGCCGTCATGGCTGCTCATCATGCACCTGCTGCGGACTTGGGGGGGCGAGAGGAACTACTATTGGCGAACTGCCTGGAATTTTTGGCAGGGGAGGAAGGACTCGAACCCTCGCATGCCGGAATCAAAATCCGGTGCCTTGACCAACTTGGCGACTCCCCTACACAACTTTTAGCCTGACTGACCGGCTAGGTCCGATCAATCCGGCAAAACTATGCCGCGAAAGCGAAGAGTGGATGCGTGTCCAGACCCGATGTTACCGCGCTTCGCCAGTCAGGTTGTTCCGCAAGCAAACGGGCTTGAACCGCCTCTGCTTCGGACCGACTGGTGAACGCCGCGAAAACACTGGCGCCCGACCCGGTCATCCGCGCCGGTGTGATGCTGCTTGAGACACGCTCAAACCATCGAAGCACCTGCGCTACTTCCGCGTATTTTCCTGCGACAACCGCTTGCATGTCGTTTTGACCAAAACTGTCTGGCCAACCCTTTTGCGAAGCTTGCTGTGCAAGAAAGACTGCTATTGTGCAGGCCTTTGTGTCCCTTGTCAACGATTTTTCCGAAAAAATCGCAGCGGTAGGAACCTGAACCCGCGGCGTCACCACCAAAAAATGACGCGGGGGCAATTGTACCGCCTCCAAAGCTTCTCCAACACCCTCCGCAAACGCATTTTTGCCGAACACGAAGAAGGGCACGTCGGCGCCCAGCTTGAGCGCGAGCGCCTGCAATTCCGCGCGCGGCAGGTTCAGTTTCCAGAGACGGTTGAGCGCGAGCAGCGTGGTGGCCGCGTCGGAGCTGCCGCCGCCGAGACCCGCGCCCATCGGCAGACGTTTTTCGATGTCGATCTCGACGCCTTCGGCCGTGCCCGTGTGCGTCTTGAGCAGCATGGCCGCGCGCACCGTGAGATCGTGCTCGGCCGGCACGCCTTCCACTTCGGTCGCGCGCGTGACGCGGCCGTCGGCGCGGCGCGTGAAATGCAGCGTGTCGCCCCAGTCGAGCAACTGGAATACGGTTTGCAGATCGTGATAGCCGTCGGGGCGACGGCCTGTGATGTGCAGGAAGAGATTGAGTTTCGCGGGCGCGAGACAGCCGCGCAGCGAGTCCTGGGTTTCGGTCATGATGCTTGATGCGGGCAGGCGCGCGCCGGCCTCCGGTGAAATGTGGCCTTAACCGTTACTGGTCGAGCACGAGCTTGATCGTGAGCGGCGGATCTTCGCGCGAGAGATTGACGCGCTTCACGCCCGTTGCGGGCGCATCGGCATACGCCACGTAGTCGATCGTCCAGCCGTCCTGGTCGATGCGCGAAAGACGATTCGGGTCTTGCGGATCGGGCGTCGTGCGCGCGCGCGAGGTGGGCGCGACCGACGGTTGCAGCCAGTAGCGCAGCCCTTCGACCGGCAGCGCGAAGCCGAGCGACTGCTGCATCAGCGTGCTCACGTTGTCGGCGGTGAGCGGCTGGCGATTGGGCAGTTCGAGCGTGGCCTGCGAGGGCGACGAAGTCACGATCGCGAGCGTTTGCCCAAGCGGGTTGAGCAGTTGCAGCGTGACGGTCGCGCCGTTCTCGCGCCAGTCGAAATTGCCGTACGCGTTGCGCTGCTGACCGTTCTGGTCGTTGTACGTCACCGCGAAGCGGCCGTGCCACGCGCGATTGGTTTGCGTCGTGAGCGAGGTGGTCGCGTTTGCCGTGGACGGTTGATGCGGCGGCTGCGTCACGCAGCCGCTGAGGCAACCGGCGAGCAGCGCGGCGGCGGCGGCGCCGAGCGTCGCGCGGCGCGCCGCCATGAGAGCGTTGGGGAGCAGTTCGGCCATCAGAGGTCGTTGATCTGGAAGCGCTGGAGCGTTTTCACGAGCGTGTCGTTGTCGGGTTCGAGCTTGCGCGCCTCGCGCCACGCTTCGCGCGCGCCGCTCTGGTCGCCGTTCTTCCACAGCACTTCGCCCAGATGCGCGCCGATTTCGGCGTTCGGCTGCATGCTGTAAGCCTTGCGCAGCAGCTTGATCGCGTCGGTGTTGTCGCCCATGCGGTATTTCACCCAGCCCACGCTGTCCATGATGAACGCGTCGTCGGGCGCGAGCGCCGAGGCTTTCTCGACGAGCGTGTCGGCTTCCTGGAGGCGCTGGTTGCGGTCGGCGAGCGAATAGCCGAGCGCGTTGTACGCTTGCGGGTTGTCGGGCTGCGTCTTGATGAGCTTGCGAAGCTGGGCTTCCATGACGTCGTAATGACCGTTCTTTTCGGCGGCCATCGCGTAGTCGTAGGTGAGATCGGGGTCGTCCGGGAAGTCGGCGGTGGCTTTCGCGAGACGCCCTTCGGCGTCGGTGAAGCGCTTCGCGTCGAACAGGATAGCCGCGTCCGTGCGCGCGATCAGCGCCTGGTCGCGCGGGTCGTTGGTCTGGATGGCCGCGAGCTGGCGGCGCGCGTCGTCGGTTTTGCCTTCCTTGTCCAGAATCTGCGCGCGAGTGATCTGCGCGGGCACGTATTGCTGGCTGTTGGGCTGGATCTTGTCGAGCCACTTTTGCGCGGCCGCGTCGTCTTTCTGCTCGACGGCAAGCTGCGCCAGGTAGATGTAAGCCTGGCCGGGGTCGGCGGTCGGGCTCTTTTCCGCGACCTGCGCGTACTGCGTCAGATACTTTTGCGCGGCGTCGAACTTCTTTTCCTGCACGTTGATGAGCGCAAGCGCCATCAGCGGCATGAGATCGTTCGCGTTGTCCTTGTGCAGAATCTCGAACTGCTTCTGCGCGTCGTCGAGGCGGTTCGCCGCGAGATAGGTTTGCGCGAGCGCGAGCCGGCCGTCGCGCGACTTCGGGTTCTGCTGCACGTACTTTTCGATCGACGCAATGCCTTCGTTGCGCTCCTCCGTGCCCATTTGCGCAAGCATGAGCGCGGCGGGCAGATAGTCGGGCTTGAGCGCGAGCGCCTGCTCGAACGACTTGCGCGCGCCCGGCACGTCGTCGGCGAGCAGTTGCTGGCGGCCGATGGCGAGCTGCGCTTCGGGACGATTCATGTCGTCCTTGAGCATCGTCTTGAGCACGTTCAGGCCGCCCACGCGGTTCGGGCCGCGCGAGAGCAGCAGTTGCAGCGAAAGAATGGCCTGGCCGCGGCTGTCGGCCGGCACGCGCGCCAGTTCGCGCGAGAGCAGCGGCTGCGCGTCGTCGGGCTTGCCGGCGAGCACGAGCAGCGAGGCGTCGAGCTGCGCGGCGCGCTCCGAGTCGGGCGCGTACTGCTGCCAGAGCTGCACGGCCGTGAGCGCGTCGGTCGGGCTTTGCGCCGCGAGCGCGATTTCGGTCGCGCGCTGCGCCATGCGCGGGTCGTGCGTGTCGCGCGCGAGCGCGAGGTAGGTCTGGAATGCGGGCGCGGGCTGGCCGCGCTGGAGCGCGATCTCGGCGGCGAGCACCTGAAAGACGATCTGGCTCGAGAGCGCCACGCCGGGCAGATCCTTCTTCTCGTCCGGCGACGCAGGGCCGAAAGCGTCCGGGATGGTCACGGAGGTGTCGTCCGTGTCGGGGGACGGATCTTGCGCGTAGGCGCCCGGCGCGGTGAACGCCCAGGCCGCCAGAACGGCCGTGCCGATCAGACGGCGCGCGAAGGCGGCGGGCAGGCGCGGCGCGGCAAGACGCGTTGCGAACAGCTTCACGAAAGACAGTTCCATGGAATTCCGTCGAATGTTTCGGTCGATTGTAACGCGCTGGCTACAATACGCGCACAACGCGCACATGCTGATTATGCAAGTTGCAGACCATCTCCTTACATCACCGCGTCAGGCCGTAAGCCATGCCAGAGTTGCCAGAAGTCGAGGTTACCCGAAGGGGGATCGAACCGTGGGTCGCCGGCCGCCGCGTCGAGCGCGTGGAGGTGCGCAACCCCGCATTGCGCTGGCCGGTGCCGGCCTTGCTCGCGCGTACGCTGCGCGGCCGCACGATTCGTTCCGTGGGGCGGCGCGGCAAGTATCTTCTGTTCGAGGTGGAGGAGGGCTGGTTCATCGTTCACCTCGGCATGACGGGGACGCTGCGCGTGCTGCGCAATCTGCCGAAGCCGCCCGCCGCCGAAAAGCACGATCACGTCGACTGGCTGTTCGACGATTTCACGCTGCGTTACCGCGATCCGCGCCGCTTCGGCGCCGTGCTCTGGCATCCGCGCGAGGCCGGCGACGTGCTCGGCCATCCGCTGCTGGCGAGCCTCGGCATCGAGCCCTTCACTCCCGCGTTCGACGGCGCGCTGCTGTTTCGCGAGACGCGCGGGCGCAAGGTGTCGGTGAAACAGGCGCTGCTCGCGGGCGACATCGTGGTGGGCGTCGGCAATATCTACGCGTCGGAAAGCCTCTTTCGCGCGGGCATCCGGCCCACCACGCCGGCGGGCCGCGTCTCGCTCGCCCGTTACGAACTGCTTGCGGACGCCGTGCGCGCCGTGCTCGCCTCGGCCATCGAAAAGGGCGGCAGCACGCTGCGCGATTTCGTCGGCAGCAACGGCGAAAGCGGCTATTTCCAGCTCGAATATTTCGTCTATGACCGCGCGGGCCAACCGTGCCGCGTGTGCGGCACGCCGATCAAGCAGATCGTGCAGGGCCAGCGCTCCACTTATTTCTGTCCGCGCTGCCAGCGCTGACTCGCTTCGCTTTCATGTACAAAACGTCTTCCCCCGCTTCGACGATCCCGGCCGGCACCTATCCCTCCGGCCTGCTTGCGAGCTTCGCGCCGCGCCTGATCGAATGGCAGCGCGAACACGGCCGCCACGATCTGCCGTGGCAGAACACGCGCGACCCGTATCGCATCTGGCTTTCGGAAATCATGTTGCAACAGACGCAGGTCTCGACCGTGATTCCGTACTACGCGCGTTTTCTCGAACGCTTTCCCACGGTGCAGGCGCTTGCCGGCGCGCCCGCCGACGACGTGATGGCGCTCTGGGCCGGCCTTGGCTACTACACGCGCGCGCGCAATCTGCATCGCTGCGCGCAGGTGGTCGCGAGCGAGCACGGCGGCCGGTTTCCGTCGACGGGAGAGGCGCTGGCCGAGTTGCCCGGCATCGGCCGCTCGACGGGCGCGGCGATCGCCTCGTTCGCGTTCGGTGCGCGCGAAACCATCCTCGACGGCAACGTGAAGCGCGTGCTTGCGCGCGTGTTCGGCGTGGAAGGCTTTCCCGGCGAAAAGCGCGTGGAGAACGCGATGTGGGCGCTCGCCGAATCCATCGTGCCGGGTCCGGCCGCGAGCGACGCCGAGGTGAGCGCGTATACGCAAGGGCTGATGGATCTGGGCGCGACGCTGTGCGGGCGCGGCAAGCCCGATTGCGCGCGCTGCCCGTTCGCGGCCGACTGCGTGGCGAACCTCACCGGACGTCAGCGCGAGCTGCCCGCCGCGCGCCCGAAAAAGACCGTGCCGCAGCGGCACACCTGGATGCTCGTGCTGATGGACGGCGATTCGGTCATGCTCGAAAAGCGGCCGCCTTCGGGCATCTGGGGCGGACTCTGGAGCTTGCCCGAAGCCGCCGACGAAGCCGCGCTCGCCGGGCGCGCGCAAGCGTACGGCGCGAGCGAGGCCGCCGCGAAAGGCGTGCCGCTGATGCCGCTCACGCATACGTTCACGCACTTCAAGCTCGACATCGAGCCGCGTCTCGTCGAACTCATGCGCGAGGGCGCGGCGCTCGAGGCGAACGACGGCGAAGTTGCCTGGGTGCCGCTCGCCGCGATCGACGCGTACGGCGTGCCCGCACCCGTGCGCAAGCTGCTTGACGGTTTGCGCGGGCCGCTGATCTGAGACTTGCCGCCTAAAGCAGTTGATGCTGCTGCATGTAGTGATGCACGACGTCGATGCGCGCGCCGGCGTCGTCGAGTTCCATGAGTTTCTGGCGCGCGCGCAGCGCGATCGGCAGCACTTCGGCGAGACGGTTGGAGACCCACGAGGGATCGTCGAACCGGAACGGTTCCGCGAACGGCAGGCTCGACGCGTCGCGCTCGCGGATCGTCGCAATGATGCGTTCGAGCACTTCGGCGCAGGCGCCGAAACGCGCGAGCCGCTCGCTGCCTTCGAGCGGAATGTCGGCGGGCAGCACTTCGGCCATGCCCACCAGCAGACCGTTGCTGGCCACGCGATGCGAGAGCAGGCGAAAGCGCTGGGTGCCGTGCGCGCGAATGTGCAGCATGCCGACGGTTTCCACGTCGCATTGCTCGATGGTGGCGAGACAGCCGACGGTTTCGGGCACGGCGGGCTCGTCCGGCTGCGCGACTTCGGCGCCGCTCTTGAGCAGGCACACGCCGAACGGCGTGCGCTCGCGCAGGCACTCGCTCGCCATGTCCAGGTAACGCGCTTCGAAGATCTTGAGCGGCAGCAGGCCGCCGGGAAAGAGCACCGTATGCAACGGAAACAGCGGCAAATCGGCGAGCACGGGGGGTGACGAAGACATGGCGCAACGCTTCGGTTAAGGGCCGCGCGATACGGCCGGTTAGGCGATCAGGCGGGCCGCTTCTCCGACGTCGAGAGGCGCATCGCGGTGGCGCACGATCACGTTGGACTCGCCCGCGAAGCGCGCGGCGAGCGTCTGGGCGATGTACACCGAACGGTGCTGGCCACCCGTGCAACCGATGGCCACCGTCAGGTAGCTGCGGTTGTCAGCACGGAAATGCGGCAGCCATTTCGCGACGAACGCGTAGACATCGTCGATCATTTCGTGGACGGCCGGTTGCGCGCCGAGAAAGTCGATCACGGGCTGGTCGAGCCCGGTGAGCGGACGCAGACGGGCGTCGTAATGCGGATTGGGCAGCGTGCGCACGTCGAACACGAGGTCCGCGTCGAGCGGCACGCCGCGCTTGAAACCGAACGACTCGAATGTGAGCATGAGCGAGCCGCGCTCGCGCTCGACGAACACCTTCACCCACGCGCGCAGCGCGTTCGCGCTCAGATTGCTGGTGTCGACCTGATGGCCGAATTCGGCGAGATTCGACACGAGTTCGCGCTCGTGTTCGATGGCCTCTTCGAGCGACTTGAGCATCCCGACGTTCGCATCGTGCGCGGCCGAACCCGAAAGCGGATGGCGGCGGCGCGTTTCCGAAAAGCGCTGGATCAGCGATTGCGTGCTGGCGTTGAGAAACAGCACGCGCACGTCGTGTTCGCGCGAAAGATCGAGAATCATTTGCGGCATGTCGTCGAACGAGGCGCTCGAACGCGCGTCGATCGCCACGGCGAGGCGTTGATAACCGTCGTCGGAAAGATATTGCGCGAGTTGCGGCAGAAAACGCGGCGGCAGATTGTCGACGCAGAAGTAGCCGACGTCTTCGAGCGCGTTGAGCGCCACTGACTTGCCGGAACCCGAGATGCCGGTGATCAGGATGATACGCATGGGGATTGGGATGACTCCGATTGGGTCATCATAGCATCCGATCCGCGCGCCGGTATGCGCGCGCCGGCCTTGCGGCCTGCGTCCCCGGCGCGCGGGCGGCGGGTTGCCGCCCGGCCGCGGCCATGGCTCGCGGGGCGCGCGGCGGGCGCCCCGCGGTTCAGATCAGCTTGCCGGGAAACTGGCTGTCGGGGTCTTGCATCGCGAGGCGCTGGCGGTCCATGAAGTCGCGCAGCGTGTCGATGCCGCGCAGTTGCAGGATCGTGTTGCGCACGGCGGCTTCGACCAGCACCGCGAGGTTGCGGCCCGCGGCCACCTGAATGGTCACCTTGCTGATCGGCAGGCCGAGCACGTCCACGGTCTGGCTTTCGAGCGGCAGGCGCTGGAACTCGCCGTCGGGGCGGCGCACCAGTTGAACGATCAGCTTGAGCTTCATTTTGCGGCGCACGGCCGTCTCGCCGAAAATCGTCTTGATGTCGAGCAGGCCGAGGCCGCGCACTTCGAGCAGATTTTGCAGCAGCGGCGGGCAGCGGCCTTCCACGAAATCGGGGCCGAGGCGCACGAAGTCCACGGCGTCGTCGGCCACGAGACCGTGGCCGCGGCTGATGAGTTCGAGACCGAGTTCGCTCTTGCCGAGACCCGAGTCGCCGGTGAGCAGCACGCCCATGCCGAGGATGTCGAGAAACACGCCGTGCAGCGTCGCGCGCGGCGCGAGAATGCGCGACATGTAGAGGCGCAGGCTGTCGATGACCGTGGCCGCCGACATCGGCGTGGTGAAAAGCGGCGTGGACGAGCGCGTGCAGCGCAGCACCAGTTCGGGCGGCGCGGTCATGCCGTCGGCGACCACGAGGAAGGGCGGTTCGAGCGCGATCAGCTCGGCCATGTGGCGCGAGCGGTCTTCGTCGGTTTGACGCTGGTAATAGTGGATTTCGGCGTCGCCGAGCACCTGGATGCGGTTCGGGTGGATCAGGTTCAGGTGGCCGACCAGGTCGGCGCTGGCCGTGGCCGTGGCGACCGTCTCGGTCGAGAAACCGCGCTCCCAGCCCTCGTGCCCCGTCAGCCAGCTCAGTTTGAGCGTGGTGGCGTTGTCGTCGAAGATGCTTTGGGCGTTGATGCTGGAAGTGTCCATGAGTCGGTGACTCCGCGAGATGACTCGCTCAACTAACTAAAAGGCGGGCAGGAAGGCCGGACCGGGGTGAGCGCCGAAGGCGGCGCCACAAGCCCATTAACGGCTCGGGGCGTCTTGCGGTGCACCGGGGAACCCGGCTGGCCGCCCGCTCACGACTGCATCAAGGTTGCCATTGCGTCAGCAGGCGATGCAACGTTTCGCGGTCTTCTTCCGTGTGAAGGCGCTCACGCGTTTCGCGATCCGACAGCAGTTGGGCGATCTCGGACAGAATTTCAAGATGCTGCTGCGTGGCCTGTTCGGGCACGAGCAGAAAGATCAGCAGCGAAACGGGCTGGCCGTCGGGCGCTTCGAACGCGATGGGTTCGGCAAGACGCACGAACGCGGCGAGCGGCTGCTTCAGGCCCTTGATGCGGCCGTGCGGGATTGCCACGCCTTCGCCCAGGCCCGTGGAGCCGAGGCGCTCGCGCGCGAAAAGATTGTCGGTGACGGTGCTGCGAGCGATGCCGTTCTGGTTTTCGAAGATCAGGCCGGCCTGCTCGAAGACGCGTTTCTTGCTGGTAACGGACAGGCCGACGACGACGTTCTCGATGGGAAGTATTTTGGCTAAACGATTCATGTTGGCAGGCGAAAACGTGGCCTGAATGCTCCTTACCCCGACAATGGCTGCACTTGCCGCGCCCGCCTGGCGGGGACGTCATGGCAACCGCAGCGGATCTGGCGACGAAGCCCGGTGCCGGGACCGTGGGGACCGATTGTGCCGGGAGACCCGAAAACGACTGGTCCATTATAGAACAAGCGTACGCGCCGATGGTGCGATGCGCCATGCATTAGCGCAACCGGCGTGCTGGGGTTGCACCGCTTGTCTCGCATGTGCAACCGCCTGGCCAAAAATCAAGGTTCCACGAAAAAGCCGCCCGGTGTGGGCGGCTCTTTCGTGGAACTTCGTATTGCGAAACGGCAAGGAACCGAGGATAAGCGTTCAGCTCCGGCTCGCGCTCCTTGTCACGGTAGGGATCGCTCGCGCCTTATTGCGGCGGGATCTCGATACCGGGCACCGGCTGGTGCTTGATCGCTTCGTGTGCATGTCCCTGCACGCGGTCCTTGTGGCGAACGACCTGGCGATCGAGTTTGTCGACCAGAAGATCAATGGCGGCGTACATGTCGCCGTTGCAGCTTTCCACAAAGATATCCTTGCCTTTCAGATGAAGGTTCACTTCCACCTTCTGTCTCTTGTCCTTTTCCTTGATGTTATCGACCGAGAGGACCACATTGCCATCGATGACCTGATCGAAATGCCTTAGCACCCTGTCCAGTTTGGTGATCACGTATTCTCGCAACGCTGGCGTGACTTCGAGATGGTGTCCACTGATCTTCAGATTCATAGTGCAACCTCCTGGCTGATGGCCGCGTGACGCGTGAGGCGCGGCAATGCCGGTCGACTGTCTGCCTGTGCGCGGCTCCCCGAAAGGCCTGCGACGACGGGCTAGCTCGGCCGGCCATTTCCGCCAACGGGCGTAGCGGCCGGAAAACGCCTGCTCCATAAAGGCAGAACAGGCTAAAGAGACTTGCGCAAATTAACGGCTGGGATCTTCAGCGCCTCGCGGTATTTCGCGACCGTACGTCGCGCCACCACGAAGCCCTGTTCCGCCAGCAGTTCGGCGATGCGGCTGTCCGAAAGGGGGGACCTGGTGTTCTCGGCTCCTATGAGTTGCTTGATGAGGGCGCGGATAGCCGTGGACGACGCCGCACCGCCAGTATCGGTAGAAACATGCGACCCGAAGAAGTACTTGAACTCCAGCGTTCCGAACGGAGTCAGCATGTATTTACCGGTTGTCACACGCGAGACAGTTGATTCGTGTAGGCCCAGCGTATCAGCAATCTCCCTCAAAACCAAGGGGCGCATGGCGATTTCGCCGTGCACGAAAAAGTTCTTCTGACGCTCGACTATCGCCTGCGCGACACGCAGGATCGTCTCGAAACGCTGCTGGATATTCTTGATGAGCCAGCGCGCTTCCTGAAGCTGCTGGCGCAGCGAGCCGCTGCCCGGGTCGCCGCGGTTGTTGCGCAGGATGTTGGCGTAGAGATGGTTGATGCGCAGCTTCGGCACCACCTCGGGATTGAGTTCCGCGTGCCAGTTCTGACCCGTCTTTTTGACGATGATGTCGGGCACCACGTAGTCGGCTTCCGCCTTGCCGTAGGCCGCGCCCGGGAACGGCTCGAGCGAGCGGATCAGCGCATGCGCCTCGCGCAGTTCGTCGTCGCCGGTCTTGAGCTGCTTGCGCAGGCGCGTGAAGTCACGCGCCGCGAGCAGTTCGAGATGGTGCGAGACGATGTCCAGCGCGAGCGTGCGCGTGGCGCTGGACGGAATGCGCAGCAATTGCAGCTTCAGGCATTCCGACGCCGAGCGCGCGCCCACGCCCGCCGGGTCGAAGCTGTGCAGCAGCGCGAGCGCCGCGTTCAGTTCGTCGTTGTCGACTTCGAGTTCGTCGGGGATATCGGCAAGAATTTCCTCGCACGTCGCGCTCAGATAGCCGTCTTCGTCGAGCGACTCGATGAGAAACGTGATGAGCGCGCGGTCGCGCAGGCTCGCGTTCGTCTCGCGCAACTGCGCCATCAGATGATCGCGCAGCGTGGTGGTCGATTCGTGGATTTGCAGCGGCGGCAAATCGTCGTCGTCGGAGGCGTTGCCGGAGCGGCCGTAGTCGTCGAGATTCCACTGGCTCGCGTCGCCGTTCGCGTCGCCGGACATGCCGTCGTATTCGTCCACGCCGCGCGGCTCGCGCTCGCCGTTGTCGTCGCTGCCGTTGGACGCGGCGGACGAAATGCTCGCGCCTTGCATCGGCTCCGCGCTCGCGGAGGCGGGCGGCTGCGCGATGAGCGAGCCGTCGGCGGCCACGCGCAAGGGGCTGGCGATCCAGTCGTCCTCGTTTTCGAGCAGCGGATTTTGCGCGATCGCCGTGGCGACCTCCTGTTGCAGTTCGAGCGTCGACAGCTGCAACAGCCGGATGGACTGTTGCAGTTGGGGAGTCAGCGCAAGATGCTGCGAAAGGCGGAGTTGGAGGCTGGCTTTCATGGCGATGTGCGAATCATTGTAAAGAGTTTGCCACGTACGCGGCACCAAGTGGCATTCGCAATGTCACCTCGATCCCACGCAAGCGCCGTCATGCCGCATCGGCGGACAGGGTGCGCAAGCACCGGGCCGCGCGCGCGTGGGCGCGAGCGGTTCCTGCGGGGGGGAATACGGAAAACGCGCGGAAAGCGCGACGGATGCGCGGAAAAACGGTATGGATCGCACGCCCGGCGCGAGCGCCGCGCATCGCGCGCGAGGCAACCCGCAATTGTGCGTCACGCGCCGGGCGCGCCAAAAAAGGGAGATTGGGACAGACCGGACGGGCGCGCGGCGTCATGCCGCGAGCGCCCGGCGGCGCGGCATCACATGCGGAAATGCTCGCCGAGATAGACGCGGCGCACGCTCTCGTTTTCGATGATGTCGCCGGGTGCGCCGGCCGCGAGCACGGTGCCGTCGCTGATGATGTACGCGTGGTCGCAAATGCCGAGCGTTTCGCGCACGTTGTGGTCCGTGATCAGCACGCCGATGTTGCGCTGCTTGAGGAACTTCACGATCTTCTGGATTTCCAGCACGGCGATCGGGTCGACGCCCGCGAACGGCTCGTCGAGCAGGATGAAGCTCGGGTCGGTCGCGAGGGCGCGCGCGATTTCCACGCGGCGGCGTTCGCCGCCCGAAAGCGAGAGCGCCGGATTGTCGCGCAGATGCGCGATCTGCAATTCTTCGAGCAGCGCCTCGGCGCGCTGCGTGATGATGTCTTTCGAGAGCCGCCTGCCGTTGCCGTCCACCTGGAGTTCGAGCACCGCGCGAATGTTTTCTTCGACGGTGAGCTTGCGGAACACGGAAGCTTCCTGCGGCAGATACGAGAGGCCGAGCGCCGCGCGCTTGTGGATCGGCAGCAGGCTGATGGACCGGCCGTCGAGGTCGATGTCGCCCGCGTCGAGCGGCACGAGGCCCACGATCATGTAGAACGACGTGGTCTTGCCGGCGCCGTTGGGGCCGAGCAGGCCGACCACTTCGCCGCTTTTCACGTCGAGCGAAACGTCCTTGACGACCGTGCGCGAGCCGTAGCGTTTTTTCAGATTGCGCACGACGAGCGAGCTTGTCTTGCCGGCGAGCTGGCGGCCGTGGCTTTGGGGGGCGGTAACGGTGTTCACTGTTGCGGCGTTCCCTGCAGCTTGTTCGACGGGGCGAGCGGCGCCGGAGCGCCGGCGAGCGGCTGCGCGCCGCCGTTGCGCGGCGACAGCATGGCGCGCACCCGGCCGCCGGGGTTGCCCGGCCCGGCGACGTCCTTGCCCGACTTCGCGGTATAGAAGTCGTTCTGCCCGTCATAGGTGATGACGCTGCCGTGGACGGTGTCCATCAGCGTCGAGAGGCCTTGCAGGCGGCGCACCGTCGCGTTCGTGGTGAGCGTGGTGAGATCCTGTTTGCCGTCGTAGTCGATGCGCTCGGCCGTGCCGTCGACATATTCGTTCAGGCCCTCGCGCTTCTGGCGGAAATACGCGAGATTGTCGCCGGTGCTGCCGGGCGCGACGGTGCCCGTGGCGTACTGGTAGCCCTGCGGGTCCTGGGTGACGACGAGTTTCTCGGCCTTGATGAGGATCGTGCCCTTCGTCGCGACGACGTGGCCGGTGAAGACGGTCTGCTGTTTCAGATCGTCGTACGTCATGTTGTCCGCTTCGATATTGAGCGGTTTGTCCTTGTCGGCGCGCTCCGCGTGCGCGGAGGGTGCGAACACGCCGAGCGAAAGCGCGGCGGCGAGCGCGGCCAGCGCCGCGATCACGGCGCGGTCGGCGCGCGCGTTTCGCGAGCGGCCGGACTCAGGACGGGGAGTCGATTCGTTCATGCAATCGTGCCTTGCGTGGACGGCCCGGGGTTCAGGACGAGCCGCCGGAGTCAGCCGGGGCGATCGCGCCACGAACGTTGCCGTAGAGCTGGATGACCCGGGTGACGTTGTTGTAGTTCATGCCGTTGGTGGCTGTCATGACCGACAGGCCGCGACGAAGTTTAACCGGCTTTTCGGTCAGGATCACATCGTCGTTCACGAGCACGCGGAAATGCTCGGAATCGGCCTGCATTTCGGGGTCGCCGTAGCCGGCCGCGCGCAAGATCTGTGCGTTGTCGTACAGATTGACGATGGAAGCGTCGCCGTTGACGGTGCCGCGTTTGCCGGTGGCGGTCACGATCGGCTTGCCGGGCTGGAACGCCCGCACGGCCGGATTCGTGAGGTCGCTGTCTTCGTCGTCCTCGTAATGGACCATGTGCGCGGCCGTGAGCCTGTATTGCGTCGCGCCCGACTGATCCAGCTCGGAGACGGAAAAATTGTCGGCGAAATAGTCGGGCGTATGCGTGAGCGGGCGCGGCGCCGCCTCGTGCTCGCGCGGTTGCACGGCTTGCAGCAGCCACCACGTGAAGCCGGCGAGCGCCGCCACGCAAATGAGCGGAACGAGGGAGACGAGGCGAAACCGCGGGTTCATCGCGTTTGCGCCCTGGTTGCGGCGGGATTTGCAGCCGAATTCGCAGCAGGATTTGCATCGGCGTTGGCGGCGTGCGGCGAATGCGGCGAACACGCCTGCGCGAGCAGCGTTTCGTACTGGTTCTGCGCGCGCAGGATCAAGTCGGTGACTTCGCGCACGGCCCCATAGCCGCCCGTTTTGTCCGATACCCAATGCGCGCGCGACAGCACGTCGGGGTGCGCGTTGGCGGGCGCGGCCGCGAAGCCGCACTGGAGCATGACCGCGAGGTCGGGCCAGTCGTCGCCCATGTAGCCGCATTGCTCGGGCGTCATGCCGGTTTGCCGGAGCAGTTCGGCGAACGCGGTGCGCTTGTCTTCCACGCCTTGCCACAGATGCGTGATGCGCAGTTCCTTCGCGCGCACGGCGACGATCTCCGACTTGCGGCCCGTGATGATGGCCGTGTCGATGCCGGCTTCGCGCAAGAGCTTCGCGCCGTGGCCGTCGAGCGAGTTGAAGCCCTTCATGGTGTCGCCTTGACCCGTGAAGAGCAGGCCGCCGTCGGTGAGCACGCCGTCGACGTCGAAGATCATCAGGCGCACGCGCGCCGCGCGCGCCGTTGCGTCAAGTTGGAGAGCCATCAAATCACCTTCTTCGAAAAGAGGTCGTGCATGTTGAGCGCGCCGATCAGCGTGCCTTCGGTATCGACGACCAGCATCTGATTGATGCGATGACGCTCCATCAGTTCCACGGCTTCCACCGCGAGCTGGTCCGGGCCGATCGTGCGCGGGTGCTTCGTCATGACCTGCGAGATCGGCAGTTCGCGGAAGTCGCCCGCGCGTTCGAGCACGCGGCGCAAGTCGCCGTCGGTGAAGATGCCTTCCACGTGCCCGGCCTCGCTCACCACGGCCGTCATGCCCATGCGCTTGGCCGTGAGCTGGAAGAGGGCGTCGCGCACGGTGACGTCGCTGCTCACCTTCGGCACTTCGTCGCCGGTGCGCATGACGTCGCGCACGTAGGTGAGCAGGCGCCGGCCGAGCGCGCCGCCCGGATGCGAGCGCGCGAAGTCGTCGGCGCCGAAGCCGCGCGCGTCGAGCACCGCGACCGCGAGCGCGTCGCTCAGCGCGAGCGACGCCGTGGTGCTGGCCGTGGGCGCGAGATTGAGCGAGCAGGCTTCTTTTTCGACGCCGGCGTCCAGATGAAAGTCGGAGAGCTTGCCGAGCGTGGATTGCGGGCGGTTGCCCGTGATGCCGATAAGCTTTGCGCCGATGCGCTTGACGAGCGGCAGGATCGCCACGAGTTCTTCGGATTCGCCGGAGTTCGACAGACCGATGAAGACGTCGTCCTCGGTGACCATGCCGAGGTCGCCGTGGCTGGCTTCGGCCGGGTGAACGAAGAACGCCGGGGTGCCGGTGGAGGCCAGCGTGGCCGCGAATTTGCGGGCAATGTGCCCCGATTTGCCAATACCGGAAACGACCACGCGCCCGCGGCAGCCAAGAATGAGATCGACCGCGCCGACGAAGTTGTCGTCGAGCCGGTCGCGAAGACCGCGCACGGCGTCGGCTTCGATGTCGAGCACGTCGCGAGCGAGCTTCAGCGCCCGGTCGCCATTGATTTTCGCTATCATTCGCGGAGTATAGCAAAGGCGTCTCGCCGCCGCGCCGACGCCTCCAGCGCGAAAGCCCCGTGCGCGAGCCGCGAAACGCGTAGGCGCCGAGGGTCTGGCCGCGGGTCTGGTCGCGTTCCTGGCCGCGTTCCTGGCCGCGTGCCCCGAACGGCCCTGCCGCGCCTTGCGGGCCTGCCGGCAGCCCGTCGTCCCGCGCTGCTGCCGAGCCCCGCCCGCACCGCATTTTTCCCGCGCCGCCACCGCGCCGGTCGTCGACCCCGAACCGGGCGAACAGACGGGCGCGGGCGGTCCGCGTGAGCTGTCCGCGCGGTTGGTCCGTGCGGTTGGTCCGTGCGGTTGGTCTGTGCGGTTAGCCCGCGCAGTGGTCCGCGCGGTGGCCCCTATCGGTTATCGCCGCTCGTCGTGGAATTGCGACGAGCGCGGTGACTTATCGCCCTTGTCGCTCCCCGCGCCCCTGGCGCCTGCATTGCCCGCATCGAACAGATTCATCGCCGCCCCGACGAACAAGCCGTAGACACCGCCGCCAACCCGAAGCCGACGCAAGAGGACGCCCGACACGATGATTTCTCCGCTGGAAATGACGCTGTTCCTTCTGCTCGCCTCGGTGGTCGGCGTCGTGCTGTTCCGTTATCTGAACCTGCCGCCGATGCTCGGTTATCTCACGGTCGGCATTCTGGTCGGGCCGCGCGCGTTCGGCATCGTGCCCAATACCGAGGGCGCGCAGAATCTGGCCGAGTTCGGCGTGGTGTTCCTGATGTTCTCGATCGGCCTCGAATTTTCGCTCTCGAAGCTGCGCACCATGCGGCGCGCGGTGTTCGGGCTCGGGCTTTCGCAGGTGCTCGGCACCATTCTGGTCGCGCTCGCGCTCGGGCTCGCGATGGAGCCGTGGGTACACATCACGTGGCAGGCGTGCGTGGCGCTTGGCGGCGCGCTCGCGATGTCGTCCACGGCCATCGTCAGCAAGATGCTTTCCGAGCGGCTCGAGATCGAATCCGAGCACGGCCGCAACATTCTCGGCGTGCTGCTGTTCCAGGACCTGGCCGTGGTGCCGCTCCTCATTGTGATCGCCGCGTTCGGCGGGTCGTCGAAGTCGCTGTTCGAGTCGCTCGGCATGGCCGCCGTGAAGATCGTGCTCGCGCTCGGCATTCTGCTGTTCGTCGGCCAGAAGTTCATGACGCGCTGGTTCAACGTGGTGGCGCGGCGCCGCTCGCAGGAGCTGTTCGTGCTCAATGTGCTGCTCGTCACGCTGGGCGCGGCGTTCATCACCGACAAATTCGGCCTCTCGCTCGCGCTGGGCGCGTTCATCGCGGGCATGCTGATCGCCGAAACGCCGTACAGGCATCAGGTGGAAGAGGACATCAAGCCGTTTCGCGACGTGCTGCTCGGCCTCTTTTTCGTAACCACGGGCATGCTGCTCAATCCGCTCGTGATCTGGCAGCACCCGTTCATGGTCGCGGCGTTCGTGCTCGGTCCGGTGGTCATGAAGGCCGTGCTGATCACGGCGCTCACGCGGCTGTTCGGCGCTTCGCCGGGCGTGGCCATGCGCACGGGCCTCGGGCTCGCGCAGGCGGGCGAATTCGGTTTCGTGCTGCTCAACCTCATTCTCGACAAGCATCTCGTCGATCCCACGCTGCTCCAGGCGATTCTCGCGGCGATGCTGCTTTCCATGCTCGCCGCGCCGTTCCTCATTCAGAACGCCGATCGCATCGTGCTGCGGCTTTCGTCGACGGAATGGATGCAGCAGTCGCTGATGATGACGCGCATCGCCACGCAGAGCATCAAGCAGAGCGGCCACGTGATCGTCTGCGGTTACGGCCGCGCCGGGCAGAACCTCGCGCGCATGCTGGAAAACGAAGGGCTGTCGTACGTCGCGCTCGACCTCGACCCGGACCGCGTGGCGGCGGCCGCGGCGGCGGGCGAATCGGTGGTGTTCGGCGACGCGGCGCGGCGCGAGTCGCTGGTGGCGGCGGGCATCCACCGCGCGGCGGCCGTGGCGATCACCTATGCGAACACGCAGTCGGCGTTTCGCGTGCTGCATCACATTCACGAGCTGGAACCCACCTTGCCCGTGATCGTGCGCACCGTCGACGACGCCGATCTCGAACGTCTGCTGGCGGCGGGCGCGACCGAGGTGATTCCCGAAATCGTCGAAGGCAGCCTGATGCTCGCTTCGCACATGCTCGTGCTGATGGGCGTGCCGATGCGGCGCGTGGTGCGCCGCGTGGAGGAACTGCGCGACGAGCGCTACAGCCTGTTGCGCGGCTACTTCCACGGCACCGACGATGCCGGCGAGGACGGTCACGAGCAGGTGCGGCTACAATCCGTACCGGTCGACGCGCGCGCCGACGCCGTGGGCCGCACGCTCGCGGAGCTGGGCCTCTACGACCTCGGCGTGGAAGTCACGGCAATTCGCCGGCACGGCATTCGCGGCGTGGAGCCCGACCCCGCGACCAAGCTGCGCGAGGCCGATATCGTCGTGCTGCGCGGCTTGCCCGAGCAACTGGCGCTTGCCGAGGAACGGCTTTCGCGGCATCGGCGCACGGGCGCGGCGGCGGCTTGAGCGGGTTTGCGGGGGCGCGAGGCGCCTCGAAGGTTGCCGAGGCCCGCGCGAAACCGGCTTGAAATCCGCCCGAAACCGGCCTGAAGTCCGCTTGAAGCCCGCATGAAGCCGCATAAAGCCGCATAAAGCCGCATGAAGCCCGCCTGAGGGCTGCCCGAAGCGGGCGGCTTTAGCCGCTTCTTCAACGGCTTTGCGCCCCGTTTTAGTTTTTTCGTATTCCTTGTTCTGTCAGTATTCCCGGAGAAACCATGTCCCACGCACCTGCGAACCCGAGCGCCGATCCCGCCCAGTTCGTGCACAGCCTGATCCGCACGGTGCCCGACTGGCCCCAGCCGGGTGTGCAGTTTCGCGACATCACGCCGCTCATCGGCCATCCGAAAGGCTTGCGCGTGCTGATCGACCTGTTCGTCGAGCGTTACGTGGATGCGAAGCTCGACTACGTGGCGGGTCTCGACGCGCGCGGTTTCATCATCGGGCCGATCGTCGCCTATGAGCTGAACGTGGGCTTCATTCCGATCCGCAAGATCGGCAAGCTGCCGTACAAGACCGTGTCCGAAACCTATCGGCTCGAATACGGCGAGGCGACGGTCGAGATTCACGAGGATGCGTGCGGCAAGGGCGACCGCGTCGTGATCGTGGACGACCTGATCGCGACCGGCGGCACGATGATGGCGGGCAAGCTGCTGCTGGAGCGCCTGGGCGCGAGCGTGGTGGAAGGCGCGGCGATCATCGACCTGCCCGATCTGGGCGGCTCGAAGCTGCTCGACGCGGCGGGCCTGCCGCTTTACACCGTGACCTCGTTCGGCGGCCATTGAGCTGCCCTCGATCAACCACTTGCATCCCATGCCGAATTTCGCGCTTTTTCTCGCCACTTCCATCGCGATCACCTTCGCGCCCGGTCCCGACAATCTTCAGGTGCTCGCGCGCGGCATCTCGCAGGGCCGCGCCGCCGGGCTCGTGGCCGCGCTCGGGTTCGCCGCCGGCGTCACCTTCCACACCACGCTCGCCGCGCTCGGCGTGGCGGCGCTCTTGCGTTCGTCGCCGGTCGCGTTCCAGACGCTCAAGTTCGCGGGCGCCGCGTATCTCGTCTGGATCGGCGTGAAGGCGCTGCGCAGCCAGGGGCTCGCGGCGGCGGGCGACCGGCCGCGCCAGCCGCTTGCCGCGATCTTTCGCCAGAGCGTGCTCGGCAACATCATGAATCCCAAGGTGACGCTGTTCTTCGTGGTGTTCCTGCCGCAATTCATCGACACGGCCAACGCCCGCGGCACGCAGCCCGTCACGCTGCAAATGCTCGAACTGGGCCTCGTGTTCATGGCGCAAACGCTCGTGGTGTTCTCCGTGTTCGGCCTGTGCGCGGGCACGATCGGCGGCTGGCTCAAGCGCCGCCCGCGCGCGGGCGTGTGGCTCGACCGCCTCGCGGGCATCACTTTCATCGCCATCGGCATTCGCGTCGCGCTGCGCGACTGAACGCGGCCGATCTCAGGAGCTTTCGCCGATGACCTTGCCCTGCATCACCGCCGCGCGCCGCTTCGATGCGAGCGCGCACCGGCCGTTTTATTTCGGCGACGAACGCGTCGGCTGGATTCGCGAGCGCGACGTCGCGCTGCTCGAGCGTTGGCCGGACGTGTTCGAGATCGGCGGCGGTGCCGGGCAGGCGCGCGTCGCGCTCGCGGCCGGATTCGACACCGTGGCGGCGCGCAGCGCCGCGCTCGGCTCGGTGATCGGCGCGCTGGCGGCGGAGGGCCGCATTCCGGGCTGGCGCAACGAAACCTACGCGATCCGCAACGCCTTCGACGCGCCGCCGCTCGCCTATATCGAGCGCGCCGCCTCGCGTTTCTTCGGCACGATGACGTACGCGGTGCATCTGAACGGCGTCGTAGAATATGGCGATTCCGGCGCGCCGCAGTTGTGGATCGCGCGCCGCAGCGACACCAAGGCCACCGACCCCGGCATGCTCGACAACGTCGTCGCGGGCGGTATCGGCTGGGGTTTCGGCGTCGAGGCCACGCTCGTGAAGGAATGCTGGGAAGAGGCGGGCATTGCCGCCGACCTCGCTCGCACGGCGCGCGCGGGCCGCACGGCGCACGTGCTGCAATCGCTGCCCGAGGGCACCCAGGCCGAGCAGATCTTCATCTACGATCTCGCGTTGCCCGCCGACTTCGTGCCGCACAATCAGGACGGCGAAGTGGGCGAGCACCGCCTCGCGCGCATCGACGAAACGGCGCGCTGGATCGAGGAGGGCGCGATGACGGTGGACGCGAGCCTCGCGACGCTCGACTGCCTGCTGCGCCGCCGCTGGATCGACGAAGATGCGTGCGAGGGCATTGCCGCGATCTTCGAACCGCCGACGCTGTGAAAGGGCGTTTTTGCAAAACCCTTTGAAATACCGAGCAATTGATGGGAGTCACCAAGGTCATGTCGACCGATCACAGCTTCATCCTCAAACTGTCGTGCGCCGACCGGCCGGGCATCGTGCATGCCGTCTCGGGCTTTCTGTTCGAGCGCGGCAGCAACATTCTCGATTCGGCCCAGTTCGGCGACAGCCACACGGGCGAATTCTTCATGCGCGTACACTTTCAGCAAGTGGGCGGCGACCCGGGCCTCGACGGCCTGCGCGAGTTGTTCGCGCCGCTCGCGCAGGAGTTCGGCATGCGCTGGGAATTGCATGACGCGAACGTGAAGCCGCGCGTGATCCTGATGGTCTCGAAGATCGGCCATTGCCTGAACGACCTGCTGTTCCGCTATCGCACCGGTCAACTGCCGATCGAGATTCCCGCGATCATCTCGAATCACAAGGACTTCTATCAGCTCGCCGCGAGCTACAACATTCCGTTCCACCATTTCCCGCTGCTCGGCGGCACGGAAGCGGACAAGGCCGCGCAGGAAGCGCGCGTGCTGGACGTGGTGAACAACGAGCAAGCCGATCTCGTGGTGCTCGCGCGCTACATGCAGATTTTGTCGCCGCAATTGTGCGGCGCGCTCGAAGGCCGCGCGATCAACATCCATCACTCGTTCCTGCCGAGCTTCAAGGGCGCGAAGCCGTACTATCAGGCATTCGACCGCGGCGTGAAGCTCATCGGCGCGACGGCGCATTACGTGACGTCGGATCTCGACGAAGGCCCGATCATCGAGCAGGAAGTCGAGCGCGTGGACCACAACATGACGCCGGACCAGCTCACGGCAATCGGCCGCGACGTGGAGTGCGTGACGCTCGCGCGCGCGGTGAAGTGGCACGTGGAGCATCGCATCGTGCTGAACGGGCACAAGACGGTGGTGTTCCGCTGACCTCGCCGTGAGTTGGCGCACCATGAAAAATGGCCCCGAGGCTGAACGCCCGGGGCCATTTTTTTTCGCGCGGGATCGCGCACAAAGCGCACAAACCGCTCAAACCAGCCGCAGATAAATCAGCTCGCGCTTGATGTACGCATAAAAGATCGGCGCGGCGATCACGCCCTGGAGGCCGAACGCGGCTTCCATCACGAGCATCGCAACGAGCAGTTCCCACGTGCGCGCCTCGATCTGGCCGCCCACGATGCGCGCGTTCAGAAAGTACTCGAACTTGTGGATGAGAATGAGAAAGCCGAGCGCCATGACGGCCGCCGGCAGGCTCACGGTGAGCGCGATGGCGACGATCAGCGTGTTCGAAATCAGGTTGCCGATCACGGGCAGCAGGCCCACCACGAACGTGACCACCACGAGCATTTTCGCGAGCGGCAGCGGCGCGTGAAAAATGGGCAGCGCGAGCAGCAAAAACAGGCCGGTGAACACCGTGTTGATGGCCGAAATCTTCACTTGCGCGAACACGATGCGGCGGAACGCGTCGGCGAAACGCGCCACCCGCGCGACGAACGCCGTGGAAAGCGGCAGGCGCGTGGCGTTCTTTTGCGCGCCGATCGCCACGATCGCGCCGATGATCATGCCGATTACGATATGGCCCAGGATGCGCGCGGCGTTCTTGCCGCCCTGGCCGAGCTGGGTGGCGTGCTCATGCATGAGCGCGAGCGCCTTGAGCTTCATCTGCGCCACGTCCACGGGCAGGTAGGACGCGATGGCGTCGGGAATGCGCCCGCGCGCCTGATCGACGAAGGTCATCATCTGCGCCATGACCTTCTGCACGCTCGGCACGTCGTTCTCGAACTGCTCGATGACGCCCACGGTCAGGCCCGTGAGAATGCCCACGATCACCACGGAAACCAGCACGACCGAGAGCCAGCGCGCGCGGCTGCTCGACATGCGCCGCTCGATCAGCGGCGAAATGGTGTGGACGAGCTGATAGACAAGCATGCCCGCGAGCAAGGCGCCGAGCAGGTTCAGGTGCAGCACCGCCAGCATGCCCGCGAGGGCGGCGAGATAGCTGCCGATTTCCACCGCCGAGAGCCGCGGCAGGCTCATGTCGCTCGTGAGCCTGACCGGCCTCGGCCGCAGGTCGCGCACCTGTTGCTGCTTCTCGCCGGCCGAGCCGGCTGTGTTGGTCGCTTCGTTGCGCTTGACCATGTTGGATTGATTCCGTCCCCAAACCGTGGGCGCACGAGGGCGCCCAGCCCGTTGATGCCGCTACGCCTGCTATTTGCCCGATGCCGTGTCCAGCGCGGCCATCGGGCGCTTGAGCAGCGGCGCGAGATAGCGGCCCGTGAAGCTGGCCTTCGACTTCGCGACGTGCTCGGGCGTCCCCTGGGCCACGATCTGGCCGCCGCCCGCGCCGCCTTCGGGGCCCATGTCCACGACCCAGTCGGCGGTTTTGATGACATCGAGATTATGCTCGATGATCACCACCGTGTTGCCCTGATCGCGAAGCCGGTGAATCACTTCGAGCAGCAGGGCGATGTCGTGGAAGTGCAGGCCCGTGGTCGGTTCGTCGAGTATATAGAGTGTGCGGCCGGTATCGCGCTTGGAAAGTTCCAGCGACAGCTTCACGCGCTGCGCCTCGCCGCCCGAAAGCGTGGTGGCCGACTGGCCGAGCCGGATATAGCCGAGCCCCACGTCGAGCAGCGTCTTGAGCTTGCGCGCGACCACCGGCACCGCCTTGAAGAACTCGTAGGCGGCTTCCACCGTCATGTCGAGCACTTCGCTGATGTTCCGGCCCTTGTACTGGATTTCCAGCGTTTCGCGGTTGTAGCGCTTGCCGTGGCAGACGTCGCAGGGCACGTACACGTCGGGCAGAAAGTGCATTTCCACCTTGAGCACGCCGTCGCCCTGGCAGCTTTCGCAGCGCCCGCCCTTCACGTTGAACGAGAAGCGCCCCGACTCGTAGCCGCGTTCCTTGGCCGCCGGCACGCCCGCGAACAACTCGCGAATGGGCGTGAAGAGGCCCGTGTAGGTGGCGGGATTGGAGCGCGGCGTGCGGCCGATCGGCGATTGATCGACGTTGATGACCTTGTCGAAATGCTCCATGCCCTCGATCGCCTCGAACGGCGCGGGTTCCGCCGACGAGCCGTAAAGGTGCTGCGCGACCGCGTTGTAGAGCGTGTCGTTGATGAGCGTGGACTTGCCCGAGCCCGAAACGCCGGTTACGCAGGTCAAGAGCCCGACCGGCAAATCGAGCGACACGCGCTTGAGATTGTTGCCGTAGGCCTCGACGATGCGCAGGCGGCGCTCGTCGGCTTCCTTGCGCTCGTCCGGGTACTCGATGCGGCGCGCGCCCGACAGATACTGCCCGGTCATCGAGGCGGGATCGTGCTCCACCTCGGCGGGCGTGCCCTGCGAGATGATCATGCCGCCGTGCTCGCCCGCGCCCGGCCCCATGTCCACCACGTAGTCGGCCATGCGGATCATGTCCTCGTCGTGCTCGACGACGATCACCGAATTGCCGAGATCGCGCAAATGCTTGAGCGTCGCGATGAGCCGGTCGTTGTCGCGCTGATGCAGGCCGATCGACGGCTCGTCGAGCACGTACATCACGCCGGTCAGCCCGGAGCCGATCTGCGAGGCGAGGCGAATGCGCTGCGCCTCGCCGCCCGAGAGCGTTTCCGCGCTGCGTTCGAGCGAGAGGTAATCGAGCCCGACGTTGTTGAGGAACATGAGCCGCGCGACGATTTCCTTCACCACCTTGTCGGCGATCTCGCGCTTCGAGCCTTCGAGCCGCAGCGTCTGGAAATAGCCGAGCGCGTCGCGCAGCGGCCAGCCGCTGATCTCGTAGATGGCGCGCGCCTCGCCGGCCGAACCGATGCGCACGAAACGCGCCTCGCGGCGCAGGCGCGTGCCTTCGCAATGCGGGCAGGCCTGATTGTTCTGGTATTTCGCGAGTTCCTCGCGCACCGCCGCCGAGTCGGTTTCGCGGTAGCGGCGCTCCAGATTCGGGATGATCCCTTCGAATACGTGCTCGCGCACCGAAGTGCGGCCGCGCTCGTTGATGTACGAAAACGGGATTTCCTGCTTGCCCGAACCATAGAGCAGGATCTTGCGCACCTTCTCGGGCAAGTCCTCGACCGCCGTGTCGATATCGAACTCGTAGAAAGCCGCGAGGCTTTGCAGCATCTGGAAGTAAAACTGGTTGCGCCGGTCCCAGCCCTTCACGGCGCCCGCCGCGAGCGACAGCGACGGATGCGCCACCACGCGCTTCGGGTCGAAGAACGTGATCTGGCCGAGGCCGTCGCACTCGGGGCACGCGCCCATCGGGTTGTTGAACGAGAAGAGGCGCGGCTCCAGCTCCGGCAGCGAGTACGAGCAGATCGGGCAGGCAAACTTCGAGCTGAAAAGATGCTCGCGGTGAGTGTCCATTTCGAGCGCGACGGCGCGGCCTTCGGCCAGACGCAGCGCGGTTTCGAACGACTCCGCGAGGCGCTGTTTCATGTCGGGGCGCACTTTCAGGCGGTCCACCACCACGTCGATGGTGTGGCGCTCGCTCTTTTTCAGCTTCGGCAGCGACTCCACTTCGTAAATCTTCGCCTCGCCCTCGTTGGCCGTGCCGCCGCCCGAGCGCACGCGAAAGCGCACGAAACCCTGGGCCTGCATGTCGTCGAAGAGTTCGGCGTGCTCGCCCTTGCGGTCCACGATAACGGGCGCGAGGATCATCAGCCGGGTCTCTTCGGGCAGCGCGAGCGCGGCGTCCACCATCTGCGAGACGCTTTGCGACTCCAGCGGAATCTCGTGGTCCGGGCAGTAAGGCGTGCCGATACGCGCGTACAGAAGCCGCAGGTAGTCGTGGATCTCGGTCACGGTGCCGACCGTCGAGCGCGGATTGTGCGAGGTGGCCTTCTGCTCGATGGAGATGGCCGGCGACAGTCCCTCGATGAGATCGACGTCGGGTTTCTCCATCAGTTGCAGGAACTGGCGCGCGTAGGCCGAGAGGCTCTCGACGTAACGGCGCTGGCCTTCCGCGTAGAGCGTGTCGAACGCCAGCGAGGACTTGCCCGAGCCGGAAAGCCCGGTGATCACCACGAGCTTGTGGCGCGGCAGGTCCAGATTGACGTTCTTCAGGTTGTGGGTTCGGGCCCCACGGATACGGATCTGTTCCATGAACCTGCGGGAGAAAGGGGGGCTAAACCTGCTACTATAACGACTTTTCCAGACCGCCGTTACGGCTTGCCGACGGTCTTCGAAAGGCGCTTTAACCCGCTTGAAAGCCCGCGCTCGAGCGCTTTGCTGCGAGCTTCGCGGCGGGCTTCATCGCGAATGAGGGAAGCAGGGCTTCGGGAAAGTTCGACGCCGCGCGGCCGGTGCGCGATGCGTGCGCGGCAGCCGGTGCGGCGTGCGGCGTGCGCCGCGTTTCGCGGGCCTTCCAGCAATGGCGTGCGCGCGGTTCGTCGTGGTTTCTCGCAGATGGGGCGTGCGCGGCGCGTTGCAAGAGCCGCGTGCGCGACGATGTCGCCCCGCGTGCAGCCCGCGCATCGCCGGATATTTCGTGCCACCTTCGTTCCCGTTCCTGCAAGACCGCCGCGGCAACAACGAAGCTCGCCTTCGCCCGCTCATCCGAGCCGGCAGCGGCGAACCCCACTTATCACGCTCCGATGTCCTCCAACTCACCCGCCACTTCCACACGCATGAGCGCGCCCGAGTTGCGCGCAACGGTGTCGCTCGCCGCGATCTTCGCGCTGCGCATGCTGGGCCTCTTCATGATCATGCCGGTGTTTTCGGTGTACGCGAAAACCATTCCCGGCGGCGACAACCTGCTGCTCGTCGGCATCGCGCTCGGCGCGTACGGCGTCACGCAGTCGCTGCTCTACATCTTCTACGGCTGGATCTCCGACAAGATCGGCCGCAAGCCGGTGATCGCCGCGGGCCTCGTGATCTTCGCGATCGGCAGCTTCGTGGCCGCGGGCGCGCACGACATGGCGTGGATCATCGTCGGCCGCGTGATCCAGGGCATGGGCGCGGTGTCGTCGGCCGTGCTGGCCTTCATCGCCGACCTGACCGCCGAGGAACACCGCACCAAGGCCATGGCGATGGTGGGCGGCTCGATCGGCATGTCGTTCGCGGTGGCGATCGTGGGCGCGCCCATCGTGTTCCACTGGGTCGGCATGAGCGGCCTGTTCGCGCTCGTCGGCGTGTTCTCGATTCTCGCGGTGGGCGTGGTGATCTGGGTCGTGCCCGACGCGCCCCACAAACCGGTGCATGTGCGCGCGCCGTTCGCCGAAGTCCTGCACAACGTCGAGCTGCTGCGTTTGAACTTCGGCGTGCTGGTGCTGCACGCCACGCAAACGGCGCTGTTTCTCGTCGTGCCGCGCCTGCTCGTCGATGCCGGCTTGCCGGTGGCGTCGCACTGGAAGGTGTATCTGCCGGTGATGGGCCTTTCGTTCGTCATGATGGTGCCCGCGATCATCGCGGCGGAGAAGCGCGGCAAGATGAAGGCGGTGGTGGTGTCTGCGATTGGTCTTATCCTGATTGGCCAGTTGTTGCTCGGCTCGCTCGCGCATACATTGTTGATCGTGTCGGCGGTGCTGTTCGTGTACTTTCTCGGCTTCAATATTCTGGAAGCGTCGCAGCCGTCGCTCGTTTCGAAGCTCGCGCCGGGCAGTCGCAAGGGCGCGGCCACGGGCGTGTACAACACCACGCAGTCGATCGGTCTGGCGCTGGGCGGCGTGGTGGGCGGCTGGCTGCTCAAGCACGACGGCGCCAGCACCGTGTTTTACGCATGCTCGGGGCTCGTGTTGTGCTGGCTTATAATCGCGGCCAATATGAAGGCGCCGCTCAAGCGCGCCTGATCCGAACCCGCGAACGCCGGGTTCGCAGCAAATGCAATTCGCGGAGGCGGTATGCAACGGCGCGTGTGAAATCGCGCGCCGGCGCGCACCGCGCGGCCGCTCCTCGCAACGGAATTAACAGGAGAAAATCATGGCATCCGTGAACAAGGTGATTCTCGTCGGCAATCTCGGCGCCGAGCCGGAAGTGCGCTATCTGCCGAGCGGCGACGCCGTGGCGAACATCCGCCTCGCTACGACGGACCGCTACAAGGACAAGGCGTCCGGCGAGTTCAAGGAAATGACCGAATGGCACCGCGTGGCGTTCTTCGGCCGTCTCGCCGAGATCGTTTCCGAATACCTGAAGAAAGGCTCGTCGGTGTATATCGAAGGCCGTATCCGCACGCGCAAGTGGCAAGCGCAGGACGGCACCGACCGCTATTCGACGGAAATCGTCGCCGACCAGATGCAAATGCTGGGCGGCCGTGGCGGCGCTTCGTCGGGCAGCGACATGGGCGACGACGGCGGCTACAGCCAGCAGTCGGCGCCGCGCGGCGGCGGCCGCGCCTCGGGCGGTGGCGGTGGCGGCGGTGCGCCGCGTTCGTCGGGCGGCAACGCCGGCGGCGGTGCGGGCGGCCGCTCGAACGCGCCGGCTGGCGGCGGCTTCGACGAAATGGACGACGATATTCCGTTCTAAACAGGTTTTCCGCGCGCCGCACGGCGCGAGCGACACGCTCGAAAGCCCCGGATTTCAGGCTCACGGCCCGAAATCCGGGGCTTTTTGCTTTTTCCTCCTGGGTGCCGCTTGGCCCTGCGGCGTGTGCGCTCACCTTCGCGTTTCCGCACGGCCGCCGCCGCTTTTTCTGATTTACATCACGGCAAGACTTCCTTCGGCGCGCGACGATAAAAAAGATGCATTTAGATTGCATCTTACAAGAATGGCGCGCGAATCTGTCAGTCGATCGAGGCTCGGCCCCGTCGCGCCATCGACGTCACCCACGAAAGGAGAAAGCCGTGTTTTGCTATCAGTGCGAACAAACCGATCGAACCCAAACCCGGCCCGGCTGCGCGGCGGGGACGGGTAATCGCGGCAATTGCGGCAAGGACGCCACGACCGCCGACCTCCAGGATCTGCTGATTCACGCCGTCAAAGGCATCGCGCAATACGGCGCGCTGGCGCGCAAGCTCGGCGCGCCCGACCGCGAAGCCGACCGCTTCGTGCTCTACGCGCTGTTCACCACGCTCACCAACGTCAACTTCAATGCGGCCCGGTTCGTCACGATGCTGCACGAGGCCGCGCAACATCGCGACCGCGTGAAGGCGGCCTGGGAAACGCTCGCGCTCGCGCAAGGCGCGGCCGCGGAAGCGCCGCACGGCCCCGCGCAATGGCAAGCCGGCGGCGATCTTCCCGAACTCCTCGCGCAAGCGGCGCGGGTCGGCATTCTGGCGGGCCAGGCGCAGGTCGGCGACGACATCGTGGGCTTGCGCGCGCTCGTGCTCTACGGCCTCAAGGGCGTGTGCGCGTACGCCCACCACGCGCGCGTGCTCGGCTACGAAAGCGAACGCGTGTACGAAGGCGTGGAAAACGCGCTCGTGTTTCTCGCGGGCGAACCCGCGCAAGCGGCCGGTCTGCTCGAACACGCGCTCGCGCTCGGCGAGCTGAACCTCGCGGTGATGGAATTGCTCGACGCGGCCAACACGGGCCGTTTCGGCATTCCCGAGCCCACGTCCGTGCGCATGACGCCGCGCGCAGGCAAGGCGATTCTCGTCTCCGGTCACGACATGGGCGACCTCGAAGCGCTGCTCGAAGCCACGGCCGACACCGGCGTGCAGGTCTACACGCATGGCGAACTGCTGCCCGCGCACGCCTATCCGAAGTTCAAGGCGTACCCGCATCTCGCCGGCAATTTCGGCGGCGCATGGCAGGATCAGCACGCCGATTTCGCGAATTTCCCCGGCCCGATCCTGATGACCTCGAACTGCCTGATCGAGCCGCTGCCGCAATATCGCCAGCGCATTTTCACGACCGGGCCGGTGGGCTGGGCGGGCGTGCGCCACCTCGACCATCACGACTTCGCGAAGCTTCTGCCGCCCGCGCAGGCGCTGCCCGGCTTTCGCGAAACCGCGCCCGAGCAAACCGTGACGATCGGCTTCGCGCGCAACGCGGTGCTCGGCGTGGCGGACAAGGTGATCGACGCCGTGAAGGCCGGCCGCATTCGCCACTTCTTCCTGATCGGCGGCTGCGACGGCGCCGCGCCCGGCCGCAACTACTACACGGACTTCGCGCAAGCCGCGCCCGCCGACACCGTCGTCATGACGCTCGGCTGCAACAAATATCGCTTCAACCGGCACGCGTTCGGCGACATCGGCGGCATTCCGCGCCTGCTCGACGTCGGCCAGTGCAACGACAGCTATTCGGCGATCCAGATCGCCATCGCGCTCGCGGGCGCGTTCGGGTGCGGCGTCAACGATCTGCCGCTCACGCTCGTCGTGTCGTGGTTCGAGCAGAAGGCCGCCGCCGTGCTGCTTACGCTGCTCGCGCTCGGAATTCGCAACATCCATCTCGGCCCCACGCTGCCCGCGTTCCTCACGCCCAACGTGCTCGAGATTCTGGTGGCGCGATTCGGCATCAAGCCGATCGGCGACGCGCACGCCGATCTCGCGGCCGCGCTCACGCGCGAAGCCGCCTGAGCGCAACGGCAGGTCGAGAGCCAAAGCGCGGAAACGTGCAGAAGCGCGAGGAAAACGCGAGGAAAACGCGAGGAAAAGCGAACCCCATGAGTTATCGAATCGAATTGATCACGCGCGACGGCGCGTCGTTCGGCTTTGCGTGCGCGCCGGACCAGGACGTGCTCGCGGCGGCTGCGGCGGCCAGCATCACGCTGCCGTCGCAGTGCGGCCGCGGCAGTTGCGGGGCGTGCCATGCGAGCGTGACCGCCGGAACGTACACGCTCGGCGCGCACGGCCCCGACGCGCTCGCTCCCGGCGACGGTCATGCGGTGCTGCTGTGCCGCACCACGCCGTCGAGCGACCTGCGCATCGCCGCGCCGTACGACCGCGCGAAGGTGCTGTTGCAGCCCGTGGCCGTGCGTCGCGCCCGCATCGTCGCGCTGGAAACCATCGCCGACAATACGCGCCGCCTGGAACTGCAACTCGACGCCGACGACGCCAACGGCAGCGCCGCCGAATTCGCGGCGGGCCAGTTCGTCGAACTGGCGTTGCCGGGTACGGCGGACGGAGGCGGCGGCGAAGTGCGCCGCCCCTTCTCGCTCGCCAATACGGGCAACTGGGAAGGGCGCCTGGAATTCCTGATCCGGCTGCGGCCCGAGGGCGCGTTCTCGGCCTATCTGCGCGAGCGCGCCCGGATCGGCGACGCGCTTGTCGTGCATGGCCCGCAGGGCGGCTTCGGCTTGATCGACGAAAGCTTGCGGCCGCGCTGGTTCGTGGCGGGCGGCACGGGTCTCGCGCCCGTGCTCTCCATGCTGCGACGCATGGCCGAGTACGGGGAGACGAACGAGGCGCGGCTCTTTTTCGGCGTGAATCGCGCGAGCGAGCTGTTCTTGCTCGACGCGTTGCGCGCGTTGCAAGTAACGCTGCCGCAACTGCGCGTCGAGTTGTGCGTGCGCGAGCCGCACGATCGCGACGACGCGTGGCTCGGCACGCCCGTCGATGCGCTCGCCGCCGCGCTCGCGGGCTGCACGGTCGCACCCGATATTTACGCGTGCGGGCCGCCCGCAATGGTGAGCGCGGCGCAGGCGGCGGCTTTCGCGGCGCAAGTGCCGGCGGCGCAGTTCGTGAGCGAGCGCTTCACGGCTTGAGCCGCGCGGCGCGCGTTGCGGTTGATGGTGCGGTTCGTGGCGCGGTTATGTTTCGGCTCGTGTCGCGGCTCTTGGCGCGGCTCGTGTTGCAACTCGTGCAGCTCGCGTTGCGGCTTATTTTGCGGCTCGTATTGCGGCTGCTCGTATTTGCGGCTTTGTATTTGCGGCTTGTGTCGCAGCTCATATCGCAGCTCGTATCGCGCCTCATATCGCGGCTCATGCCGCGCATAGGTCACGGCTCGTATCGCCGATCATGCCGTGGTCCGAACCCAACCGCGGAGCGACGATTCCCCGCTCCGCGACTTTCCGGCCTCGCCTTCGGGCGAGGTCTTTTTTTGCCTCGCGTACCCATGCGCGATTCGCGCTTTTTTCGTCGATTGACATATTGTCGATAAATGTCAAAATGTCGATCATCATGAAACCGCGCCGCCAACCCGCTCCCACAACCGCCATCCTCGACGAAAACGCGCTCTTGCTGCGCGAGGGCCGCAAGATCGTGGAAGCGCTCGGCCAGACGCTCGCGCCGCTCGTCGAAGTCGTGCTGCACGATCTCGCGCGGCCCGAGCACTCGGTCGTGGCGATCGCCAACAATCTATCGGGGCGGCAAGTCGGCGACGCGGCCACGGAAATGGGGCTCGCGCGCATCGCCGACCCGGCGTTTCCCGAAGTCGTGGCGAATTATCCGAATCGTTTCCCCGACGGAAGGCCCGTCAAAAGCACGTCCATCGGCTTGAAAAATAGCGCGGGCGAGTGTGTGGCCGCGATCTGCCTGAACATGGACGTCTCGCTGCTCGGCGCCGTGACGGCGGGCCTTTCGCAACTGATGCAAACGGGCGGCGCCGCGCCCGTCGACGAAACGCTCGCGCAGTGCGCCGCAGGCGGCACGGGCAAAGACGGGCGCGGCGAAGTGCGCGCCGCGCTCGAACGTTTCGCCGCCGCGCGCAACGCCACGCCCATCGGCATGACGCTGGCGCAGCGCCGCGAAGCCGTGCGCGAACTCGCCGCGAGCGGCCATCTCAACCTGCGCCATGCGCTCGCCGAAGTCGCCGCCACGCTCGGCGTGGCCCGCTCGACCGTCTACACCTACCTGCCAGTGGAACACCGACCATGACCCTGCCCATCACCTTCGACGACGTCGCCGCCGCCCACGAACGCCTGCGCGGCATCGCGCACCGCACGCCGGTGCTCACGTCGCGCACCGCGAACGAGCGCACGGGCGCGGAGCTTTTCTTCAAGTGCGAAAGCCTGCAACGCATGGGCGCGTTCAAGTTTCGCGGCGCCTACAACGCCATCGCGCAGTTCACGCCCGAGCAGAAAGCGCGCGGCGTCATCACGTTTTCGTCGGGCAATCACGCGCAGGCGATCGCGTTGTCGGCGCGGCTGCTCGGCGTGAAGGCCGTCATCGTGATGCCGCACGACGCGCCCGCCGTGAAAGTGGAGGCCACGCGCGGCTACGGCGGCGAAGTCGTGTTCTACGACCGCTACACCGAAGACCGCGAGGCGCTCGGCAAGCGGCTCGCGGCCGAGCGCGGCCTCACGCTGATCCCGCCGTACGACCACGCGCACGTCATGGCCGGGCAGGGCACGGCGGCGAAGGAACTGTTCGAGGAAACCGGCGAACTCGACCTGCTGCTTACGCCGCTCGGCGGCGGCGGGCTGCTCTCCGGCTGCGCCACGGCCGCGCATGCGATGTCGCCCGGCTGCACGGTGATCGGCGTGGAACCGGAGGCGGGCAACGACGGCCAGCGCAGTTTCCAGAGCGGCCAGATCGTTCATATCGACACGCCGAAAACACTGGCCGACGGTGCGCAGACGCAGCACCTCGGCGAGCTTACGTTCGCCGTGATTCGCGAGCGCGTGAGTGAGATCGTGACGGTGAGCGACGCCGAACTCGTCGACACGATGAAGTTCTTCGCGAGCCGCATGAAGCTCGTGGTCGAACCGACCGGTTGCCTTGCGGCGGCCGCCGTGCTGCACGGCAAGGTCGATGTGCGCGGCAAGCGCGTGGGCGTGGTGATCTCGGGCGGCAACGTGGATCTGCTGCGTTTCGCGGCGCTCGTGCAGGCAGCGGATTAAGGGCGTCCGCAGGGCGGCTGAAGGCAAGCTGAAGACGTGATGGTGGCCCGCAAGAGTACGTCCTTGCGCGCGCGATCTATACCAGCAGTTCCGCCAGCGCCGCGCGTGCGTTCGTGACGTGCGGCGCCTCGCCGGGTTGTCCCGGCAGCAGATGAAATTCCGCTGCGGGCAAGGTTGGCAGTCCGAACGAAGCCGGGCAAGGCAGGATGCCTTCGCCTACCGCCGATTCGTTCAGGCAGGAAATTCCCAGCCCCGCTTTCAGCGCGAGTTGCAGCCCCGCCACGCCCGACGCCGAATGCGAGATCAGATACGGAATGCGTGCGTCGTCGAGCAGTTTCACCACGCGCCGCTGCAACTGGCACGTCGAAGGCAGCAGCACGAGCGGCCATGGCGGCGCCGATGCGACACGCTCGCGCAGCGTCTGGGCCGCGCTCACCCAGACTAGCCTTTCGCGGCGAATCGCCGTGCCGGCCGGCGCGCTCGATACGTTCTTGCGCGCGCCTTCGACGAGCCGCAGCGAGAGGCCGATATCGAACGCGTTGTCGTCGGCGCTGCTGTCGATCACGGCGCTCGGCAGCACGGTCACGTGCAGGCGCAGGCGCGGATGCTGGCTCGCGAAACGGCGAATGATTTCGGCGATGTCGTGCGGCCGGTAGTAGTCGGTGATCGCGAGTCGCAGTTCGCCGTCCAGCGAGCGGCCGAGCATGTCGTCGAACGCCGCGTCGCAGATCGCCACGATACGGCGTGCGTGCGCGAGCAGCTTCGCGCCCGCGGGCGTGGCCGCCATACCGTGCTTGCTGCGCACGAAGAGCGGCTGGCCGACGCGTTCCTCGAGTTTCTTCAACTGCTCGCTCACCGACGATTGCGAGAGAAACACGCGCCCGGCGCCCGCCGAGACGCTGCCCGCTTCCGTGACGGCGATAAAAGTGCGCAACTGCGCGAGATCGAAACCGCGTGCGTTCATGACCTTGCCGCCCCTATGTTTCGTTGAAACCGAATGAACCAATAGGAAATTCCCGCTTTTCCGATAAATGGTGCGCCCCTACGATGCCCGCAGTCAACCTCGAACGGAGAACATCATGGGACGCAGGCAAACGCACGGCGCGGCGCATCGGTGGAAAGTGCTCGGCGTGGGTGTCGCGGCGAACGCGAGCTTCGCGGCGGCGTTGGGCGGCATTCCCGCCACGGCGGTCGTGCTGCGCGCAGACTACCGGCTCGGCACCGGGCAACTCGGCCTGGTGCTGGGCATGCTCGGACTCGGCATCGTGCTGTCGGAACTGCCGTGGGGACTTCTCACCGACCGCTGGGGCGACCGCCGCGTGCTTCTCACGGGGCTGACCGCCACGGCGCTCGTGCTCGCCGCGATGGCCGTGTGGGGCGCGCCCGCTCACGCGAGGGTGCCCGCGCCCGCGACGCTTGCCGCCGGGCTGCTTGCGCTCGGCCTGTTCGGCGGCAGCGTGAACGGTTCAAGTGGACGCGCCGTCATGGCATGGTTTGCCGCGCAGGAGCGCGGCCTCGCAATGAGCATCCGGCAAACGGCGGTGCCCGCGGGCGGTGGCGTCGGCGCACTGGTGCTGCCCGCGCTTGCCGCGCACGCGGGATTCGCGGCCGTATTCGGCGTGCTCGCGGCGTTGTGCGTGGTTTCGGCGGCGCTCGCGTACGCATGGCTGCGCGAACCCGAACCCGAACCGGAGGCGGGCGGGCTCGATGCGGGCCGGTCCGAAACCCTTCGCGCAGTTTCGCCGCTGCGCAGCGCGCCGGTGTGGCGCATGGTGATTGGCATCGGCGCGCTCTGCATGCCCCAGATCGCCGTGCTGTCGTTCGCGAGCATTTTTCTGCACGACGTCGGGCAGGCGGGCACGGCGGCCGTTAGCGCGACGCTGTTCGCGGTGCAGGGCGGCGCTGCGTTCATGCGCGTCTGGAGCGGGCGCTGGACCGACCGGCGCGGCAACCGGCGCGATTATCTGCGCGCCAGCGCCGCGCTCACGGCCGCGCTCTTTGCGGCGCTCGCGGCGCAAAGCGCATTCGTGCCGCATCCGCATCCGGCATCGGGCGCCGTTGCCGTCGCGCTGGCGGCGTTGCTCGTGTCCGGCGGCATCGCGGCTTCGGCGTGGCATGGCGTGGCGTTCACCGAACTCGCGACGCTCGCCGGTCAGGGCCGCGTCGGCACCGCGCTCGCAATGGGAAACACGGGCGCTTTCCTCGCTTTCTGGATTGCGCCTTCGGCGATTCCCACGTTGCTCGCATGGCACGCGTGGCCGGCGGTATGGGGCGCGGCCGCGCTGTGCGCATTCCTCGCATGGCCCGCGTTCGCGCGCTCGCCCGCACAAGCGGTTTGTTACGCCGATAAGGGGGCTCGACAAACCCGAACACGCGTCGCGAATTAACTTAGGAATTCGATAAAAATTTGGGATGTTCGCATTTAATATGCGATTTGATTCGGAAAACGAGCCGGTGGGCATCGCACGGTAGCGGATAAATTAAGGAGAATTTAACGATTCGGAAATCTCCGATTCTGAGGGACGAATTTCAATGGTCTGATAAATGACCTTGGTGCGTGGCGCCAAGTCATGTGCGATTCCGTCGGCGGGTCCGGCATCGGGCGCCGCCTGCGAAAGCACCATTGAATTCGAAGGAGAACAGTGTGAAGTTACGTGCCGTCCTGGCGGACGACCATCCATTCGTCCTGCTCGGCGTCCGTTCCGCACTCGTTGCCGCCGGGGACATCGAAGTGGTCGGCGAGGCGTCGAGCGCGAGCGGGCTGTTCGATCTGCTCGACTCGGTGAACTGCGACATCGTCGTGACCGATCTCACCATGCCCGAACCCAGGGGCGACGCCGAAGACGGCTTGCGTCTCGTGCGCCGCCTGCGCCGCGACTGGCCCGACTTGCGCGTGGTGGTGCTCACGAGCATCGCGAACGTCGCCATTCTGCGCGCCGTCATGAACACGGGCGTCATCGCCATGCTGCGCAAGAGCGAGTCCATGGACGAACTCGCCCGCGCCGTGCGCGGCGCGGGCCTGGGCCACGCGTGGCTGAGCCCGTCCATCCAGCAGGAACTCGCGGTCGGCGACCTCGGCATCGGTTCGCCGCTGCCGCGCCTCACGCCGCGCGAATCCGAGGTGATCCGCAAGTTCGTCTGCGGCAGCACCATCACCGAGATTGCGCGCACGCTCGATCGCGACGTGCGCACCGTCAGCCGCCAGAAGCGCGACGCCATGGCGAAGCTGGGCGTCAGCAACGACGCGGGCCTGTTCGCGTTCGTCAGAGCACACGGACTGATATGACTATGCATTTCGACTCGCTCGCGCCGCGTTGCGGGCACGACATCGTCACCGCGCAGCCGCCTCCGCCCCCGCAATTGGCGGCGCGATGGTCAGCGCAATCGACATCGCAATTGGCGGCGCAAACGTCAGCGCAATCGACATCGCAACTGGCGGCGCAAATGTCAGCGCAATCGACGTCGCAATTGGCGGTGCGATCGTTAGCGCAATCGACATCGCAATTGGCGGTGCAAACGTCAGCGCAATCGCTAGCGCAATCGACATCGCAATCGTCGCCACAGCCGTCGCCGCAATCGTCGGCGCAGCCCCAGTCGCTGCATTCGGTGCACGTTCCGAGCGATGCGCGCTCCATGCGCGGCGCGCCGGCAGCCGAGCTGTCCGACATGGCCGCGCCCGTGCGCGTGATTCTCGCCGATGATCATCCGCTCGTGCTGTTCGCGCTCGAAAGCCTGTTGTCGAATTATCCGAACCTGCAAATCGTCGCGCGCGCGCAAACCGTGCCGTCGCTGTTCGAGGCGGCCGCGCAGCACGCGTTCGATCTCGTGCTGATGGATCTTCACATGACCGCGGCCGCCCAGTTCGATTCTCACGAAACGATCCGCGCGTTTCGCCAGCAGTTTCCGCACAAGCCCGTCGTCGTGCTCACCATGGAAAGCGACGCCGCCGCGCTGCGCAAGGCCATCGGGCTCGACGTGGAAGGCGTGCTGAGCAAGCGCGACCGCATCGACCTGATTCCCGTCGCCATCGTCTCGGCCATGGCGCGCGAGCATTACCTCGGTCCCGTCGTGCGCGATCTGCTTGCGGAAGCGGCGCGCACGGAGCGCCGCGAGGAAGTACACCGGCTGCTGACGCGGCGCGAGTTCGAGGTGCTCACGCACTATGCGAAGGGCCTGGGCGTGACGGAAATCGCGGGCTTGCTCGGGCGCAGCGTCAAGACCATCAGCGCGCAGAAATGCTCGGCGATGAAAAAGCTCGCGCTCACCAACGATATCGAGCTTTACCGTTTCGCCGTCGAATGCGGCGTGACCCAGATCGAGCCGGTGTGAAGTACGGCACGGCTCGCGCGCAACCTCCGCGCTACCTCCGTGCAGCCTCCGCGCAACGTCGCTATTCAAGAAAGAACCTCATCATGGATGACGCGCAAGACGCCCTGAGCCTGGCGAGCACGCCGCCGCGCGTGATCGTTGCCGACGATCACGCCTGCGTGCGTCTCGGCGTGACGAAGCTGCTGCACAGCGAGTCGTGCGCGGTCGTGGTCGGCGAGGCGGACAACACGCTCGCACTCGCCACGCAGCTCGACATGACGCCATGCGACCTCGTGGTCGCCGATCTCTGCATGCCCGGCCTGCAAGGCGAATACAGCTCGCTCGCCGTGCTGCGGCGTCTCGTGCGCGCGAGCGACGCGCCCGGCGTCGTGGTGCTCACGATGGTGTCGACGCCGCAAATCCTCACCGGTTTGCTGCAAGTCGGCCTCGACGTGATCGTCGACAAGCGCGACGTTGCCGTGGCGCTGTTGCCCGCGCTGGCGGCCGCGAATGCGCGCCGGCCGTTCCTGTCCGACCAGGCGCGCGCGGCGCTCGACAACGCGGGCGCCGAGTGCGCGCCGTGCGCGGGCGTGCCGAGCGCGCGCGAATGGGAAGTGTTCCAGCTCTACGCGCAGGGCATGCCGGTTCGGCAGATCGCGCATCGCCTGCAACGCAGTGTGAAAACCATCAGCTCGCAAAAGCGCAGCACGATGCGCAAGCTCGGGCTCGTCACCGAACGCGATCTCATTGATTTCGCGACGCTCGTCGGCATCACCTGAAGTCCTACGTCGTCCTGCGTAGCGTCTGCCTTAATTTCAGAGTTGTCCTATCTGATTGCGGGGATTGTCTCTCCATACTTCCAAATTTGGCGCGTAGTTCGTCAGATATTGCCGCTCCGGCAATACGATTTCAGTAGAGCCTGCCAGACAAAGTGCCGCTTCACTGTCGACCTGGCCGACGGCCACCACGCGCGATCCCGAAGCACACGGAGAGACGAATGAAGCTCGCAAAGCGTTTGGCGGTCGAGGGCGCGGGCACGGCCTGGCTCGTGTTTGCCGGTTGCGCGGCCACGGTGCTGAACGCAACCGTCCCCGCGCAGGGCTGCAACGTGCTCGAAATGGCCATGGTTTTCGGCCTTGCGCTCACTGTCGCCGGGTACGCGGCCGCGCGCGCGTCGAGCGCGCATTTCAATCCCGCCGTCACGATCGGTTTCGCCGTGTCGCGGCGCTTTCCCGTGCGCGACGTCGCGCCGTACATCGCCGTGCAAACCTTCGGCGCCGTTCTCGGCGCGGCGCTGCTCATGCGCATCGCGGGCGGGCGGCCGGGCTTCTCGGTGGCCATCGCGGACTTCGGCAGCAACGGCTACGACGATCACTCGCCGGGCGAATACTCGCTCGCGGCCGTGTTCGCGCTCGAATGCGTGCTGACCTTCGTGCTCGTGTTCGTGCAGCTCGTCATGTCGAGCACGGCGGGGCGGCGCAAGGCGGCGCCGCTCGCGGTGGGCGCGTGCTTCATGGCCATTTATCTGATCGCGGTGCCGGTCAGCAACGGCGGCGCGAATCCCGCGCGCTCGACGGGGCCCGCGCTATTCGTCGGCGACTGGGCGCTCGATCAACTCTGGCTTTTCTGGGCCGCGCCGCTCGCGGGCGGCGCGGCGGCGGGCCTCGCGCACCGCTTGCTCCGCAAACCGCACGACAGCGTGTGCGCAGCCACGCAGCCGCGCGACGGCGTGTAAGCGCCTGTCGCCGAATCGCCAAGCCCGCCGCGCATGCCGTCCGTATTGATTTCGATGATCCCGCTCTTTCTCGCCTTCCTCTTTACCGCGGCCCCTCGCGCGCATTGCGGCGCGTTGCTCGTGCGTGCGGTGCGCAGGCTGGCGCCGGCAGCGACCCTGGCGGCGGCGCTCGCGTGCCTGTTCGCGGCGCGCCTCGCCGGCGCCGCCGAAGCGCCGCAGCGAGGCATCGACCAGCCGCAGCTCGTGATCGGCGTGCCGGCGGGCGGCTGGATGCCGCTCGAAGGACTCGAAGGCGCGTCGCTCACCGGCTACAGCGCCGATTACCTGCGCCTCGTCGTCGGCGAGGACGTGCAACTGAAGCCGCGCGTGTTCGCCGACATGCCAGCCTTGCTCTCCGCCGCGTGCGCGGGCGAAATCGACATCGTGCTGAACATTGCGCATACGCCCTCGCGCGAACGCTGCCTCGCGTTCACGACGCCGTACCTTTCCGGCACCAGCGCTTTCGTGACGCGGGCCGGGCTCGAACGGATCGCCACCACGGCGCAGCGGCTCGCGCGCGCGACCATCGCGATCGAGCGCGGCTATGCGCTCGAAGCGAGCCTGCGGGAGCGATTTCCGAACGCGCGCATTCAAACCTATCCGAACACGCCGGCGGCGCTTCATGCCGTGGCGGAAGGCGTCGCGCAGGTGTACGCGGGCTTTTCTCCGGTCACGCGCTATCACCTTTCGTTCGATGCGTTTCGCGATCTGCGCGTCGCGTTCGAGGAGCGCGGCCGATCGAACGAAGCGCGATTCGGCGTGCCCGTGTCGAAGCTCGCATTGCGCGACCGGCTCAACACGCTGCTCGGCGGCGTGCGGCCCGCTTCGGCGGCGGCGCTGCGCGCGCGCTGGCTCGGCGATGCGAGCGACGTCGACGCCGCCGCCCAGCCGACGTTCGTGCTCACCGCCAGGGAGCGGGCGTGGTTGCGCGCGCTGCCGCCGCTGAAGGTCGGCTACGACGCCGGCTGGATTCCGTTCAGTTCCCAGGGCGGCACCGGCGCGCCGTCGGGCATGGTCAACGACTATCTCGACTATCTCGAGCGCACGCTCGGCGTGCGGTTCGAGCGCGTGCCCGTCACGCCGTGGGCGCGCGTTGCCGGTTCGCTGGAACGCGGCGAGCTCGCACTCGCGGCGACCTCCGCGAACGACGCCGCGCTCGGCGCGGGCGTCGTCTACACGAAAGCGTTCGAGCACTATCCGCTCGTCATGGTCGGCCGGCGCAACGAGCCGATGGCGCACGCGCTCGCCGACTTCGCCGACCGCCGCATCGTGCTCGCGCCGCATGCGAGCATGCCGCCCGACATGGCCGCCGGTCTTGCCGGTTCGCAGCTCGTGCATGCCGAAAGCCTCGACACCGGGCTCTGGATGGTCGCGCACAATGAGGCCGACGTGCTTCTCGGCAACGCGGCCGCGCTCGACGCGCCGTTGAGCGGCGTTTATCTCGAAACGCTGAAAGTGCTGGGCGCGACCGGCATCGACGACTCCACGGCGTTCGCCGTGCGCGGCGACCTCGCGCCGCTCGCGCGCCTGATCGACCGCGCGCTCGACGCGATGCTGCCCGTCGAGCAGCAGCGAATCCGCAATCGCTGGACGGCGGCCACCGCCACGCGCGCGGGCGGCTGGAGCGTCAACGCGCTGCGTCTGCTGCCGCTCCTGATCGTGTTCGGCGTATTGCTCGTCGTCATGCTGCGCGCCTACATGCTCCTGCAACGCGAGATGCAGCGCCGCCGCAGCGCCGAGCGCGTGCTGGCGCGTCAGGTCGAGTTGCAGGACACGATGATGGAAATGATCCCGTATCCGCTCGGCGCGCGCGATCTCGACAATCGTTATCTCGCGGTCAATCGCGCGTTCGAGGAAACCACGGGACTGCCGCGCGCGCAGGTGCTCGGCCGCTCGGGCGCGGTCGTGGTCGCGTGGGGAGTGGAGAACAGCCGCCGCATGGACGAGCTGTATCGGCAGACCATCGCCGAAGCCAGCAACCAGCGCGTCGAACTCATGTACGAAGCGACGGACGGCGAGTTGCGCCACGGCATCTTCTGGACGCGCCTGTGCCGCGACCTGCATGGCGCGCCGTTCTGCGTGCTCGGCACCCTGATCGACGTCACCGACATTCGTCGCGCCGAATTACGCGCGCGCGAGTCGGAGCGGCTGCTCTCCGAAGTCACGCGTTCGCTGCCCGTGGTCGTGTTCCAGTTGCAGCGCGCGCGCGACGGCACCTATTCGTTTCCGTATATCGGCGGCGACACGCAGCGCCTCCTCGGCGAGACGGCCGAAACGCTCATGCGCACGCATGGCGTCGATCTCGCGCGCGTGTGCCGCCCGGACCGCGCGCGTCTCGTGGCGTCGCTCGAGCGTTCGGCGCGCCGCTCGGCGGCCGTACACATGGAATTCCGCTTTCACGGCTCGGCCGGCGTGGTGTGGGTGCGCGCGGCGTTCGTGCCGCGCCGCGCCGAAGACGGGGCGATGATCTGGAGCGGCTACGCGGTCGACGCCAACGTGGAGCATGCGCGCGCGCACGAACTCGAACATGCGCGCGACGTGGCCGAAGCGGCCTCGCGCGCGAAGGACGATTTCCTCGCGATGATGAGCCACGAAATCCGCACGCCCATGAACGGCGTGCTGGGTCTCGTCGAAGTGCTCGAGCGCACGCCGCTCAATCCCGACCAGACGCAGATGGTCGGCATGGTTCACGAGTCGGCGGGCGCGCTGCTGCAAATTCTCGACGATCTGCTCGACTACTCGAAGATCCAGGCGGGTCATCTCGTGATCGACTCGCAGCCGTTCGACGTGCGCGAGCTCGTCGACAACGCGGTCGGGCTGCTCTCCGCGCGCGCGCACGAAAAAGGCCTGAAAGTGCGCGTCGACGTCGAGCCGGGCGTCGCGGCCACGCTGCGCGGCGACAGCGTGCGCCTGCGCCAGATTCTCTTCAACGTGCTGAGCAACGCGATCAAGTTCACGCTCCAAGGCGAAGTGCGCGTGCTCGTGCGGGCGCGCGATCTCGACGCCGCGGGGGCCGCGTTCGCACGGCAGCAACTGGCGATCTCGGTCATCGACACCGGCATCGGCATTGCCCCCGACGCGCAGGCGCAACTCTTCGAGCCTTTCGTGCAGGCCGAAACCTCGACCACGCGGCGCTTCGGCGGCACCGGGCTCGGACTCACGATCTGCCGCAGGCTGGCCGCGTTGATGGGCGGCACGCTCGATCTGCAAAGCGAGGTGGGGCGGGGCACGCGGCTCACGCTCGAAATCGTGCTGCCCGTCGAAACGCGCGACAGCGCGCGTGACGGCCTGCGCGGCAAGCGCGGCGTGATCGCCTACGAGGACGACAGCACGGCGGCGGCGCTCACGAACTTCTGCGAGGCGCTCGGCATGACCATGCAGCGCGTGGCGCCCGCGAACCTCGCGCGTTTCGTGCGCGAAGGCAAGGCCGACATGGTGTTCGCGTCGGAAAGCCATGCGCCGGGTCTCGGCAAGATGGGCACGCCCGTGCTTTGGCTGACCGAGAATCCCAAGCCGACCGGCTATCGCGTGGCCGAGACCGGCGTGCGCGTGAGCGTCAATCCGCTGTCGTGGCGCGGGCTGAGCGCGGCCTGCGCGATGGCGCTCGCGGGCTTGCCGCTCAAGCCCGCGTGGCAGCCGCGCTCGTCGGCCGGCGCCCCCGGCGCACCCGAAACGCCGCTGCTCGCCGCGCCCGAGCGCGAGACGGAGCGGGCGGCGGGGCGCCTCATTCTCGTGGCCGAGGATCATCCCGTGAATCAGGAACTCATCCGCCATCAACTGGCGCTGCTCGGCTTCGCGTGCGATGTCGTCGATGACGGCGCGCAGGCGCTGGCGGCGATCGAAACGACCGAATACGGCTGCCTCATCACCGATTGCCATATGCCGAACGTCTCGGGCTACGATCTCGCGCGCCGCGTGCGCGAGCGGGAACAGCGCATGGCCAGCGCGCATCCTCTGCCGATTCTCGCGATCACGGCGAACACGGCGCCCGAAAGCCGCGCCCAATGCCGCGAGGCGGGCATGGACGACTGCCTCATCAAGCCCACGCGCGTGGCCACGTTGCGCGAGCATCTCGCGCGCTGGTTCGGCGTGGACGGCGCGCAGCGCCCGCTGCCCGACGAGGGCGCGCGAGACAGCGGCGCGGCTGGGCGCGCCGCGGCGGGCGGGGAACCGGCCGGTGCCGCGAGCGTCGACAAATCCACGGCTGCGCGCACGTTCGAACCGCTCGACATCGCGCACATGATCCAGGTTTGGGGCGGCGAAGCGACGGTGAAGACGCTGCTCGGCTCGTTCATTTCGGCCATGCGCGACGACCTGGACGCGCTGCCGCCGTTGCTGGAGAAAATCGACATTGCACGGCTGCGCGAATGGCATCACCGCATGGCGGGCGCCGTGGGCGTGCTGCAATATCCGGCGCTGCTCGCGGAACTGGAGACGTTCCGTCGCCATATGGACACGCAGGCGCCCACGCAGTTGCGCGAGGAAGGCCATGCGCTGATCCGCACCTGCCAGGCCATGCTCGGCGGCATCGAACAGCAGGCGGCGTTGCTGGCTTGAGCCGCGCGACGCGGCACGGCTTGCATTGCGCTAACGAACGGCGCGCCGGCGTTCACATAGTGGAAAGACGCCGGAATGCGCAAAAACAGGTGAAAAACCGGCGAAAAAAAACGCGGCCGAAGCCGCGTTCAAGCTTGGAGACCCTTCGATGAAGAGTCACTTCTCGCAGCCCCAAGCTTAGTGGTCGCGCTGTCAGAGATCGAGACAATTTCGGTCAATTAACTGTTACCAGAAGTAGGAATAATCGCCGGCGCCCCGGCCGCTTCATCCGCTTCGGCCCGCGCTGCGCTATGCGTTTCAGATTCCTGCTTGCGAAACCACTCGACGGTGAAGTCGACGAACGAGCGCGTTTTCGCCGGCACATGGCGGCGCCCCGGATAAACCAGCGACAGTTCCTTGTCCGCGTCGCGAATCTCCCATTCGGCCAGCACGCGCACGAGCGCGCCCTGCGCCAGATCGACCGATACGTGGTTCGCCGGCAGGATCGTGATGCCCATGCCCGCCAGCGCGGCCTGACGCAACATCACCGAATTGTTGACCGCATAGGCGGGCTCGATCAGCACCGGTTCGCGCGTGCCGTCGGTGCGCTGGAAGTGCCATTCGTTGCCGTGAATGTCGGCCGAGGGCGCGAGCAGCGTGTGATGCGCGAGATCGGCGGGGCGCAGCGGCGTGGCATGCGAGGCGAAGTACGCGGGACCGGCCACGGCGACGGGCGCGACGCTCACGAGCGGGCGGCGGATCAGCGTGCCGCCGCTTACCTGGCGCGGCGCGACGATGCCGGCGTCGAAACCTTCCTCGATCAGATCGACGGGCCGATGCAGCAGCGTGAGCGAGAGCCGCACCTTCGGGAACGCGCGGAGGTATTGCCTGAGCAGCGGCGTAAGATCGTGCAGCGAAAACGATGCATGCGCCACGATGCGCAGCGTCCCCGAGGGCACCGTGACACCGTGTGCGATATGCGTTTCGATGCGATCGAGGTCGTCGAGCACCTGGCGGCAGCCGTGCGCGTACGCGGCGCCCGCTTCGGTGAGCGACACGCTGCGCGTATTGCGATTGATGAGCCGGGTTTCGAGATGCGCTTCGAGCAGGGCCACGTAGCGCGTGACCACCGCATTCGACATGCAGAGGCTTGCCGCCGCGCGCCCGAACGAGCCGTGCTCGGCGACGCTCACGAATACGCGCATCGCTTGAAGCTGATTCATCGTTTTGGGGCGCGTGGACATGATGCGAGAGAAACTTCGATGCGAGCCGATGCGTGCGGAACGCGAGTGAATCGAGACGACGGTGGAGACGAAGGCGAAGCGAAAGCGGCCATGCGCAATGACGGACACCGATGCCAGCCGCGACGGATATTACCGACACGCGTGCGCGCGGCGAATGGGAATCGTCCGAATCCCGCGTTGTCCCGAAATCGGCGTGTTGTCTGGGGACAACGCATTATCGGGATACGGCTTTGCGCAGGCCGTTTTCGTGCAAATACGAGATAGCTTGCGAGCACTGACGCTCAAGCTGTTCAAGGGTTAACCGCAGCTATTTTTCACTTCTTCGAAAAAGCTTTTGCCGGCTTGCGGGATGGCCTGTGCAAAAGCGGCACCCATACACTTCGCCATGCATATCAATGCGGTGCCGCCCTCGCGGCGCCATGGAATCGCTATGCCGGCGTGAGGCCGGCGACGGCATCCATTTTTGCCGAAAGGCCTTGCATCGAAGGAAGCATATGAAAAAGCAACTCGTTATCGCAGCGGCAGTCGCCGCGACTTTCGCATCGGCGTCGTACGCCCAAAGCAGCGTGACGCTCTACGGTATCGTCGATGCCGGTTTCACGTACACCACCAACCAGGCAACGGGCTATGACGTCAACGGCAACCTGGTCGGCCACAACAAGTTCGGCATGACCAGCGGCAACGTGCAGGCAAGCCGTTGGGGCCTGCGCGGCGTGGAAGATCTGGGCGGCGGTCTGCGCGCGATCTTCACCCTCGAAAGCGGCTTCGACGTGATGAACGGCGGCCTGAACGGCGGCCTGTTCAATCGCCAGGCTTATGTCGGCCTGACGCAAGACCAGTTCGGCACGGTCACGCTCGGCCGCCAGTTCGACTCGGTCATCGACTACGTGGCACCGCTGACGGCAGTCGGCACGTGGGGCGGCACCTACATGGCGCACCTCGGCGACAACGACAACCTGAACGGTTCGTACTCGATCAACAACTCGATCAAGTTCCGCAGCGCCAACTACTCGGGCTTCGAGTTCGGCGGCATGTACGGCTTCTCGAACCAGGCTGGCGGCTTCGCCAACGGCCGTCAGTACAGCGCAGGCGCGAGCTACAACTACGGCGGCCTGCGTCTCGGCGCCGCGTACTCGCAAGTGCAAGGTCTGGACCGCGCCAATGGCAGCGCTTCGGTTGCCGGCACGCCGATCTCGGGCATGTTCAATTCCTTCGGCGCCGACAGCCAGCGTCAGCGTACGTGGGGCGCCGGTGCAAGCTACGCCTACGGCCCGCTGGTCGGCGGCGTGGTCTTCACGCAAACGCGCGTGAACGACGTGGTGAACGACTCGGTGCGTATCAACAACCTCGAAGCGAACGTGCGTTACAACCTGACGCCGGCGCTCGCCATCGGCGGTATGTACACGTACACGACGATGCGCGGCACGCTGCCGCTCACGTCGGTTACCGGCAGCAACTCGGCGCACTGGAACCAGTTCGGCCTCCAGGCTGACTACGCGCTCTCGAAGCGCACCGACGTGTACCTCGAAGGCGTTGGCCTCTGGGGCGCTGGTCAGAACGCAGTCGGCCTGACGCAAGTCGGCGTGACGGCGGATGGCGGCGTTTCGTCGTCGAAGAACCAAGGCGTGATCACGACGGGTATCCGTCACCGCTTCTAAGAAATTCGGGTTAATCGCGCTTGTTGCCGCCGCCAGGCTGGCGCGGGCGCGAGGCACCGGATGGCAAGAAGGTAGTACTTGGGTTGAAGGGCGTCGCTTGCGGCGCCCTTTTTTTATGCGCGTTTTTTCGTGTTCATGCGCGTTCGTGCGCATGTGAAGGTACGTGCCGGCGCCGCGCGCCATCGTCGCAACGGACGCACTCCGCGGATTTGCACTAGCATGTGGGAGCGCGGCCCTGGCTCGCCGCCAGGGCGCGCAAAAACAACAGGAGAAATCCCATGATTGCGCTTCGTCCGCTTCAGCTCGCCCTCGCATTCAGTGTTCTCGTTTCCAGCGCCGCTTTTGCCGATACCGTCGCGCTGAAAGCCGATCTCGAACCGTCCAGCGAAGTGCCGCCGCGCGTGAGCCAGGGCCACGGCATGCTCAACGCCACGTTCGACACGTCGACGAAATCGCTCACGTGGACGGTGACTTACGAAGGGCTGTCAGGTCCGGCTACCGCCGCGCATTTCCATGGTCCGGCGCCGGTCGGCCAGAATGCGAACGTGCAGGTGCCGATTCCAAAGGACAAGCTGGCGAGCCCGATCAAGGGGTCCGCCACGCTCAACGACAAGCAGGTCACCGACCTGATGGGCGGCCAGTGGTATTTCAACGTTCACACGCAGCAGAACCCGTCCGGCGAAATTCGCGGCCAGGTGTTGCCCGCGAGCTGACGCCCCGAAGGCGAGCAAGAACGCCTGAGCAAATAATGCGCGGATGAAGCGCGTAGGTGAAACGCGCGGATGAAGCGCGCGGTGAAACGAACAGGCAAAGCGGCAGGAACCGGTCCGATGAGCTGGCAAAACACACTGATCTGCTGGTCGTTGCGCCGCAATTTTCTGCCTGAAACGCGCAAGCCGATCGACGTCGCGCGCGTGCGCGCCCTGACGGCGCGGCGCATCTGGACGCCGCGTCCGCCGCGCGGCTGGCATCTGCGCGAGCAGTACGGGGAGCAGCGCGGCGAGAAATCCGCTGAACAACGCGGCGAACAACGCGGCGAGCAATACGAAAAGCGGCGCGGCGGGCAGCGAGATTTACCCGGCGCGCCCTTGCGCGGCGAGTGGCTCGCGCGCGAGCGCGCCGCGGGCAATGACGTCGCCGCGTCGCGCGTCATCCTCTATCTGCATGGCGGCGGCTATTACTTCTGCTCGCCGCGCACGCATCGCACGATCACGTTCGGCCTCGCGAAACGCGCCGACGCCGATTGCTTCTCGCTCGATTACCGGCTCGCGCCCGAGCACCCGTTTCCCGCCGCGCACGACGACGCGCTTGCTGCGTACCGATGCTTGCTCGCCGATGGCGTTTCGCCGCGATCAATCGTGATTGCCGGCGATTCGGCGGGCGGTGGCCTCGCGCTCGCGACGCTGGTGGCGCTGCGCGACGCGGGCGATCCGCTGCCGGCGGGCGCCTTGCTGTTTTCGCCTTGGACCGATCTTGCCGCGACGGGCGCTTCGATTCGCGATAACGACGGCCGCGACCCGATGTTCTGCGGCGACGTATTCGCACGCATCGCGCCGTTGTATCGCGGCGAGACGAACTCGACGCATCCGTATGTTTCGCCGCTTTACGCCGATCTGCGCGGTTTGCCGCCGCTGAGCTTTCACGTCGGCAGTAGCGAAACGCTGCTCGACGACACGCGCCGCGTCGTGGCGCGCGCGCTCGAAGCCGGCGTGCAGGTGGAGTGCGAGACGGCGCACGGCTTGCCGCACATCTGGCCGATTTACGCGCCGTTCCTGCCCGAAGCGCGCCGCACGCTCGACGCCGCCGCGCGCTTCGTGCGCCGTGTCACCGCGGATGGGCCGGGCGCGAACGCACGGGCGAACACGCAAGCGAATAGAGAAACGAACTCGCGGATTCACGCATAAGCGAACGCGGACGCATAACGAACGCATAGGCGAACTCGGAACCGAACGCGAACGCACAACAAACGCCTAAGCGAGCGCGAACGCACGACGAACGCATAAGCGAACGCGGACGCACGACAAACGCATAGGCGAGCGCGAACGCACAACGAACGCCTAAGCGAACGCGAACGCACAACAAACGCACAAGCGAGCGCGAACGCACAACGAACGCCTAAGCGAGCGCGAACGCGCAACGAACGCCTAAGCGAACGCGAACGTACAACGAACGCCTAAGCGAACGCGAACGCACAACAAACGCCTAAGCGACCGCGAACGTACAACGAACGCAGAACCGAACGCAGAAGCGACCGCCCAGACGCGCCCCCAAACGCACGCCGCGCCGCACGCCCAGACGCGACGCTCAATCCCGCGAAGTTCAATCGAGCGCGACGTCGATCGCGTCGTAAGCCGCATGCACGGCCGCTTCGCCGTAGCGGCGTTCGAGCCGCCGCACGGTGAAATGCCCGTGCGCGACCTGCTGAAAGTGATCGATGAAGACGGTGTTCACCATCGCGCCGAGCACCGCGCCAATCGCCGGAATCGACTTCGCGGCGACCTGCTCGCTCACCTGCACCGAAAAGCGCGCGGCCACTGTCTGCATGAGCTTGAGGAGCGCCGTGGAGCCGTGCGCGGCAAAACCCTTGGTTGCCATTTCGGAGGAGGCTTTCGACACCGCCTGGGCCAACGCGCCGCGCGCGATGAAGTAGCCGAAGTCGGCTTCGTCGTCGGCGGCGGAGCGCCCGCCCATGCCGAACACGGTCAGGCACTCGAGCTGGGCGCCGGCGCTCGCGAGATCCTCGCCTTCGCTGCGGGCGATGTCGCAGATCGAGCGGAACATCAACGTGGTCGTGACGGGCAACTCGACCGGCAACGCGAACAGGCCGAAGGCGCCGCCCGCCGCACCCGTGGTGGCCACGGCAAATTTGTGCAGCAGGTTGCTGGGCTTCGCATCGGGCTTCGCCGCGTCGGCCGGCACCGCCTGCGCGCCGGGCTTGCCGAGCGTGCGCAACGCGAGTTGCAGGCACTTGCGCAGCGCGCTTTGCGTCGCGTCCGTGACCTTGTCGCTGGCGATGCCGGGCAGCCGCGCGATCAGCTTCTCCACCGGCGCGCCGACGATCGCCGCGAGTTTCATGCCGAGCGGCGGCGTTTCCAGCCGATGCTTCGCGTGCCGCAGCGCATCGAGATCGTCGGGCGAGAGCAGGGCGGTGGGCGGCAGTGGATCGTGGCTATCAGGGGTCATAATGTTCCCGGTTTTCGAGGCGCGGTTGCAGCGCCTGGCGTCCCAGTTTAACGGACGGCTCATGCTATGATGTCGATTCTTTGACGCGTCAACCGTTGCTGGATCAAAAATGGCCGTTCACACCGCCGCCCACCATTCGAGCGGGCAGGTTCTGCCGTTCCGGGAGTCGCTGCTCGCGATGCTCGGCGTTTCCTTCGTGACGATGCTGGTCGCGCTCGATCAGACCGTCGTCGGCACCGCGCTGCCCACCATCGTCGCGGAACTGCACGGCTTCGAGCTGTACGCGTGGGTCGCCACCTCGTATCTGCTGACCTCGGTCATCACCGTGCCCATTTTCGGCCGGCTTGGCGATTACTACGGCCGCAAGCCGTTCGTGATCGCGTCGATCGTCGTGTTCACGGGCGCTTCGGTGCTGTGCGGCGCGGCCAACAGCATGCTGTTTCTCGTGCTCGCGCGCGGGCTGCAAGGCATCGGCGGCGGCATGCTCGTGGGCACCGCGTTCGCCTGCATTCCCGATCTTTTCCCCGATTCCGTCGTGCGCCTGCGCTGGCAGGTGCTGATGAGTTCGGCGTTCGGCATCGCCAATGCGGTCGGGCCGTCGCTGGGCGGCTTTCTCACGCAATATTGCGGCTGGCGCTCGGTGTTCTACGTCAATCTGCCGGTCGGGCTGATTTCGGCGTACTTCGTGTGGCGCTATCTGCCGCACTTGCGGCACGTCGCGCATCGGGAGCGCATGCGGCTCGACTGGCCCGGCGCGCTGCTCATCGCGCTCACGCTCGGCAGCCTGCAACTGTTCGTGGAGCGCTTGCCGGGGCACGCGTTCACGGCGCCGGCGCTCGGCCTGCTCGCGCTCGCCGCGATTTCGGGCTGGGCGCTGTGGCGCTGGGAGCGGCGCTGCCCGCAGGCGATCCTGCCCATCGACATGTTTCGCAACAAGAGCCTGAGCGCGCTGTTCACGCTGGCGGTGCTGGGCGGTTTCACGCTGTTTTCGCTGCTGTTCTACGCGCCGCTGCTGTTTCAAGGCGGTTTCGGCATGACGCCGAACGAGGCGGGCGTCGTGATCACGCCGTTCGTCGTGTTCATCACCATCGGCAGCATTGCGAACGGGCGTATCGTGTCGCGCATCAGCAAGCCGAATTTCATGCTCTACACCGGTTTCACGATGATCGCGTTCTCCTGTTGCGTGATCGCCGTCGCCACGCGTGGCACGCCGCGCGGCGTGCTGATGGGCAGCATGATCGTGGGCGGTCTCGGGCTTGGTTTCGTGCTGCCGAATCTCACGATCTTCGCGCAGCAGACCGCCGGGCGCGAGCACCTCGGCATTGCCACGGCGCTGCTGCAATCGCTGCGCATGATCGGCGGCATGTTCGGCACGGCGATCGTGGGCACGATGGTCACGCAGCTTTACACGAGCGGCGTGCAGAAGGCGCTGGACGCCGATCGCGCGACGCACTGGCTGCCGCAGCTCGCCGATCCGCAAATCCTCATCAACCGCGACGCGCAAGCGGCGCTCGTCGCCGATCTCGCGCAGGCGGGCCATCGCGGCGCGCCGCTGCTCGAAGCCGCGCGCGAGGCGCTCGTGGGCGCGATTCACCTTGGGCTCGGGCTGGCGGCTATCATCGCGTTGATTTCGTTGTGGCAGACGCGCCGCGTGCCGCCCATCAAGCTCCAGCGCAAGCTCGAACCCGTGATTCACGCGGATTGATCCCGCCGCTTTTTCGTTGCTTCATACGCAGATACCGCCCATGGAAACTCAGGACCGCATCGCCATCGTTCAGCAATTCGGGCGCACGTACCGCGCGTTCATGGCGGCGTTCGAGGCGCGCGTCGGGCACCCGATGCCGCGTTGGCGCATTCTGCTCGCGCTTTACGACCAGAACGGCGAGTCGTCGCAGAAGCGGCTTGTGGAACGGCTGCGCGTCGATCCGGGCGCGCTCACGCGCCAGTTGAAGCCGCTCGAATCGCTCGGCTGGATCGCGCGGCGCGCCGACGAGCGCGACAACCGCATCACGAACGTCACGCTCACGCAAGCGGGCCGCGCCGTGGTGGAAGAGGGGCTGCCGCGCCGCAACGCGTTCCTGAACATGACGATGGCGCTGCCCGACGATGCGCTCGCGGCGCTCTCGGGCGCGTTGGGGATGATGGAGGCGCGCATCGGCGAGGCGGCGGCCGCCGCGGGCACGGCGTTGCCGGAAGCGGAATGAAGCGGCGATGAAGCGGCAATAAAGCGGCAACGAAGCGGCAACGAAGCCGCGATGAAGCGGCGATGAAGCGCGATAAAGCGGCGATGAAGCGGCGATGAAGCGGCGATGAAGCGGCAATGAAGCGGCAATGAAGCGGCAATGAAGCGGCAACGAAGCGGCAACGAAGCCGCGAGGCAGTTAAACCACGCCGCCATCAAGCCGCCGCAACCACGCAGCAAACAACGCAGCAAATAAAACGCCGCCCGCGCCCTCGGCCGATCGAAGCGCTCAAAAGAACGTTTCGATCACTTCCGTCACGCGATACGACGAATCGACCATCAGCACCTGGCGCCACTTGTCGAACGTGAGGCACGGATGCGAGATATCGAAAGCGATCATGTCGCCGACCTTGAGATCGGCGCCCGCCGGAATTTGCAGGTAGGCGTGCTGATCCATCATCTGGAACACTTCCCAGCCTTCCTTCGCGGCCACCTCGCGCGGCTCGCCGCCTTGCGACGGACGATAGTGGCGCGACGGCTCCGGGAAGCCTGCATCGAACGCGGCGTCGCGCTTGCCGAAGCCGACGATCGCGCGGCCCGGCTCGGGAATCGACTGCACGTACGCCCATAGCTGCAATGCCGGTTGCAGCGCCGCGCCCATTTCGCGCGCGACCGGATTGCGCGTGAGAATCTGCGACTGCGCGGCCTTGTAGACGCCCACGTCGTGCGTCACGTAGCAGCCGGGGCGCAGCACCACGTCGATCGTGCCCGCCTTCGCCGCCGGCGCGAATTCTTCCGCCACCACGTCGTACCACGCCGACCCCGCGCCCGAAAGCAAAGCGGGCGAGCGCGCGAAGCGGCCCGCCGCCGCGAGTTCCTGCGTGACGTTGAGCGCGTCGCGCAGGAAGGTGCGCACCTCGCTTTCTTCCTTGAGAATGCCTTCGTAGATTTCCACGCCGGCGAGCTGGAGCGAGTCGGGGTATCGGGCGATGGCTTCGAGCACGGCATTGCGCGTTTGCGTATCGCGCACGCCGGTGCGCCCGCGCGGCACGCCCAGTTCGAGCAGCACCTGGAGCGTGCGGCGCGAGGCGCGGAAGAATTCGCCGAGCTGCTCGACGCCTTCGACCGAATCGACGATGCAGAAGAATTCGAAGGTTTGATCGCTCAACAGTTCGGCGATGATGGCCATGTTGCGGCGGCCGACAAGCTGGTTCGCCATCAGCACCCGCGTGACGCCGCCTCGATAGGCCGCGCGCGTTTGATGCGCCGTGGCGAGCGTGATGCCCCACGCGCCGGTTTCGAGCTGGCGGCGAAAGAGCTGCGGCGCCATCGTGGTCTTGCCGTGCGGCGCGAGCTTCACGCCGTAGCGCGTCACGAATTCCTGCATCCACTTGAGGTTGTGCTCCACGCGCTCCGCGTACAGCACGGCGGCCGGCAGGCTCACGTCCTCGGCCAGCAGATTCCATTCGAGTCGCGATGCGTCCGCGAGCGGCACGCTCGCGCCCGGCACGTTGCCGAGACCCTTGCTGTTCGGGTCGATCGTCGCGCTCTGATAGTTTGTAACTTTCATTTCCGTTCGCTCCATACGGTCCGGTTTCCGGCCTGTTCGCCTTGCTTGGTCTATCGGCTGGCCGATGCGCATCGGCTCGGCGTTGACTGAGCGATAGTACACAAAGTAATATCGTCTCGTGAAATGTTATTTATTAACAGAAACGCGAGCCAACGCGGCATGCGCCGGCAGCAGCCGGGCAGGCGCGTTTTCCAGCCAGTTCTCCCCTGCGTTCCGCGCATGAATCTTGCCGCCGATCCCGCCCGCTTCGATATCGTCGCACGCATCGCGCAATGCGTGCCGGGCCTGCGTCCCGCCGAGCGCGACGTTGCCGCGCTGATCCTCGACGATCTCGCGGGCGCCGCGCGTGCGAGCATCGGCGAACTCGCGCAGCGTGCGGGCGTGAGCGTCGCGTCGGTCACGCGGTTCGCGAAAACCGTCGGTTGCGCCGACGTGCGCGAACTCAAGCTGCGGCTCGCGCAGGCCGCCGCGGTGGGCGAACGCTTTTTGCGCCCCGCGGCCCCGCGCACGGGAGAAAGCGAAGCGCATCGCGACGACGCCGCTGCCGCGCAAGGCGCCTCGCTCGCCACGCGCGTGTACGACGAGGTGCATACGGCGCTCGCGCGCAATCACGAATTGCTGCGCCAGGCGCCGTGCGCCGAAGCCGCCGCCGCGCTCGCGCGGGCGCGCATGATCTACGTGTTCGGCATGGGCGGCGGTTCGAGCGCGCTCGCCGACGAAATGCGCTTCCGGCTCGTGCGGCTCGGCCGGCCGGTCGCGTCGTATCAGGACAGCCTGTTGCAGCGCATGGTGGCCAGCACGCTCGCGCCCGATTGCGTGGTGGTTGCGTTGTCGGTAACGGGCCGCGTGCCCGAGCTGCTCGACGCCTGCCGCATCGCGCGCGACTACGGCGCGAAGCTCGTGGCGATCACGGCGCCCGCGTCGCCGCTCGCGGCGCTCGCCGACTGGCTCGTGCCCATCGTCACGAGCGAAACCGATTTCATCTACAAGCCGTCGTCGTCGCGTTACGCGATGATGATGGCGCTCGACGTGCTCGTTACCGAACTCGCGCTCGCGCAGTCGGAAACGAGCCGCGAACTGTTGCGCCGCATGAAGCACACGCTCGACGCGCATCGCGGCGGCGGCGAACGCCAGCCGCTCGGCGATTGAAGCGCCGGCACGCGGCATCCACGCTACGAGGAACGAGGAGGACACGCGCATGCATTCGCATCCCGAAGCCGCCGACACGCTGATCGTCGGCGCCATGCTCTACGACGGCACCGGCGCGCCGCCCGTCGAACGCGACGTGGCGCTGCGCGACGGGCGCATCGCCGCGATCGGCAATCTCTCGAACTGGCTCGCGGAGACGGTGATCGAAGCCGACGGCCGCGCGCTCGCGCCGGGTTTCATCGACGTCCACACGCACGACGACACGCATGTGATTCGCGCGCCGCAAATGCTGCCGAAAATCAGCCAGGGCGTGACGACGGTGATCGTCGGCAATTGCGGCATCAGCGCCGCGCCGGTCGCGCTCAAGGGCGATCCGCCCGACCCGATGAATCTGCTCGGCGAGCGCGAGGCGTTCGACTATCCGACCTTCGCCGCGTACGTGCAGGCCGTGAACGCCGCGAAGCCCGCCGTGAACGTGGGCGCGCTGATCGGCCATACGGCGCTGCGCAACAATCATCTCGACGACCTCAAGCGCGCGGCCACGAGCGAGGAAGTCGCGGCAATGCGCGCGCAGCTCGAAGAGGCGCTGGCGAACGGCGCGCTCGGTCTTTCGACGGGCCTCGCCTATGGTTCGGCGTACGAAGCATCGACGGAGGAAGTCGCGACGCTCGCGGAACCGCTCGCGGCCGCGGGCGCGCTCTACACCACGCACATGCGCACCGAATTCGACGCGATTCTCGACGCCATGGACGAGGCGTATCGCATCGGCAAGCATGCGCGCGTGCCGGTGGTGATCTCGCATCTGAAGTGCGCGGGGCCGTCGAACTGGGGGCGCAGCGCGCAAGTGCTCGCGTCGCTCGAAGGCGCGCGCCAGTATCAGCCGGTGGGCTGCGACTGCTACCCGTACAGCCGCAGCTCGTCGACGCTCGATCTCAAGCAGGTGACGGGCGACATCGACATCACGATTACATGGTCCACGCCGCATCCCGAGCAGGCGGGCAAGCTCATCAGGGACATCGCGGCGCAGTGGGGCGTGTCGCAGCAGGAAGCGGGCAAGCGCCTGCAACCGGCGGGCGCGGTGTATCACAACATGTCCGAGGACGACGTGCGGCGCATTCTTTCGCATCCGGTGTCGATGGTGGGCTCGGACGGCCTGCCGAACGATCCGCTGCCGCATCCGCGCTTGTGGGGCGCGTTTGCGCGCGTGCTCGGCCATTACGTGCGCGACGCGAAGCTGCTGCCGCTGGAGGAGGCGGTGCGCAAGATGACGGGGCTTTCGGCGCGGCGTTTCGGGCTTGCCCAGCGCGGCGAGGTCCACGTGGGCTGGCATGCCGATCTCGTGCTGTTCGATCCCGCGACGGTGCGCGACGCCGCGACCTTCGAGAAGCCGCAACAGGTGGCCGAAGGCATCGACGCGGTGTGGGTGAACGGCGTGCTGTCCTACCGCGACGGCCGGCCTACGGGCGCGCGCGCGGGCCATTTCGTCGCGCGCGGCAAGCGCGAGGCGCAGCCCGACGGCGCGGCGTTCTAAGGCCGCATTGTTCGCGGCGAACCGTATCGGCATCAACGAATTTCGACCCTCGGCGCGCAACGCTCGCGAAGCCGCGCGCGCCGCACGATTCTCAAAGGAGCAAACGATGAAACGAATTGGAGCGGAAGGCGGCAAGGGCCAGGGCGGCCAGCATTTGCCGTTCGCGCGCGCGGTGGAAGCCGACGGCTGGCTGTACGTCTCGGGCCAGACGCCGATGGAAGGCGGCGAGGTCATCAACGGCGGCATCGTCGAGCAGTCGCACAAGGCGATCCAGAACCTGTTCGCCATTCTCAAGGAAGCGGGCTATGGCGCGGAGCACGTCGTGCGCTGCGGCGTGTGGCTCGACGACGCGCGCGATTTCACCTCGTTCAACAAGGTGTTCCGCGAATATTTCGGCGAGCATCCGCCGGCGCGCGCGTGCGTGCAATCGAGCATGGTGGTGGACTGCAAGGTCGAGATCGACTGCGTGGCGTACAAGGCGCCGGCGGGGAAGTAACGCGTTGCCCTGCTGGGCCGCGCTTCAGGAAGAACGGCTGCCGGAGCGATCCGGCAGCCGTTTTTTCTTGCGCGGCGCGGCTTTGCACGCCTTCGGCGCACGAATCGCCGAAATATCCCAATATATGGGCCACTCAATCACATATTGGAGAACTCGAAAAAACCTGCCTAAAATCCGATCCATCCGATCCATCCGATCCGGCGCGCAGCCCAGGCGCAGCGCGCAGATCGGCTAAAAAATCGGCCAGAAAGCCGGCTGACGATCGACCGACGATCGGCACAAGACATCGAGACACATCCCGGCACCCGCGCACGGCGCGAGGCATGTCGGCGACAACCGGAGACACCGCCATGTTGCAGCCCGCGAAGCGCGCCGCATTCCGCCTTGCGCACCCGAGCGCGCCAGCGCCTTGCACCGTTTTCGGCCCGGCTTCGCGCGCCGTCGCCTGACGCCGCGCCGCTCCCTTGTCTCTTCCCGAAATCGCCATGAACAAAGCGATGTCACCCACGGTTGCCGGGCACGACGAAGCGTCGGCGGCGCCCGCGCGCGCCACCTCGCGCGGCGCGGGCGCGGGTGCTCCCGGCGCCGACGAAATCGGCCTCGCGAGCACGCTGCTCGACGGCTCCGCCCAGCAAGCCGGCACGCAAACGCTGTTGCGCGGCCTCGCGATTCTCGAAGCGGCGGCGGCGGGCGTGCGCGATCTGCGCTCGTTCGGCGCGGTGCTCGGCACGACGCGCAGCACCACGCACCGCCTCGTGTCCAGCCTCGTGCAAGCGCGCTATCTGCGGCAGGTGCAGGGCGGCTATCTGCTCGGCCCGAAGCTCATCGAGCTGGGCACCATCGCGCTCGAACAGATGCCGCTCACCGCCGTGGCGCGCCCGCATCTGCAAGTGCTCGCCGATCAATCGCTCGACACGATCCATCTCGGCGTGCGCGACGGCGACGACGTGCTCTACATCGACAAGATTCCCGGCCAGCGCGGCCTCGAAATGCGCTCGCGCGTGGGGCACCGCATGCCGCTCGCGTCCACGGGCATCGGCAAGGCGATGATGCTCGACCTCGCGCCGCAAACGTGGCGCGAGCTGTTCGACGCCTCGCGCCGCACGCTGGCGGGCGTGAGCTTTCGCCCCGATCACAGCCTCGAACCCGACACGTTCATCAAGCGCATGGCCACCTACGCGGCCGGCGGTTATACGTTCGATCTCGAGGAGAACGAAATTTCGATCCGCTGCGTGGCGGCGCCCGTGCGCGACGCGTCCGGCGCGATCGTCGCGGCGCTTTCCGTCGCCAGCACGATTCCCTACATGCCGCTCGAACGCATGGATGAACTGATTCCCGTCGTGCAGCGCGAAGCGCGTGCGATCTCGCAGGAACTCGGCTGGCGGGCGCCGCAGCCCGCCACGCGCAGGATTCGCCGATGAGGGCGCACGAGAAGAACGCCAACGGCGCGCAGGACGCGACGGCCGCGCGCGACGCCGCGCTGATCGCGCTCGACTGGGGCACGACCTCGCTGCGCGCGTATCTGTTCGATGCGGCGGGCAAGGTGTTGGCCACGCGCGCCTCGACGGCGGGGATCATGAACCTGCCGGTGCCGGCGGAAGAAGGCGGCTTCGATGCCGCGTTCGACGAAGCCGTGGGCGTATGGCTCGCGCAAGCGCCCGGTTTGCCCGTGCTGGCCGCGGGCATGGTGGGCAGCGCGCAGGGCTGGGTGCAGGCGCCTTACGTGGAAACGCCGGCGGGCGCGCAGGCGCTGGTGGACGGCATCGTGCGCGTGCGCGCCGCCTCGGGCGCGGAGGTGGCCGTGGTGCCCGGCGTGCTCGAACCGGGCGCGTTGCCCAACGTGATGCGCGGCGAGGAAACGCAGATTTTCGGCGCGTTGCAGGCGTGGAGCGAGGCAAGCTGCCCACGCGATGCAAGCGCCTCAAGCAGTGCAAGCGGCGGCGTCAACCACGGCCAGGACGCCGCGCCCGCGCTGATCGGTTTGCCCGGCACGCACGCGAAATGGGTGGTGGTGGAAGGCGAGCGCATTGCGCGCTTCTACACCTTCATGACCGGCGAAATCTACGCGGCGCTCTGCGCGCACACGATTCTCGGCCGCACGATGAAGCATCCCGCCGAGCCCGATACGGCGGCGTTCCTGCGCGGCGTGAGCGTCGCGCGCGAGCAGGGCTGCGTGGGGTTGCTCGCCACCGCGTTCAGTGCGCGCACGCTCGGCCTCACGGGCCAGCTTGCCGCCGACGAACAGCCCGACTATCTCTCGGGCCTCGTGATCGGCCACGAACTCGCGGGTCTCGACGCGGCGCTCGCGCGGCGCGACGTGTCGCTCGCCGCGTGCGCCCCGCAACTGATCGGCGCGGAGGCGTTGTGCGAGCGGTATCGCCTTGCGCTCGCGCAGTTCGGCTGCGAAGGCGCGCAGCTCGTGCGGCACGCGACCGAGCAGGGCTTGTGGCGCATCGCCGTGCAGGCGGGGCTCGTCGCGCCGCGCTGAAATCGACATGAACCGACCGGAACGACAGGAAGCCGACATGCAACACGAACCGAATCTGCCCGCCCCGTACACGCCGCACGCGGGCTTCGTCGCGGCTTTCGCGGCGTGCCGCATGGTCGCGATCGTGCGCGGCATTCAGCCGGCCGAAGCCGCCGAACACGGCCGCGCGCTCTACGAAGCGGGTTTTCGTCTGATCGAGGTGCCGCTCAACTCGCCCCAACCGTTCGACAGCATCGCCGCGATCCGCAAGGCGCTGCCCGCCGACGCGCTGGTGGGCGCGGGCACCGTGCTTTCGACCGGGCGCGTGAGCGACGTGCGCAACGCGGGCGGCGAACTCATCGTGATGCCGCATGCCGACGTCGACGTGATCGTGGCCGCGAAGCGGCAAGGGCTTGCGTGCGTGCCGGGCGTGGCCACGCCGACCGAAGCGTTCAGCGCGCTCAAGCACGGCGCGGACGCGCTCAAGATGTTTCCCGCCGAACAGCTCGGCCCGGCCGTGACGAAGGCGTGGCGCGCCGTGGTGCCGCCGGTCGTGCCGCTTTTGCCGGTGGGCGGCGTGACGCCCGACAACATGGGCCCGCAGCTCGCGGCGGGCGCGAGCGGCTTCGGCCTCGGGTCGGCGCTCTACAAGCCGGGCCAGGACGTGGCGACGACGCGCGCGAACGCCGTCGCGTTCATCGAAGGCTGGAAGCGCACGCGGGAGGCGCAAAAGTGAGCCGCCTCGCAGGCAAGGTCGCGCTCGTGACGGGCGCCGGACGCGGCATCGGCGCCGCGATCGCGCGCGCGTTCGCGGCCGAGGGCGCCGCGGTCGTGCTCGCGGAACTCGACGGCGCGAGCGCCGAGGCGACCGCGCGCGGGATTGCCGCCGAACGCGCCGGCGCGCGCGTGCTGGCGGTGCCGACCGACGTCACGCAGGCCGCTTCGGTGCGCGCGGCGGTGGCGCAGGCCGAAAGCGCATTCGGCGCGGTGGACGTGCTCGTGAACAACGCCGGCATCAACGTGTTCGCCGACCCGCTCACGATGACCGACGACGACTGGCGCCGCTGCTTCGCCGTGGATCTGGACGGCGTGTGGAACGGCTGCCGCGCGGTGCTGCCGGGCATGGTCGAGCGGCGCGCGGGCAGCATCGTCAACATCGCCTCGACGCATGCGTTCCAGATCATTCCCGGCTGCTTTCCGTATCCGGTGGCGAAGCACGGCGTGATCGGGCTCACGCGCGCGCTCGGCATCGAGTACGCGCCGCGCAACGTGCGCGTGAACGCCATCGCGCCCGGCTACATCGAAACGCAGCTCACGCACGACTGGTGGAACGAGCAGCCCGACCCGCGGGCGGCGCGCGAGGCGACGCTCGCCTTGCAGCCGATGAAGCGCATCGGCCGCCCGGAGGAAGTGGCGATGACGGCCGTGTTTCTCGCCTCGGACGAAGCACCGTTCATCAACGCGAGCTGCATCACGATCGACGGAGGCCGCACGGCGCTGTATCACGATTGACCGGCGCTCGAAGCCGCAAAAAAGTATTTCGCAGCACGAAAGAAGCGAAGGACGACAGAAAACGCAGTAATCCGACGAAACGCTGGCCGCGCGCTTTCGACGGGCAAAAGAAGAGGCGGCCGACACCCTTCCCGTGACTGAAGAAGACAGGAGACTGACAGCATGCAACGACGTATTTTTCTGACGCTGGTGGCCGCTGCCGCCACCGCCATGTTCGCGCAAGCGCCCATCGCGCAGGCCGCCGACCCGGTGAAGATCGGCTTTCTCGTGAAGCAGCCCGAGGAGCCGTGGTTCCAGGACGAATGGAAGTTCGCCGAAACGGCCGCGAAGGAAAAGGGCTTCACGCTCGTGAAGATCGGCGCGCCCTCGGGCGAAAAGGTGATGAGCGCCATCGACAACCTCGCGGCGCAAAAGGCGCAGGGTTTCATCATCTGCACGCCTGACGTGAAGCTCGGGCCGGGCATCGTGGCCAAGGCCAAGGCCGACAACCTCAAGATGATGACCGTGGACGACCGTCTCGTGGACGGCTCGGGCAAGCCGATCGAATCGGTGCCGCACATGGGCATTTCGGCCTACAACATCGGCAAGCAGGTGGGCGAAGGCATTGCCGCCGAGATCAAGAAGCGCGGCTGGGACATGAAGGACGTGGGCGCGATCGACGTGACCTACGAGCAACTGCCGACGGCGCACGACCGCACCAGCGGCGCGACCGACGCGCTCGTGGCCGCGGGCTTCCCGAAGGCCAACGTCATCATGGCGCCGCAAGCCAAGACCGACACGGAAAACGCCTTCAACGCCGCCAACATCGCGCTCACGAAGAACCCGCAGTTCAAGCACTGGGTGGCCTACGGCCTGAACGACGAAGCCGTGCTGGGCGCCGTGCGCGCAGCGGAAGGCCGCGGCTTCAAGGCCGACAACATGATCGGCATCGGCATCGGCGGCTCGGATTCGGCGTTGAACGAGTTCAAGAAGCCGCAGCCGACGGGCTTCTACGGCACGGTCATCATCAGCCCGAAGCGCCACGGCGAGGAAACCTCGGACCTGATGTACGCGTGGATCACGCAAGGCAAGGAACCGCCGAAGCTCACGCTCACGACGGGCATGCTCGCGACGCGCGACAACGTGGAAAGCGTGCGTCAGCAAATGGGCCTCGCCTCGAAGTAAGTCCGGCAGAAGTGATTTGAGGTGTTTCCCGTTGCGGGGCGCGTGCCCCGCAACGCATCGAATGAGAGGAAACCGAAGTGTCAGCGACACTGCGTTTTGACAATATCGGCAAGGTGTTCCCCGGCGTGCGCGCGCTCGACGGCGTGTCGTTCGACGTGCGCGCGGGCGAGGTGCATGGCCTCATGGGCGAGAACGGCGCGGGCAAGTCGACGCTGCTGAAGATTTTGGGCGGCGAATATCAGCCCGATTCGGGCCGCATTCTCGTGGACGGCAACGAGGTGAAGTTCGCCGACGCCGCCGCGTCGATCGGCGCGGGCATTGCCGTGATCCATCAGGAACTGCAATACGTGCCCGACCTGACGGTCGCGGAAAACCTGTTGCTCGGCGCGCTGCCCAACGCGCTCGGCTGGGTCAAGCGCGGCGAGGCGCGCAAGTTCGTGCGCGAGCGGCTCGCCGCGATGGGCGTCGATCTCGACCCCGCGGCGAAGCTGCGCAAGCTCTCCATCGCGCAACGCCAGATGGTGGAAATCTGCAAGGCGCTCTTGCGCAACGCGCGCGTGATCGCGCTCGACGAGCCGACCAGCTCGCTCTCGCACCGCGAGACCGAAGTGCTGTTCAAGCTCGTGCGCGAGCTGCGCGCCGACAACCGCGCGCTCATCTACATCTCGCACCGCATGGACGAGATCTACGAGCTGTGCAATGCCTGCACGATCTTTCGCGACGGCCGCAAGATCGCCTCGCACGAGAAGCTCGAAGAGGTGAAGCGCGAAACGCTCGTGGCCGAAATGGTGGGCCGCGAGATCAGCGACATCTACAACTATTCGCCGCGCGAGCACGGCCCGGTGCGCTTCGCGGTGCGCGGCGTGGAAGGCGCGCCGCTCGCGCAGGCCGCGAGCTTCGAGGTGAAGGCGGGCGAGATCGTCGGGTTTTTCGGCCTCGTGGGCGCGGGCCGCAGCGAACTGATGCAGTTGATCTACGGCACGCACAAGCGGCGTGCGGGCGAGATCGAGCTGGACGGCAAGACCATCCGCGTGAAAAGCGCGAGCGACGCGATCCGCCACGGCATCGTGCTGTGCCCGGAAGACCGCAAGGAGCAGGGCATCGTCGCGATGGCCACGGTTTCGGAGAACATCAACATCAGTTGCCGGCGCCACTTCCTGCGCGCGGGCATGTTCCTCGACCGCAAGAAGGAAGCAGAAACGGCGGACCGCTTCATCAAGCTGCTGAAGATCAAGACGCCGAGCCGCCGCCAGAAGATCCGCTTTCTCTCGGGCGGCAATCAGCAGAAAGCGATCTTGTCGCGCTGGCTCGCGGAGCCGGACCTGAAGGTGGTGATTCTCGACGAGCCGACGCGCGGCATCGACGTGGGCGCGAAGCACGAGATTTACAACGTGATCTATCAGCTTGCGCAGCGCGGTTGCGCGATCGTGATGGTGTCGTCGGAGTTGCCGGAAGTGCTGGGCGTGTCGGATCGCATCGTGGTGATGCGCGAAGGCCGCATTTCGGGCGAGTTGCCGCGTGGCGCGGCGAGCGAACACGCCGTGCTGGATCTCGCGCTGCCGCAGGGCGCGCAGAAGCGCGCGGCTTGAGTGGACGGGGAGGAGTAAAGGAAATGCAACGAGAGAATCTGGCGGCCGAGGCCGCCGACGCCGCGAAAAGCGTGGCGCACAGCGCGGCCGACGCGCTCATTCCGCAAAAGACCGACAAGCAGAAGTGGTGGCAGCAGATCACCGAGTACAGCCTCATCGTGATCTTCGCGGTGATGTTCATCACGATGTCGCTGACCGTCGATCACTTCTTCTCGATCGAGAACATGCTGGGCCTTGCGCTGTCGATCTCGCAGATCGGCATGGTCGCCTGCACCATGATGTTCTGCCTCGCCTCGCGCGACTTCGACCTTTCGGTGGGCTCGACCGTCGCGTTCGCGGGCGTGCTCTGCGCGATGGTGCTCAACGCCACCAACAACACGTTCGTCGCGATCGTGGCGGCGGTGGCGGCCGGCGCCGCGATCGGCTTCGTGAACGGCGCCGTGATCGCGTACCTGCGCATCAACGCGCTGATCACCACGCTCGCGACGATGGAAATCGTGCGCGGCCTGGGCTTCATCGTCTCGCACGGCCAGGCCGTGGGCGTGTCGTCGGACACGTTCATCGCCATGGGCACGATGGCGTTCTTCGGCGTGCAAATGCCGATCTGGGTCACGCTCATCTGCTTCATCGTGTTCGGCGTGATGCTCAATCAGACCGTGTACGGGCGCAACACGCTCGCGATCGGCGGCAACCCGGAAGCGTCGCGGCTCGCCGGCATCAAGGTCGAGCGCACGCGCGTCTGGATCTTCCTGATCCAGGGCGCGGTCACGGCGCTCGCGGGCGTGATTCTCGCCGCGCGCATCACCTCGGGCCAGCCGAACGCGGCCGAAGGCTTCGAGCTGAACGTGATTTCGGCGTGCGTGCTGGGCGGCGTCTCGCTGCTGGGCGGCCGCGCGACGATCTCGGGCGTGGTGATCGGCGTGCTCATCATGGGCACGGTCGAAAACGTGATGAACCTGCTCAACATCGACGCGTTCTACCAGTACCTCGTGCGCGGCGCGATCCTGCTCGCCGCGGTGCTGCTCGATCAGTTGAAGAATCGCGGCTCGCGCGATTGAGCGATCAAGGCCAAGGAGAAGCTTGACATGTCGTCACCCGCCAACGCACACACGCAGCCGCAATACGCGCGCTTTCCCAGCCTCGTCGATCGCGTGGTGCTCGTCACGGGCGGCGCGACCGGCATCGGCGCGTCGTTCGTCGAGCACTTCGCGGCGCAGGGCGCGCGCACGGCGTTCTTCGACGTCGACGCGAGCGCCGGCCAGGCGCTGGCCGACCAGCTCGGCGATTCGCGCCACAAGCCGCTGTTCGCCAACGTCGATCTCACCGACATCGCCGCGTTGCGCGCCGGTATCGCCGACGTGAAAGCGGCGCTCGGCCCGATCGAAGTGCTCGTCAACAACGCGGCCAACGACAAGCGCCACACGCTCGCGGAAGTCACGCCCGAGTCCTACGACGCGGGCGTGGCCGTGAATCTGCGTCATCAGTTGTTCGCCATTCAGGCGGTGGCGGAGGACATGAAGGCGGCGCGGGCGGGCTCGATCATCAATCTGGGCTCGATAAGCTGGCTGCTCAAGCAGTGGGAAATGCCGGTCTACACGATGAGCAAGGCGGCGGTCCAGGGGCTCACGCGCGGTCTCGCGAAAGACCTCGGGCGCTTCGGCATCCGCGTGAATTCGCTGCTGCCGGGCTGGGTGATGACGGAGAAGCAGCGCCGCTTGTGGCTCACCGACGCGGGCCGCGAGGACATCAAGCGCGGCCAGTGCATCGACGCCGAACTGCTGCCCGAGGATCTCGCGCGCATGGCGCTATTTCTCGCCGCCGACGACAGCCGCATGATCACGTCTCAGGAAATCATCGTTGACGGAGGTTGGGCATGAGCGCGCAAACGGGCGGCGAAAACGTGGCCGGGCTGTTCGTCCCGGTGCAATGCGAGCTGGGCGAAGGCGCCACCTGGTGCGCGCGCAGCGGGAGGCTTTACTGGACCGACATCGAAGGCAAGCGCCTCTATCGCCACGACGCGAATGCGTCCGGCGAGAAAACGCATGCGTGGACGATGCCCGAGCGCCTCGCGTGCTTCGCTTTTTGCGAGGACGAAGGCACGCTGCTGCTCGGTCTCGCTTCGCGGCTCGCGTTCTTCGATCTGCGAACGGGCGCGCTCGAAACGATCGTCGAAGTCGAGCCCGGCCGGCCCACGCGCCTGAACGACGGGCGCTGCGACCGCCAGGGCCGCTTCGTGTTCGGCACGAAATACGAAGGCGAGCCGATGCGGGCGATCGGCGGTTTTTATCGGCTCAATCACGATCTCACGCTGGAAAAGCTGCCGCTGCCCGAGCCCGCGATCTCCAACAGCATTGCGTTCAGCCCCGACGGCGCGACGATGTACTTTTGCGACACGCTCGCGGGCGAGATTCGCGCGTGCGACTACGGCGCTGACGGCACGATTGCAAACCAGCGCACGTTCGCGACGCTCGCGGACGAGAGCGGCGCGCCGGACGGTTCGACCGTCGACGCCGAGGGCGGCCTCTGGAACGCGCAATGGGGCGGCGCGCGCGTGGTGCGCTACAGCGCCGAAGGTAGGGAAACTGCCCGGGTAAAGATTCCCACGGCGCAGCCAAGCTGCGTTACGCTCGGCGGTGCGTTGCTGGACACGCTTTACGTGACGAGCGCGCGCGAGGGCATGGATACCGAAACGCTCGCTCGCGAGCCGCAGGCGGGCGGCGTGTTCGCTGCCAAAGCCGGCCACACGGGCCTGGCCGAGCCGCTGTTTCAGGGGCGCCGGCGCGGCTGATCCGCGTTAGCAGGCCTCGCCGATACGGCGGGGGCGCAGGCGGCCCGCGCCGCCTTGTTCGACGCGGCCATGTGTGTCGGCGCGCTTGAGCCGTTGCAGTTCGGCAACAGATGCATCGGTATCGGGCGCCGGCCGTTGCCACGTCAAAGCGTCATCGAGTAGAAGGGCAAACACAAGAAGCGGCCAGGCGCGCGCGGGCAACCCGCACGCGAACCCGAAAGCCGCCGGGAAGCCGTGCTGGAGCCGCCAGGACGGCCATCAGAACATGCCTCTCGAGGAGCCTCTCATGAGCGTCGCGAATTCCGCTGTGCGTCGATCCAATCGTTCCACCGCTCAAGCGCTGAACGCGCAGCCCGCCGCGCCTTCGCCGTCCGCTTCGGCGCCGGCCGCTTCTTCCACCATGCCGTCCACCGTTTCGCCCGCCGCCGCGGCGCGCCGCGCGCGGCTCGAAGCCGCCACGCATCCGGTCATGCCGGGGCCGAGCACGTCGGCGGTCGCGATCGGCGCGGTGGCGTCGAGCGACGTGGACTGCGTGACGCTGGCGAACGCCTATTTGCGTCTGGATGTCGCGCCTCAACTGGGCGGCGGCATCACGCGCTTCGACTGGCGCAGCGAAGGCGCGTTCGAGCCGGTGTTTCGGCGCTGCGAGCGCGTGAGCGCGCGCATGGACCCGAACGAACTCGCCTGCTACCCGCTGCTGCCGTATTCGAACCGAATCGGCGAGGGGCGCTTTCACTTCGGCGGGCGCGATATCGAGGTTCCGCGCAATCGCGCGGGCGAGCCGCTGCCGATTCACGGCGACGGCTGGCTCGCGCCCTGGAGCGTCGAGCGCGCCGATCGCGAGAGCGTGCGGCTCGTGCTCGATCGCAGCGACGGCGAGCCGTATTCGTACCGTGCGGCGCTCACCTATGCGCTCGACGGCGCGACGCTCGCGATTGCGCTCGAAGTGGAAAACACGGGCCGCGACGCGCTGCCGTTCGGGCTGGGCGTGCATCCGTTTCTCGCACGCGACGCGAGCACCGAGCTTTCGGCGCCCGCGAGCGGCCTGTGGCTTTCCGGCGCCGACTGGCTGCCGCTGCGCCACGTGCCCGCGCCGCCCGCGTGGCAGTTCGGCGTGGCGTATCCGCTGCCGGATCGACTGGTGAATCACGCGTTCAGCGGCTGGAGCGGGCGCGCGGCGGTGGTGTGGGAGCGCCGGCGGCTTTCGCTTTCCATTTGCGCGGATGCGGGCTACTACGTGCTCTACACGCCGCCCGGCAAGGACTTTTTCTGCTTCGAGCCCGTCGATCATCCGATCAACGCGGTCAATTTGCGCGGCGGCGGCGACGCACACGGCATGACCGTGCTCGCGCACGGCGAGCGGCTCGTGCGGCGCTTCGCGTTCACCGTCGAGCGCATGGACGCGCGCGAGGCCGCGAGCGCGCATCGCGGTGGCGCACGCACCCGCGCGGCGCGCGGCGCCAAGGGCATACGCGCGCGCCAGGACGCGCGCTGAGCCCGGAGCCGGCGCCGCGCGCCGTGGCGCGGCGGTCCGGCGACCGACCGCCAGGCGGGTAAAATACGGGCCGTTTCCCTTTCCACGGCTTGCCCGCCCGGCACATCATGACCTCTTTCTCCCAGACGCTCTCCGCCGCCTGGCAGCGCACCGGCTCGCTGCTCTGCGTCGGGCTCGATCCCGAACCGACGAAATTTCCGGCCGCGTTGGCCAATCGCGGCGACGCCATTTTCGAATTCTGCCGCGACATCGTCGATGCGACCGCGCCTTACGCGTGCTCCTTCAAGCCGCAGATCGCCTACTTCGCCGCGCATCGCGCCGAAGACCAGCTCGAAGCGCTCATTGCGCACATCCACGAAAAACATCCGGGGCTGCCCGTCATTCTCGACGCCAAGCGCGGCGACATCGGCAGCACCGCCGAGCAATACGCGCGCGAAGCATTCGAGCGCTTTCAAGCCGATGCGGTGACCGTCAATCCGTACATGGGCTTCGATTCGATCGAGCCGTGGCTCGCGCATGCCGGCAAAGGCGTGATCGTGCTGTGCCGCACCTCGAACCCCGGCGGCTCCGACCTGCAATTTCTCACCACCGACGGCAAGCCGCTTTATCAGGTGGTCGCTTCGCTTGCGGCGCAGAAGTGGAACGCGAGCGGCGAACTCGGTCTCGTGGTTGGCGCGACGTTCCCGAAGGAAATCGAAACCGTGCGCGAAATCGTCGGCGACATGCCGCTGCTGATTCCCGGCATCGGCGCGCAAGGCGGCGACGTGGAAGCCACGGTGAAGGCCGGCCGCACGGCGAACGGCACCGGCATGCTCATCAATTCGTCGCGCGCGATCATCTACGCAAGCAAGGGCGACGACTACGCGCAGGCGGCTGCAATGGCTGCTGAAAAGACGCGCGACACGATCAACGCTCATCGCTAAACGCTGATCGATTTGACGGATAAGCCATCTTTTGAGGGTGGCTTGCCGGTCTTTAAAAAAAACCTAACATTCTAGTTTGTCATCCAGACAAATCCGAATTCAGATGGCCAAATTAAGAGTTGTCTGATACGTCTTTTTTCTCCCCATTCGTAACATGCGTCGGGTATTACGGGTAACGAGCCCCCTGATCCCGACGGATGTTGATCGAGTGTCAGTTTGCGTTTCGTCTTCCCGATGTGCCCAGCGATTCAGGCCCGCATGGCTTGTTCTCGCCTGCCGGCTGGCGAACCGTCTCTGCAGAGACGGGCGCGTGCCTCGTTTCGCCTGGTCCCAAGCGATTCGACAAGGGAATCGACACGGCGAACGTAATTAGCCATCGGTCAGACAGCACTCGTTCGATTTAACCGGAGCCGATATCGCTCGCGGCGCACCCGTGAGCCGAACGACGCCCACTATCGAAGGATTCCGATGTGAACGGCATGTCTGGACAATTACTATGGACTCCTATGTTTTTAGATGAAGCGCGACGCGGCAGCGGTTTGCAATGAGCGCGTTCGTCGTATCGCTCAAACATTGAATTTCATATCCGAGGTGAATCCGTGAAGCGCATCTTGTTGGCGTCCCTGCTCATTTCAATGGCCTCGATGGCGAGTGCGCAAGCCGTGCCGCCTGCCTCCGACGAAGCGGCGATCCTCTCGCTGGAAAACACCTGGGCGCAAGCCGTTTCCTCGGGTGATCGCACCACTGTGGATCGCATTCTCGACGACTCGTTCGTCGAGACGGGAACGACCGGTTCGCACCGCTCGAAGCGCGAAATGCTCGTTGCTCCGCCGCCTCCCGCGGGTTCGACGCAAGCACTGCAAGACTGCGAAGTGCGAATGGTCGGCGATGTCGGCGTCGTAACGGGAACCAACGTGTTCAAGCTTTCGTCGGCGGCCACGCCGGTTCGCTTTCTATTCACCGATGTGTTCGTGCGGCGCGGCAATACGTGGCGCGCCGTGTATTCAAAAATGGTCCGCAGCAACGAGCAGGATTTCAAGCTCGCGCATTGAGGTAAGGCGCGGTGCGAACAGGACGGTGCGCCGCGGTACGAAACGGGCAAGCGGAACGGCCTGACCGGTTCAGCGTGAAGCACTAATTCCACAAAGCGCGGTGTTCGCCAGAGCACTGTGATTCGCTTGACACGACAGTGTCGCCAGAAGGTCTGAGCGTCGCCACGCGATCAGGGGCAGCGTCCAGATGATTTATATTTTATTAAGGATTGCAAATTGAATAAGACGTATCGTTCTGTCTGGAACGCTGCCACGCAAACATGGGTGGCGGCCCAGGAAACGGCAAAGGGGCGCAGCAAGGGCTCGCAAGTCGTGGCCGCCGCGCTGATGCTGGGTAGTTCGTTTGTTGCCCATCAGGCCCACGCGGGTAGCGTGGACGGCGGCACCGCAACCGGCGCCAACGGAGCAATCGCGATTGGTAGTTCGTCGTCTGCCACGGGAATCGGTGCGATTTCCCTGGGTACCACCGGCAGCTTTTACGCTGTTTCGAAAGCAACGAACACGGACTCGATGGCGCTCGGCAACGGCACGACCTCGTCCGGGCAAGCGGCGGTCGCGCTCGGTGCATCGGCAACGGCTAGCGGACAGTTCTCCACCGCACTTGGCCCGACTGCGAGGGCGCTCAACCAACAGTCTGCGGCGTTTGGAGCCAATGCCCTCGCCTCGGGTGCTTACGCCGTTGCGCTGGGGACGTACACGACCGCGTCGCAAACCGACGGCATAGCGCTGGGTTACGTCGCGCAATCGCTGGCTGCGGACGCGTTGGCTGCGGGCACTTCTGCATCCGCGTCTGGTTCTTCGGCGATTGCGGTCGGCAAAACCGCGGTTGCGTCGAATACGAATTCGATCGCGATCGGCACAGGCGCGCAGGCTACGACGGCCAACTCGGTGGCGCTGGGCAACGGCGCGACGACGGCAGCAGCTGTTGGCACGGCAAGCGGCGTGATCGGCGGCACGACGTACACGTACGCGGGCACGAGCCCGACGGGTACGGTCAGCGTCGGTGCGGCCGGCACGGAGCGCACGATCACGAACGTGGCGGCAGGCCGGGTGACGGCTACGAGCACGGACGCGGTGAACGGTTCGCAGCTTTACGCGGCCGATACGCAGGTTACGGCCAACACGAACAGCATCAGCACGCTCAACGGGCAGATGACGACCGTGCAAGGTCAGGTCACGACGCTGCAAGGGCAGATGACGACGGTGCAAAACAACGTCACGACGCTGCAAGGGCAGATGACGACGGTGCAAAACAACGTCACGACCTTGCAAGGCCAGATGACGACGGTGCAAAACAACGTCACGACCTTGCAAGGCCAGATGGCCAACGCCGTGATGTACGACTCGTCGGCACATAACTCGGTGACGCTGGGCGGCTCGACCGTGACCGCGGTGGCGCTGCACAAGGTGGCCAAT
>NZ_CAJMZE010000008.1:0-258138 GCF_905220235.1 Paraburkholderia sp. J41 | reverse complement strand
GCCGAAGTCCATCAGACGCCCTCCGCCGCGGCATGCGCGAACCGGCGCGCGGTAGCGCACGCCGAACCGGCCGGATGCGAAACCGGAGACGCGAACGAAACCGGAAACGAGAACGAAGCGGAAAAGGCAAGACGCATAGGCTCGAAGTTCGTTGGGCGTTGACGACGCGGCGGCAACCCCGCGGTCGCCGCTCGCTCCTACAGGCTTGCGTGATGTGAAAAGCGGGTGAAAGCGGCATGACACTACTACAACCTTCGTGACAGCAGCAACCGCGTTGCGCCAACGCGAAGGAACCGCGCGGCGCGGGCGGCAAGACCCCGTCGCGTGGGCTTTCGAGCCGCTTTCGCATGGCTTCCTGCAACCTGCGAAATGCGCCGCCACGCACCTCGCGCGCGCCTCTTCCACATCTCTTGCACGTCCCGCGTTCGATCATCGTGATGACGCAACGGTGACAACCTGATGACGCGCGCGACTCGTTCTTGCGCGTTCGGGCCGCGAGGCGTCGCGCGCACGCCACACCTCGCGCGCCGCGCCGCCACGCGAACGCCCCGGCCCGCTTGCCCGTTTGCTTGCCCGTTTGCGCTTGCCTGACCCCGTAAAAACCGCGCGCCGCCGCGCGCAGGCGCTTTCCGACAACCCGCCAGCAATCCGCCTACGCCCCGCCGCCCGCTTTCGCGTTACCGCTTCGTGCGTTCGCGCAGCATCGGCGCAGGATCGTCCGCGCCGTTCGAGGGGTAAAATCGTCACGCGCCGTTTCCGGCACGGCCACGCCCGGGCGTTGCCCCTTGCCTCCTTGCCAACCCAGCGCCAATGCCGCGCGATGTCAGCGTCCAGCTAACGCCCATTCACGAATCAGAAGGCCGATGAACAGGAGACTTTTGCGTCAGGCAGCCGGACCCATCGGGGTCGTGGTGGTCACGCTCGTCTGCTGGATCGTGGCGGGCTGGATCGCCGATCGCATGGTGCGCCAGGAACTGGAGGCCGCGCTCGGCGCGCAGCGCCAGATCACGCGCTCGGTCGTCGACAACATGGCCGAGGTGATCGCGAGCGATCTGGCGATGTCGCGCGCCATTCCCGCGACGATGGCCGAAACGCGCGTCGTCCAGCAGGCGCTCACCGAGGCCGGGCATTATGCCGCCTCGCGCGAGTCGACGGAACTGGCGCGGCGCAACGCGTTGCAGGCCGTGCCCGACCTCGCCGCCGTCAACCGCTTTCTCCACGACGCGCAAGGCTTTTCGGGCCTCGACGCCATCTGGCTCGTCAACGCCAACGGCATCTGCATCGCGTCCAGCAACGCGCTCGAAAAAATCTCCTACGTCGGCATCGACATGCGGCCGCGCGCCTATCTGAACGAAACGCTGCTCGGCGCGTTCTCCGAAAATTACGGCGTGGGCAACGCAAGCGGCGAGCCGGGCATCTTCGTGGCCGCGCCCGCCTACGACAACGGCCTGCTGGTGGGCGCCGTGGTCGCCAAGGTCGGCATCGCGCGGCTGCGCCACTGGGTCGCGCATCCGGGCACCTTCGTCGCCGACAACAACGGCGTCATCATCATGGCTCACGACAGCGCGCTGGAAGGTTTCGCGATGCCGGGCTCGCACGTCGCCGAGATGAATGCCGTGGATCGCGTGAACACCTATCTGCGCGAGCGTTTCTCGGAGCTGGCGCTGCGCCCGGCCGCGCAGGCGGCTACCAGCGAGGCGCCGTGGATGCCGTCCGCCGAAGCCGCGCGCATGGTCGATCTGCCCGGCCAGCAAGGGCCCGCGCTCTACGAGGAACGTGGCGGGCTCAATTCGGGGCTCTCCGCGCATCTCGTCGATCCGCTCAACACCTGGCCCGAGCTGATCGCCAACCATCACCGCGACCGCCTGCTGATCTTCCTGACGCTGGCCGGCATCACCGCGCTCGCGGCCGTGATCACGGTGTCGTGGGTGCGCGAAAGGCGCCTGCACCGCGCGAGCCGCGACCTCGCCGGGCAGTTGCAGGCGGCCAACGCGCTGCTCGCCGCCGAGGCGCGCCACGACGCGCTCACGGGCGCGCTCTCGCGCCGCTATTTCCTCGATCTGCTGCGCCGCGAGATCGACGCCGCTTATGCCGCGCACGCGCCGCTGTGCATGGCCATCGCCGATCTCGACTACTTCAAGCAGATCAACGACCGCTTCGGCCACCCGGCCGGCGACCGCGCGCTTCAGCATTTCGTGGAAACCTGCCGCGACGAGCTGCGCGCCGACGACGCCGTGGGCCGGCTCGGCGGCGAGGAATTCGGCATTCTGCTGCCCAGCACCTCGCTCGCAACGGGCCGCGCCGTGATCGAGCGCCTGCGCGAGCAGGTGTCGCGGCGCGTGTGCACCGAGCTGCCCGCCGACGCGGGCCTGAGCGTGAGCATCGGCATCACCGAACTCGCGGCCGTGCAGGACCAGCCCGAACGGCTGATGAGCCGCGCCGACCTCGCGCTCTACATGGCCAAGGCCGGCGGTCGCGACCGCTGCGAAGCGATGACGGCCGAAGGCGTCGTGCCGCCGCGCGCGGCCGCGCCGACCTGGTAACTCGCGCGAGCGCCGCGCGGCCGGTTCCTCCGGTTTGCAATCCTCGGCGCGGGGCATCGCACCGGGCGCGGTATCATGGGGCAGACGGTGCGCGCCGCGCCATGCGGCACGCATGAACGAAACCGCGCCATATCGGTGTACCGCTCATATCTGGAGGCATGCATGAAGGGAAATCTGGTCATTGTCTGCCGCGATCAGGATGCGCTCGCGTTCGACCAGCTGATGGTCGAATACGGCGCGTTTCAGACGCGCCTGTCATCGACCGCCTGGTACCTGAAACTCGACGCCGCGCCCGAGTTGATTCAGGAAGAGATTCTTGCCCGCCTCGGCAAGTACACGACGCATTACATCTTCGAAGCCGGCAGCGTGACCTACAACACCGTGGACAGCGAAGCCGCCGCCGCGCTCGACACGCTCTTTTCGGCCTGATTTGCCTGATTGATCTGATTCATCCGATTAGCCCGATCGGTCCGATTCGCCCGATCGGTCTGACCGGCCCGTGATTTCAGGTGCGGTCCGGCTATCGCGCGGGCTATGCCGGGGCGGCGCACAGAGGCTTTGCCTCGCCCCGCGCCCGCCCCGTTTCTACCGGTTTTCGCCCGACTTCCCTCGCATTCTTGCCCCGCCGTTGCAGCGCGGGACTCGCACCGGCTCGTTCGCCGGGCGTCACTGCGAGATCACTATGAGATCACCGCGAGGTCACTGCCAGGCCTGCGCGGCCTCGGAAATATTGCGCGCGACCACGTCGAACGCGAACGTCATTTTCACGGCAAGACCGCCGCTTTCCCCATTGCCGATCTTGAGTTCGCCGCCCGCGCGACGCACGAGCCGCTCGACGATCGCCAGCCCGAGCCCGCTATGGCCGTTGCCGCCGCGCGCCGGATCGAGCCGCACGAACGGCCGGCTCGCCTGCACGAGATCCTGATCGGAAATGCCCTTGCCGTGGTCGCGCACGGTGAGCGTGAAGCCCTGCGCACCGCGCGAGCTTTCGATGACGACGGGCGGCGCGCCGTAGGCGTGAGCATTGTCGAGCAGGTTGGACACGAGGCGTTCCAGCGTAGCCGCCGGCAAGCGGAAATCGGCGCCGGCGTGCAGACGCGTTTCGATCGTCATGGCTTCCACGCCCATCGTGGCCAGATTCGAGCGATAGTTGCGCGCGATGCGCTCGCACTGTTCGTCGACTTCAACGGGCTCGCTGCCGTCCGCGCCGTCGTGCGCGAACACCAGAAACTGGTCGACGATATGCGCCATCGACTCCACGTCGCGCACCACGCCGTCGCGCGTCTTCACATCTTCCATCATCTCGGCGCGCAGACGCAGCCGCGCGAGCGGCGTCTTGAGGTCGTGCGCGACGCCCGCCAGCATGACCGCGCGGTCTTTTTCGGTGCGCTCGACTTCCGTCACCATGGTGTTGAAGCCGCGCGTGAGCTGGCGCAATTCGCGCGGCCCGCGCTCGGGCACGGGCGGCACCGGCTGGCCGCGGCCGAAGCGCCCCACGGCCTGGGCCAGCAAGCGCAGCGGCTGCTGAAGCATCCACGCGGCCACGAGCGCCGCGATGAGCGCCGCCGAGAAAATGATGACGAACCACGGAATCAGCCGGTCGAGCGGACGCATGGGGCGCAGCGGCTGAACCGGCACCACGATCCAGCGCGCGTCCTGCGGCGCGCGCACCCACAGCGTGGGCGGCCGCCCCGGCGGACCGATGCGCACGTCGGTGCCCGGCAGCATGCGATCGCGCACGTCGTCGATGAAACGCACCAGCGGCTCCGGCAGCGTCGCGCGCTGAACCGGCACCTCGGGGCTCGAAGGATCGACGAGTTGCACGCGCGAGGGCAGCGGCTGGTCGGGCTCGCGCTGGATGTGCTGACGCACCGCGTCGACGAGGAACGTGGCTTCCTCGACCGCGTAGCGCGTTTGCATCTGGTTGTGTTCGAGCCGGATCAGCGAAAACCAGGCGACGTGCGAGATCAGCAGAACGCCGACGAACAGCAGCGCAAGCCGCCCGAACAGCGAATCAACCGGCCGGCGCATGATTGCCCTGCTCCCCGTCGGGCACGAACACGTAGCCGCGGCCGCGCACCGTCTGGATGAAGCGCGGCGTGGACGGGTCGCTTTCCAGAATGCGCCGCAGGCGCCACACCTGAACGTCGATGCCGCGGTCGGTGCCGTCGTATTCGGGGCCGTGCAGCAGTTCCAGCAGGCGCTCGCGCGTGAGCGTGCGCATGGGGTGATTGACGAAAATCTTCAGGAGCGCGAACTCGCTGCCCGACAGCATGATGGGCTTGCCTTCCTGCTGGAGCGTGCGCGACTGGAAGTCGAGCGTGAAGCGGCCGAACGTATAAGGCTCGCGCTGCTCGGGCGCCGCCGCCGAGGGCACCGTGCGGCGGCGGCGCAGCACCGCCTGCACGCGCGCCAGCAGCTCGCGCGGATTGAACGGCTTGCCGAGGTAGTCGTCCGCGCCCAGTTCGAGGCCGACGATGCGGTCCACGTCGTCGGCGCGCGCGGTGAGCATGATGACGGGAATGTCGTCGCCGGACGCGCGCAGCTTGCGCAGCGCCGTCAGGCCGTCCACGCCCGGCATCATGAGGTCGAGCACGATCAGGTCGGGACGCTCGCGCTCGAGCCGCCGTTCCAGCGAGCCCGCGTCGTGCAGCACCGACACTTCCATGCCTTGGCGCGCCAGATAGTCGCGCAGAAGGTCGCGTAGTTCGAGGTCGTCGTCGACGACCAGAATTTGAGTAGCCATGGAGCGAAGTGTAACGCGCGCGAGCAGACCGTTTGCTTACAGCGGCGCGTCCAGGGTTACCAGGTGTTACTACGAAAGCCGTGCGTAATGTCGTGTAATGACCCGCGCGCCCCGCGTAACACGAGAGCGCGGAGTGGCCGATACGCTAGGGACACCGGTTGCGGCCGAGTTCTTGCACGGCGTCGCGACAGACCGGATAAAACCCTCATGGATTTGTCAGGAGCATCACCATGTACAAGACGACTTCGCGCCTTCTCGCCATTGCGGCGGCTTCGCTCGCGCTCACCGTGGGCGTCGCCAGCGCCGCCGACGCCCAGATGCCGCCGCCCCCCGGCGGCCCCGGCATGATGCACGGCCCGCACGGCGGTCCCGGCTTCATGTTCGGCTTCAAGAAACTGCACGACAAGCTGAACCTGAACGCGGCGCAGGAAAAGCAGTGGCAGGCCGCGCTCGACACGATGAAGCAGAACGGCGAAGCCATGCGCAAGAGCCACGAGCAGATGAAGCAGCAGTTCGATTCGATGAAGAATCAGCCGATCCTCGATCTGAATGCCATGCACGCGGCGCGCGAGCAGGCCGAGCAGCAGAACCATCAGTTGCGCGAGCAGACCGAGCAGGCATGGCTCGACTTCTACAACGGCCTGAACGACCAGCAGAAGACGACCGTGAGCACGGCGCTCAAGGAGCGTTTCGCGAAGATGGAACAGCGCCACGAGAAGATGCGCGAGCGCTGGGAGCATCACCACAAGGGCGCCGCTTCCGCCCCGGCGGCGCAGTAAGCGCCTGAAACCGGTCCGGCCTCGCTGCTTGAGCCGGGCCGGCCAATCGGGTTGACCAATCGTGGTTGACCAATCGGTCGGCCAATCGCGTCGGCCAACATCGAGCGCCGCGGAACTTCCGGTTCCGCGGCGCTTTCCGGTTTCATCGTCTCCCTGCCGTTCGATCAGGCCACATCGAACAGCAGCACTTCCGCCGCCTCGCCTTGCGCGAGCGTCACGCTCGCCTCGGCTTCGATCATGGCGGCGTCGCCGGCCGCGAGGCGTTGGCCGTTCACTTCCAGCGCACCGCGCGCCACATGCACATACACGCGCCGCCCGGCCGGCACGGCGTAATCCACGCGCTCGCCGCCGTCGACGAGCGCCGCGTGAATCGAGGCGTCCGACTGCACCGTCACGGACCCGTCGCGGCCGTCGGGCGAAGCGATGAGGCGCAATTGCCCGCGCTTGCCGGCGTCGTCGAAACGCTTTTCCTCGTAGCCGGGCGCCCCGCCCCGCTCGCGCGGCAGCAGCCAGATTTGCAGCAGATGCACCTGCGCTTCCTTCGAGGCGTTGAATTCGCTGTGCATGACGCCCGTGCCCGCGCTCATGCGCTGCACGTCGCCGGGGCGGATCGTCGAGCCGTTGCCCATGCTGTCGCGGTGCGCGAGCGCGCCGTCGAGCACGTAAGTGACGATTTCCATGTCGCGGTGGCCGTGCGCGCCGAAGCCGCCGCCGCCCGCGATGCGGTCGTCGTTGAGCACGCGCAGCGCGCCGTAGTGGACATGCGCTTCGTCGAAATAATCGGCAAACGAAAAGCTATGGAAGCTGTCGAGCCAACCGTGGTTGGCGTGGCCGCGTTCGTCGGCGCGTCGGATGGCAAGCATGGGATTCTCCGGTCGGTCATGTCGATGCTCGAAGGTAAGGGCGGCGGCGCGCGCGCACAACCGGGCGCCGGCGCACCGCATCGTTTCATCAGCAACATCAATGCGCTGCGCGCGCAACGCGGCTTGCGCCGGACTGGCGCGGCCTTGCGCTTCGGGTAAAATACCGCGCTTTTCGGCCAGCGAGCGTACGCGGGCGGGCATGCGGCCCGGCCGGCGGCACGCGGCTGGGGCGCGATGCGCGTTCTGGACACGTTTCGCGCCGTGCGGCGCCTGGCGTTTTCCGCCCTCCGACCCGCATTTTTGATCGCCTAGAATGGCGGCCACCGGCCACGAACCGGACCGGCTCGCCCCGGTGCCGAAGCACCCACTTTGGCCCGACAGGAGAAAGATGAAGAAGTTTGCAGTGTGCGTGGCGCTTGCCCTGTTGGCGGGCGGCGCTGCCGCGAAGGACTGGAAAACCGTGCGCATCGGCGTGGACGCGAGCTATCCGCCGTTCGAGTCGAAGGCGCGCGACGGCCGCATCGTCGGCTTCGACGTCGACCTCACGAAAGCGCTCTGCGCGCGCATGAACGTGCAGTGCGTCTGGGTCGAAAGCGATCTCGACGGCATCGTCGCCGCGTTGAAGGCGCGCAAGTTCGACGCGATCGTCTCGTCGCTCACGATCACGCCGGCGCGCCGCCAGCAGATCGACTTCTCCGACAAGATGTTCGATGCGCCGGCCCGCATGCTCGCGCGCGCAGGCTCGCCGCTTCTGCCGACGCCGGCTTCGCTTCGGGGCAAGAACGTGGGCGTCGAGCAGGGTTCGACCCAGGAAGCGTATGCGAAGGCGCATTGGGCGCCGCGGGGCGTGAACGTGGTCTCGTACCAGAATCAGGACCAGGTGTATCAGGACCTGGTCGCGGGGCGGCTGGACGCCACGCTGCAAGACGAGGTGCAAGCCGATTACGGCTTCCTCAAGACGCCGCGCGGCAAGGGCTTCGCGTGGGCCGGCCCCGAAGTGGACGATCCGGCGACGATCGGCGACGGCACCGCGATCGGCCTGCGCAAGCAGGACGCCGACCTCAAGGCGAAGTTCGATGCCGCGCTCGCTTCGATTCACGCGGACGGCACGTTCGAGCGCATCGCGAAGCGGTACTTCGACTTCGACATTTACCGCGGCAAACAAACCGGCGCACAAACCGGCAAACCAGCAGACAAACCAGCAGCCAAACAAGCAGACAAGCAGGACGACAAGAACGCATACGCGCAGGAGACACCGGCGGCGGCAACGCCCCGCCAGCATTAAAAGCAGCGTCACGACGCATCGGCCGCGCGCGAGTTTTCGCGAACCGCGCGCGCATGAACGGATTTGAACCGCGGCAGGACAATGCCGCGCCTTTTCGCGGAGCGCGGGAGCGCCTCGTCAAGGACTCGCCCATGTTTCTTCAAGGCTACGGCCCGCTGATCCTCGCCGGCACCTGGCAGACCGTCAAGCTCGCCGTGCTGTCGCTCGCGCTCTCGTTCGTGCTCGGGCTGGTCGGCGCGGCGGCGAAGCTCTCGCGCAACCGCGTCGCTTCCGGCGCGGGCACGCTTTACACCACGCTGATTCGCGGCGTGCCCGATCTCGTGCTGATGCTGCTGCTGTTCTACAGCATCCAGATCTGGCTGAACGATCTCACCGACATGCTCGGCTGGGACCAGATCGACATCGATCCGTTCCTCGCGGGCGTGGTCGTGCTCGGCTTCATCTACGGCGCGTACTTCACCGAAACCTTCCGCGGCGCATTTCTCGCGGTGCCGCGCGGCCAGCTCGAAGCGGGCCACGCGTACGGCATGAGCAACTGGCAGGTGTTCACGCGCGTGATGTTTCCGCAGATGATGCGCTTCGCGCTGCCCGGCATCGGCAACAACTGGCAGGTGCTCGTGAAGTCCACGGCGCTCGTCTCGATCATCGGTCTCGCCGACGTCGTGAAGGCGAGCCAGGACGCCGGCAAGGGCACGCTGCGGTTCTTCTTCTTCACGCTGCTCGCCGGCGCGATCTATCTCGTCATCACCACGGTCTCGAACTTCGTGCTGATGTATCTCGACAAGCGCTACTCCACCGGAGTGCGCAAGGCGGATCTCTGAATCGCGCGAGGCCAAGACCATGCAAGACCTTGTCAATCTGATCCAGCAGTACTGGCGCAACTATCTCTACACCGACGGCTATCACTTCACGGGCGTCGCCATCACGCTCTGGCTGCTCGTGGTGTCGATCGGGCTCGGCTTTTGCCTTTCGGTGCCGCTCGCGGTGGCGCGCGTCTCGAAGAAGAAGTGGCTCTCGGGCCTCGTGTGGCTGTATACGTACGTCTTTCGCGGCACGCCGCTCTACGTGCAGTTGCTGCTCTGCTACACGGGCCTCTATAGCCTCGACATCATCCGCAATCACGAACTCACCAGCCTGTTCTTCCGCAGCGGCATGAACTGCACGCTGCTCGCGTTCACGCTCAACACCTGCGCCTACACCACCGAGATTTTCGCGGGCGCGATCAAGGCCACGCCCTACGGCGAGATCGAGGCGGCGCGCGCCTACGGCATGTCTCCGTTCACGCTGTACCGGCGCGTGATCCTGCCTTCGGCGCTGCGCCGCGCGCTGCCCTACTACAGCAACGAGGTCATTCTGATGCTGCACGCGACGACCGTGGCGTTCACGGCCACCGTGCCCGACATCCTGAAGATCGCGCGCGACGTGAACTCGGCCACCTACCAGTCGTTCGGCGCGTTCGGCATTGCCGCCGTGCTGTATCTGATCATTTCGTTCACGCTCGTGTGGCTGTTCCGCCAGGCCGAGCGCCGCTGGCTCGCGTACCTGCGGCCGCAAGGCAAGTGAGCCCGCAAGAGGTCTATTGATGAATTCCCAGAAGCAGAAACTTTTCGTCGACGACATCCACAAGAAGTACGGCGACAACGAAGTCCTCAAAGGCGTTTCGCTCAAGGCGAACGCCGGCGACGTGATCAGCGTGATCGGTTCGTCGGGCTCGGGCAAGAGCACGATGCTGCGCTGCATTAACTTCCTCGAGCAGCCGAACGCGGGCCGCATTTTCGTCGACGGCGAGGAAGTCATCACCAAAACCGACCGGCGCACGGGCGCGCTGCAAGCCGCCGACGTCAAGCAGCTTCAGCGCGTGCGCACCAAGCTCGCGATGGTGTTCCAGCACTTCAACCTGTGGTCGCACATGACCGTGCTCGAAAACGTGATCGAGTCGCCCGTACACGTGCTCGGCCTGCCGCGCAAGGAAGCCGAAGAACGCGCGCGCACGTATCTGGAGAAAGTGGGTCTCGCGCCGCGCGTGGAGAAGCAATATCCCTCGCATCTCTCGGGCGGCCAGCAGCAGCGCGTGGCGATCGCGCGCGCCTTGGCGATGCATCCCGACGTGATGCTGTTCGACGAGCCGACGTCCGCGCTCGACCCGGAACTCGTGGGCGAAGTGCTCAAGGTCATGCAAAAGCTCGCCGAGGAAGGCCGCACGATGATCGTCGTCACGCACGAAATGGGTTTCGCGCGCAACGTGTCGAACCATGTGATGTTCCTGCATCAAGGCCGCGTGGAAGAGGAAGGTCAGCCGGCGGAGGTCTTTGCGAACCCGAGAAGCGAGCGCCTGCGCCAGTTTCTGTCGGGCAGCCTCAAATAAAAGTCACAAACTACAGACCGCTCTGACGGATGTAGTAAAAGTAGTATTTCAAGGCGCTTTCAGCGCCTTTTCTTTTTGCCTTCCCGAGGCCCGAAAAGCCGCTTTTTTGCCGTCAAAAACGACACTTTTCGCATTACTCCTCGCGTTTTCTTCCGTCAATAGTGGCAATCCTGAACTCAGGGGCGCGATCGACGTGAGTCCCTTGTCGCATAAGGCTTTCAGCCACTTTGAAGTCCCCGTCTGACCACCATCCAGGAAGTCCATATTGCAATTTGGCGACACCGCGGCGCACCCGCGCGAATTAGTTCGCCAGCGCGGACCTTTTTTGCTAAATTAGTAACCAAAGTAGCAAAACAAAGTTCGATAAAAGTAGTTTCACTTCAAAAAGAACGGGAGATGCCAGTCAACCAGGGGATCTGCAAGACGACCGACCCAGGTCGTGCAGCGGCAGCAGCCCGTAAGCCGATCCTCGGGGTAATTCTCCCTGGCGCGACAATTTCTGTTCGCAGCGCCCGAGGCGCCCGAACGTCTTTCGCAGTACTAAGAACGTTGACTCTTGACAGGGTATGGAGGAGAAGATGAAGAAAGCTTTGCTCGCCGCAGCATTGATGTCGGCTGGCGTGATCGCGCATGCGCAAAGCAGCGTGACGCTGTACGGCCGCCTCGACGCGGGTGTTGCCTACATGAACGGCATTGGCGCAGGCGGTGGCGCGAACGGCGCGGCCACCCATGGTTCCAGCCAGGTTCTGCTCGAAAGCGGCTACTGGGGCACCAGCCTCTGGGGTATGAAGGGCGTTGAAGACATCGGCGGTGGCAACAAGGTTCTGTTCCACCTCGAAGGCAGCTTCAGCACGGCAACCGGCTCGCTCGGCTCGGCCGGCTCGATCTGGAATCGCTGGGCAACCGTCGGTATGGCCAACGACCAGTTCGGTACGCTGCTGCTCGGCCGCGAACTGTTCATCTCGAACGGCATTTGGGACTTCGACCCGTTCGGTCAGTCGAACTGGTCGTCGGCTTCGATGGTGCGTGGTCGTAACTGGCCGCAATCGAGCAACAACATTTCGTACCAGTCGCCGAACTGGTACGGCTTCGACGTGTACGGTCAGTACTCGTTCTCGAACTCGACGCAATGGAACGCCGGCCGTGAAGACGGTCTCCAGCTCACCTACACGAACTCGCTGTTCCAGATTCGCGGCCTGTACGACGAAATCCGCAACTCGAACGGCCAGCTCGGCGGCGCGTACGACCCGACCGGCGTGAACGCCGGCAACACGGGCCAAGGCATCTTCGCGTTCGGTCGCGACTACATGGCCATGGTCAACGTGTTCCTCGGACCGTTCAAGATCCAGGGCGGCTACGAAGCGCTGCGCTCGTCGGGCATGACCGGCCAGTTGCCGGGCCAGCCGACCACGCTCGACCACGAATGGGGCGGCGTGACGTGGCAAGTGACGCCGGCGGCGGCGCTGATTGCCGCGGCCTACCACGTGAACGCGAACAACGGCGGCGGCAACGCCACGCTCTACACGGTTGGCGGTTCGTACAACCTGTCGAAGCGCACGCTGCTCGACTTCCAGGTCGCCACGGTGCAGAACAGCAAGTCGGCCAACTTCGGCCTGAACGCCAACAACTACGGCACGTCGGCTTCGACCGGCAACCCGCTGGTCGGTCACAGCCAGTCGGGCGTGTACGCCGGCATCCAGCACTCGTTCTAATTTGAACCGGGTGTAGACAAGAACAGCTACATCACTGTTTTCACGCTGCTGCGAGAGGCGCGTATCGGTGCGGTGTCCGAAAGGATATCGCACCGTTTTTTATTCGAGGACGGCCGTTGCGCCGTCCTTCTTGTTTTGCGGTGCCGGAGTGCGCGCCGCTTACACCGCGGCTTCGTTCTCTTCGCCCGTGCGGATGCGGATCACGCGTTCGACGTCGGTGACGAAAATCTTGCCGTCGCCGATCTTGCCGGTGCGCGCCGCGCCGATGATCGCGTCGATGACCTGATCGGCCTGCTCGTTCGCCACCACCACTTCGATCTTCACCTTCGGCAGAAAGTCGACCACGTATTCGGCGCCGCGATACAGCTCGGTGTGGCCCTTCTGGCGGCCGAAGCCCTTGACCTCGGTAACGGTCAGGCCGGTGAGACCCACTTCGGCAAGCGCCTCGCGCACTTCGTCGAGCTTGAACGGTTTAATGACGGCAGTAATGCGTTTCATGGCGATCCTCGTCTCGTAATCAGGTGAATCTGGTTTATCGGAATTGGCCGAAATTTCAGGATGTAATGCGATTTTACGCCGCGGGCCGCCCGGCCGCCGCTGAAGGCTATGCGGCTTGATTCGCGGGCGCGTGATCCGGCACGCCGTCGAGTTCCGCGAGCCACACCGCCGACTCCGAATCGCTGGGCGCGCGCCAGTCGCCGCGCGGCGAAAGCGAGCCGCCCGAGCCCACCTTCGGCGCGTTCGGAATGCAACTGCGCTTGAACTGGCTCTGGCGGAAAAAGCGGTCGAGGAAAATGCGCAGGTTGCGCTTGATGGCCGCGAGATCGTATTCGTTGCGTGCAACCCTGGCGTTCTCCGGCCACGCGCCCTGCTCGCGGTCGCCCCACGCATGGCGCGCGAGAAACGCGACCTTCGAAGGCGCGAACCCGAAACGCAGCGTGTAGTAGAGGTTGAAGTCCTGCAATTCGTACGGGCCGATCGTGCTTTCGGTCTTTTGCTCGGGCGCGCCGTCCGACTTGCCGGGAATCAGCTCCGGACTGATGTCGGTGGCCAGAATCGCCTCGAGCACGTCGCGGCCGCTCTCACCGCTCTCACCGCCCGCGCCGTGCTCGCCGATCTGGCCGGTTTCCGCGACCCAGCGCACGAGATGCGTGATGAGCGTTTTCGGCACGCTCGCGTTCACGTTGTAATGCGACATGTGATCGCCCACGCCGTAGGTACACCAGCCGAGCGCCAGCTCGGAAAGATCGCCCGTGCCGATCACGATCGCGTGATTGAAGTTCGCGAGCCGGAACAGGTGATTCGTGCGCTCGCCCGCCTGCACGTTCTCGAACGTGATGTCGTAGGCTTCCTCGCCTTGCGCATAGGGATGGCCGAGGTCGGCGAGCATCTGGCGGCAGCTTTCGCGAATGTCGATCTCGCGCGCCGTGCAGCCGACGAGCGTCATCAGCGCGCGCGCCTGGCGCAAGGTGCGCTCGCTCGTCGCGAAACCGGGCATGGTGTACGCGAGAATATTGGCGCGCGGCAGCTTGAGACGATCCATCGCCTTCGCGCAGACCAGCAGCGCGTGCGTGGAATCGAGCCCGCCCGAGACGCCGATCACGACCTTCTTGATGCCCGCTTGCGACAAACGCTGCACGAGCGCCTGCACCTGGATGTTGTAGACCTCGTTGCAACGCTCGTCGCGGCGTTGCGGGTCGGCGGGCACGTAGGGGAAACGCTCGACGCGGCGCGCGAGCGCCAGCGTTTCGCGCGTCCACGCGCCGTCTTGCGGCAGCTCGCACGTCACCGCGCGAAACTTCGCGATTTCGCCGGCGTGACGGCGGATCGAATCGCCGAACGTGGTTTGCCGGATGCGCTCCTGCTGCAAGCGCGCGACATCGACATCGGCGTAAATGATGTGCGAGTCGTCGAGAAAACGCTCGGACTGCGCGAGCAGTTCGCCGTTCTCGCACACGAGCGCCTGGCCGTCCCACGCCATGTCGGTGCTCGATTCGCCCTTGCCCGCCGAGGTGTAGAGATACGCGGCGAGGCAACGCGCCGACTGCTGCGAAACCAGTTGCCGGCGATAACCGGCCTTGCCGACCACCACGTTCGACGCCGAAAGATTCACCAGCACCGAAGCGCCCGCGAGCGCCGCGAACGACGAAGGCGGAATGGGCACCCAGACGTCTTCGCAGATTTCCACGTGAAAGCGCAAACCGGCGACCTGCGGCACGTCGAACAGCAGGTCCGCGCCGAACGGCGCTTGCGCGCCCGCGAGCCGCACGCTGGCGACGCTCGCGCAGTCGGCGGGGCTGAACTGGCGCGCTTCGTAGAACTCGCCGTAATTCGGCAGATAACTCTTCGGCACGACGCCGGCCACACGCCCGCCCGCCACCACGGCCGCGCAGTTGAACAGCGCATGGCCCACGCGCACCGGCAAGCCGACGATCATCGCAAGCGGCAATTGCGCCGAAGCCTCGACGATCTGCGCGAGCGCGCGTTCGCACGCGTCGAGCAGCGCCTGCTGATGAAACAGGTCGTCGCAGGTATAAGCGGACAGCCCGAGTTCGGGAAAGGCCACGAGCACCGCGCCCCGCGCCGCCGCGTCGCGCGCGAGGGCGAGCGTTTCGCCGGCGTTGAAGGCGGGATCGGCCACGCGGCAGCGCGGCACACCCACGGCCACGCGCGCGAAGCCGTGCGAATAGAGATTGAAGAAGCGCTCTTTCATTTCGATAATCGCTAACCGATAACGTTGAGGCGGGCGGCCGAAGGCCAGGCGACGCGGGGTCGATTGAAGCGCGGCGCGGCACGGCGCGCGCGAAGCGTTTGCTTTACCATGACCGCTTGCCGCAAGGACCGGCGCCCGGCCGCATCGACCAGGCCGGTGCCGGTGCGCGGCTTTCACGCCAACGGGCACGCATGAATCAGGAACATTTCGATTATCGCACGGGCATCCTCGCCTCACCGTCCGAGGTCGACGCCGCCGAATGGAACGCGCTGCTCGCGAGCCAGACGCAACCCACGCCGTTCCTGCGCCACGAATTTCTCGCGGCGCTCGACGCCACGCGCTGCGCCGCGCCCGACGCGGGCTGGGGCGCGCAGTTCGTCACGCTCACGAACACACGCACGGGCCGGCTCGCCGCCGCCGCGCCGGTCTATCTCAAGGGCCACTCGTACGGCGAGTACGTGTTCGACTGGGCATGGGCCGACGCCTACAAGCGCAACGGCATCGAGTATTACCCGAAGCTGCTGTGCGCCGTGCCCTTCACGCCCGTGCAAGGCACCCGCCTCATGGCGGCCGACGCGCACGCGCGCCGTCACCTCGCCGCCACGCTGCTCGCCTTCGCGGAACAAGCCGACGTTTCCTCGCTGCACGTGCTGTTTCCGACCGGGGAAGACGCCGCCGCGCTGACGGACCTCGGCATGATGGAGCGCCAGGGCGTGCAGTTTCACTGGCTCAACGACGGCTACCGCAGCTTCGACGACTTTCTCGCGACCCTCGAACAGAAAAAGCGCAAGAACATTCGCGCGGAGCGCCGCAAGGTGCGCGACGCGGGCGTGACGATGCGGCGCGTGCGCGGCGAAGACATCAGCGACGCCGAATGGCGCTTCTTCAGCAAGTGTTATCGGCAGACGTACCGCGAGCATTTTTCGTCGCCGTATCTGAATCTCGACTTCTTTCGCATGATCGGCGCGACGATGCCGGAGAACCTGCTGCTCGTGATCGCCGAATACGAAGGCAAGCCCATCGCGAGTTCGCTCGTGGTCTGGCAGCGCGGCGCCGACGGCAAAGGCGGCACGCTCTACGGCCGCTATTGGGGCGCGCTCGAACACGTACCCTGCCTGCACTTCGAGACCGCGTACTACCAGCCGCTCGAATTCTGCATCGAGGAAAAGCTCGACGTGTTCGAAGGCGGCGCGCAGGGCGAGCACAAGATGGCGCGCGGCTTCATGCCGACGGTGACGCGCTCCGCGCATTGGCTCGCGCATCCCGCGTTCGCCGACGCCGTGGCGCGCTTTCTCGAAAGCGAGACGAATCACATCCACGCCTACGTACACGAACTCAACGAGCACGATCCGTTTCGCTGACGGAAGGCCGACTGCGGCTCCTGCCGCCCGTTGCCACACGCCCGCACGCCGCACACCGCACGCCTTAAGCGCGCGGCGCGACTGGTGTGACTGGTAGGACACCCGGTGACGCTGCGGCACGCTCACGCCCATTCACATCTTCCCGCTTTCAAACCGTCATGCCCTGGTTTCTCTACCTGCTCGAATGCGCCGACGGCAGCGTCTACACCGGCATCGCCGTCGATGTCGAAGCGCGCTTCGCGCAGCACGCGAGCGGCGCCGGCGCGCGCTACACGCGCTCGCGCAAGCCGCTGCGCGTGCTCGCGCAGTTCGAGCTGGCCGACCGCGCCAGCGCGTCGCGCGCCGAATACTGGGTCAAGCGCCTCACGCCACGCCAGAAGCGCGCGCTCGCGGCGGGCACGCGCACGCTCGAATCGGTGTTGCCCGCCGCACCCGAGCTTGATGTCGATGTCGTCGATGTCGAAGCCGGCGGCGGCTGCGCGGCGGCGCCGGCATCGGGCATCACGCCGGAAAGCGAAAATGCCGATCCCGCCTGAAACGTCGAATTGAAACGCCGAACCGAAACGCCAAACTGAAACGCCGAATTGAAACGCCGAAACGAAACGCCGCTTGAGACGCCCTAGCACGATCGCGCTTCGCACGCGTCGCTCGAATGAGCCCAATGAAAAAAACCGCACGGCCTCGCGGCGCGTGCGGTTTTTTTTAAAGCCTGGAAATACGGCTTACTTCTTCGCGTTCGCGACGCCTTCCGTGATTTCCTTGTGCGCGGCTTCGATGCCGACCCAGCCTTCGACCTTGACCCACTTGCCCTTTTCGAGCGCCTTGTAGTTCTCGAAGAAGTGCTTGATCTGGTCTTTGAGGTACTCCGGCACGTCGTCGAGCGACTTGATGTTGGCCGTCATCGGGCACACCTTGTCGTGCGGCACGGCAATCAGCTTCGCGTCCACGCCCGACTCGTCGGTCATTTGCAGCATGCCGAGCGCGCGCGAGCGCACCACCGAGCCGGCCAGCAGCGGAAACGGCGTGATCACGAGCACGTCGACAGGATCGCCGTCGCCGGAGAGCGTTTGCGGAATGAAGCCGTAGTTCACGGGATAACGCATGCCCGTGCCGACGAAACGGTCGACGACGAGCAAGCCCAGGTCCTTGTCGGCTTCGTATTTCACCGGATCGCTTTGCGCGGGAATCTCGATGATCACGTTGAAGTCATGCGGCAGATCCTTGCCGGCGGGGACGTTTGCGAAGCTCATGAGCGCTCTCTGTTGAGAAGGTAAAAACCGACGGCCGCGCGCCTGAAGGCTTGCCGCGCGCGAAGCCGGACGTTGGAAGGAATGGTCGCCATTATAGCCAATCGGCCGCGCGCTCCCGGCGAATCGATCCGTTGCCCGAGGGCGGCCTGGCGGCGACGGCAGGCGCTCTGGGCGGCGGATCGCGCCCTTTGAAACGTTTCCTGAAGTCGCGCGTGGCGGCGGGAAACGGCGCGATAACGATTGGCCGACGGCGCCGTTGGGGCTGACCATGTTGGCGGTGCGGATTGTGCCGATTGCGCCGATTGCGCTGGACATGCTGGACGCGCCGGACGCGCCGGACGTTCTGGACGTTCTGGACGTTCTGGACGCGCCGGACGTGCTGGACATGCCGGACGTTCTGGACATGCCGAACGTGCTGAAAACGCCGATGGCGCCGGTCTCGCCAGACCGTTATGCTCGGGACCATCGCACTCGGAGGTCCGCGCCCGGCTCCCTCGGCGAGCGCGGCAGCGCGCGGTTGTCGCCGGGCTTATCGGCTTATCGGCTAAGCACCTAATCGACCTACCGGCTGATCGCCCAGGCACGCGGCCAAACGGCTAACCAACCGCTCGCCGGCACATCAACCGGCCGTTAGTAGCATTCCAACCGATTTCGTTTTGCCTTTCCCTTCCCTCGTTTCATCCACTTTACGAGGCGCATGCATGGAAGACGCGAAGCACTTCATCGGCGGCGAGACGATCGCCAAAAGCAAACGGCCGCCCCTGTGAGGCGGCCGTCTTTCATGGCGACGTGCGCGCCATGTGCGCCATGTGCGCATCACACCACGTTCATCGCCAGCGCGCTTTCCCGATAGTGCGCAGCCGCTTTCTCGCCGTCGCCGAGCTGCTCGTGCAGGCGCGCGAGCGCGCGATGCGAGCGGATCTTGAGCGGCTCGTTGTCGCTGCCTTGCGCCGACTTGAGCGCCGCTTCGAGGAACGACTGCGCCTTGCCCCACAACTGCTGCTTGAGGCACAGGCGGCCGAGCGCGAACAGCAGGTCGCCGTCCTCGGGCCGCTCCTTGCGCCACGCTTCGGCCTTCTGGATGAGCGGCAGGGCGTCGGCGCCCGCGGTGTCCGGGTAGCGGCGCAAGAGGCGCGCGTCCCAGTTCTGCGCGAGCGCCTCCTCCACGATCTTGCGCGCGTCGCTCTGGCGGTCGAGCGCGATCAGCAGTTCGGCGGCGCAGTCGGCCAGGCGCGGCGAATGGCGCTCGACCGGCGAGAGCGCGCCCCACAGTTCGAGCAGCGCGTCGGCGTTGTGACGGCGCTCGCGCAGCAGGTTTTCCGCCGCGAGCTGGCGCAGGCGCACAGCCACGGCCGGATGCAGCGCCTCGCGCTTTTCGAGCGTCTTCACGAGCTTGAGCACTTCGCTCCAGTTCTTGAGCTGCTGCTGCGCGCGCAGCGCGATCTGCTGCGCGTGAATACGGCGGCCGCCCTGGGTGCGCATTTCGGTGAGCGCGGCGAGCGCGCCGTCGGCGTCGCGGCCGTCGGCGCGCATGTCGGCCGTTGCCATCAGGCGCGCTTCCTGGAGTTCGGTGTCGTCGACCTGCGCGAGCCATTCGTCGCGGCGCGCGTATTCATGCAGACGATGCGCGGCATTCGCGGCGATGAGGCCCGCGGCGCCCTTGTTCCTCGCGTCGGCGAGCGAGTCGCGCGCGGCCTTTTCGGCGCGCGAGAAACGGCCCGCGTAGAGATTGCCCACGGCGTCGCGCAGCGCCGAATTCGCCTTTTCGCCGCGCATGCGCGCGCGATACGCGGCGACGCGGCGCGGCATCGTCACGATATTGCGCGCGAAACGCAGCATCGCGTAGAGCAGCAAGAACGCCACGACGATGCCGACCACGAACAGATTCAGCGAAACATCCACGCGATACGGCGGATAGACGAGCAGCACCTGCCCGGCGTCGAAGCGGCCAACCGTCGCGAGCGCGACCGCGACGACGAACAGGAGCGCGAGCCAGAGAAGTCCACGGATCGCCATGCTTACCCCCGGCTCCGGTATTGCTGGATCGCTTGCAAACTCGTGTCGAGCGTGGGCAGCGCGACGGCGGCCGAGCCGGCCTCGACGTCCTTGAGCGTGCCGTGCACGGTTTGCACGTCCTTCGAGTTGGCGTCGAAGTAGCGCGCGAGCGTGGCGTCGGCGGCCGCGAGGTCGGACTTGAGCGTGGCCTCGTTGCGCGACAGCAGCGAAAGCCGCGCCGAAAGCAGCCGCAGCTTCAGGTTCTCGCGCATGAAGTAGCCCTGGTCGGGCGAGACGAGCATGGCGTCGGCGTTGTCGATGCGGCGCACCTGCACGAGGCTGGCGACCTGCCGGCCCACGCCGGCCACGAAGGTGTCGATCCACGCACGCCACTTCGGCTCGTGGTTGGCGGCGGCCGTTCTGGTGAGATCGGCGGGCGCGGCGGCTTCGGGCTTCGTGTGCGCGACGAGGGCTTCACCCGCGAGCGGCAGCGAGTCGATCTGCGCGAGCGCGGTGTCGAGCTTGATCGCCATGCCCGTGAGGTCGGTGGACGGCGCGGCCTTGAGCTTGTCGATGTCCTGCGCGATGGCCTTGCGCACCGCGAGCGCCTGCGGCGCGCTGGACGCGGCAAGACGCGTGTCGGCACTTTGCAGCGCGAACAGCGCGAGCTGCGTGTTGCCCGTGAGCTGGAGCTGCTCGCTCGCGCTGGACAGCATCTGGCCGACTTCGGCGAGCGACCAGTCGTCGCGATTCTTCGCCAGATCGGCGTATTGCTGGGCGAGCGCCTGCTGCGAGGTTTGCGCGTCGGCGATCTTGCCTTCGAGCTGCGCCATTTGCTTGTCGAGCTGCTGCGCGCCCTGCGCGGCCTGATCGGCGCGCGCGCGCAACGCGGCGGTCTGCTGGTCGGCGGCTTGCTGACGCTGCACGAGCTGGGCGTCGAGCCGGTCGAGCTTGCGGTTGATGACGTAACCGCCCGCGCCCGCGCCGGCCGCGATCAGCACCACGACGAGCCACAGGATGGCCGTGCCCGCGCCGCCGCGCCGCGCGCCGGACGGCGGCGGCGCGGCATTCGCGGAAGCGCCCGACGACGCATACGTCGGCCGCGCGGCGGTGTTGCCGCTGCCATGGGGCGAGCCCGCCGAAGCGCCGGCCGCGCTGCCGGACGACGACGCTGACGCGCCGCCCGAACCCGCGGTGACGGCGCCTGAGGATGTCGTGCTGCTGGAATTGTTCGAATCAGTCATGCGAGAGTGAGCCGGCGTTTCGGCCGGAGTGTTCTGAACCGGTTGAACAGCGGAACGGTCGGTGGGACGAACTGCGGAAGACGCGAGGCCCAGCAGCGCTTCGACGATGCGTTCGTCGCCCGCGCCGGACACCGTCATCCTATCAAAACCCATTGAGCGCGCCGTTTCGGCGATCCGCGGGTGCGGCGCCACGAGCGGCGCGTGATGCAGTTCGACGACTTCGCCCGCCGTGAGATGCTCGCGCGCGAGTTCGTCGAGATTGCGCACGCCTTCGGAGCTGGTGACGAGCCACGCGTGCGGCGCGCCCTCGAGCAGCGCATGCACGCGCGTCCACGCCGCGATGGGCGGCTCGGGCACGATGCGCCGGTAGGCGGCCACGGTTTCCACTTCGGCGCCCGCTTCGCGCAGGCGTTCGGCGAGCCATTCGCGGCCGCCGTCGCCGCGCACGATCAGCACGCGCCGGTCGGCAAAACCGTTCTCGCCGAAATGCGCTTCGAGCGCCGCGTAGAGCGACTCGGAGTCGAACCGCGCCGGTTCCTCGTCGGCATGGCCCGCCGGGCTGATCACGCTGTGCCCGGGCGACGCGACGCCGTGGCGCGCGAGCGCGGCGACGCTGGCCGGACCGACCACGGCCACGGGCAGCGCGGGCGGCCAGATCGACGAAATCGACGCGTAGCACGCAAACGCGCGGTCGACGGCGTTCGGCGACACGAACACGACGAACGCATAGCGTTCGAGCGCGCCGAGCGCCGCGCGCAGCGGCGCTTCGTCCGCGACCGGCGCAATGGCGATGAGCGGAAAGTCGAGCGTTTCGACGCCGTGCCGCGCGAGTTGCGCGGCGAGCCCGTCGGACTGGCCCGCCGGGCGCGTGACGACCACCGTGAACGGCGCGCTCGCGCGCCCGGCGGCGTCGGCGGGACCGCCCCACTCGTCGGGCTGGCGCCTGCCGCCCGCGCGCGGCTGCCAGGGGCCTGTCATCGTTCGGAGTCCGGGCCGCCGCCCGGATGCGCTGCGGCCGCTGCGCCCGAAGCTGCGCCCGCCGGCGCCTTGGTCGACCCGGCGGGCGCGACGTTCGGGCCGTCGGCGGCGGCTTCGGCAAGCGCGCGCACGATCTCGAGCGCGCCCTGTGCGATCAGGTCGTCGGCGACACGGCGGCCGAGCGCCACGGCTTCGTCCACCGTGTGCGCGGCCGCGGCTTCCTGCGCGGCCAGCACGCGGACGGCGTCGGGCGTGGCGATGGTGCCGCGCAGCGCGAGCTGTCCGCCCGACCACTGCGCGTAGGCCGCCAGCGGCACCGTGCAACTGCCGCCAAGCGCGCGCGACACCATGCGCTCGGCTTCCACGGCCTTCGCGGTGGCGTCGTGATGCAGCGGCGCGAGCCACGCGGCGAGATCGGCGCGATCGGCGCGAATCTCGATGCCGAGCGCGCCTTGTCCCGCCGCGGGCAGGCTGTCGGCCGGTTCCAGCAGCGCGCGGATGCGTCCGCCGAGACCGAGCCGCTTCAAGCCCGCCGCCGCGAGAATGATGGCCGCGTAGTCGCCGCGATCGAGCTTGGCCAGACGCGTGTCGAGGTTGCCGCGCAAGGGCTTGACGTCCAGATGCGGATAGCGCGCGCGTATCATCGACTCGCGGCGCAGGCTAGACGTGCCCACCACCGCGCCCGCGGGCAGCGCCGCGAGCGAATCGTAGTCGTTCGAAACTAACGCGTCGCGCGGGTCCTCGCGCTCCATGACGGCCGTGAGCGTGAAGCCTTCGGGCAGTTCCATGGGCACGTCCTTGAGCGAATGCACCGCGAGATCGGCGCGGCCTTCGGCGAGCGCCTGCTCCAGTTCCTTCACGAAAAGCCCCTTGCCGCCGACCTTCGAAAGCGTGCGATCGAGGATTTGATCGCCGCGCGTCGTCATTCCGATAATTCTGACGTCGCAGGATGGATATAATTTGTGCAGCGCAGCTTGCACATGCTCGGCCTGCCACATCGCGAGGCGGCTCTCCCGCGAGGCGATCACGAGTGAGCGGGGCATGGGCGCGGATAACGTCTCGGAGTTCATGGCAAGCACATCGAATGACGGGATGAAAAGCAGAATCGGATAACAGGCAATGTTAGCACGCACCCCTTTTTCGGCCCGCCCGGCCGGCTGACGGGGGCGGCGTGCGGCGGCAAGGAAGAGACTCGCAAGACCGGCCCCGGCGCGCAGCACGCCCCGGCCATGTGCATGACGCCGAAGGACGCACGAAGGGCGGCACCCGATCGCCCGCGCCTGCCGCGACGTGTCCCTTCGCCCTCGCGGTGACGCCCCAGCGGCGTTTGGGGGCGCTTGGGGCGCACGCGGGCGGCGCTCAGGCAACACCTTGGCGGCGACTTCCTTAGCAAGACCTGCACCCGGCGCGGCGCCTGTGGCCGCATGCGCCGCCGTGATGCCCGCGCGGGTTCGACACGTTCGTCGGCGCGCCGGGCAGCACCTTCCGCCTCTCGCGGTTGCACTGCGGTTCACCGGCCCGGCTCCAGCCGCGGCCAGGCAGTTTGGCAGTTCCGATCAACGCCCTACCCGGCTTTGCTTTAAGGAAATCACCGTGAAGTCCTCTGGCTCGGCGCGCGCAGAGCGCCGCAACAACGCATCGCAGAACGCTGTTTCGAAGGCCGCCGCGCCGCTCGCGAAACCGGCCAAAAAACCGAAGGCCGCGAAGGCCGCCACCGCCGCGGCCCCGCAGGCGGCGAATGGCGCCGCGAGCGCGACGCCGCCCGAAACGGCGCCGGCCATCGAAACGACGGCGAAGGCTGCGAAGGCGACCAAAGCGACCAAAGCGACCAAGGCGACCAAGGCGGCCAAGGCGGCCAAACCCGCGCAATCCGCCAAGGCGGCGACCAGGGCGCTCGAAGCCGGCAAGGACGCGAAGGCCGCGAAGGACTTGAAGAACTTGAAGAACGTAAAGGCCACGAAGGCTGCGAAGCCCGAGAAGGGCGGCAAGCCCGCGAAAGCCGCGAAGGCGGCGCAGCCCACCGGGTCATCGAACGGCGCCGGGAAACCCGCCGAGCGCGACGACAAGGACCAGCCGCTTTTCGAAGACATCCGCTACCTTGGCCGCCTGCTCGGCGACGTCGTGCGCGAACAGGAAGGCGACGCCGTGTTCGACGTCGTGGAAACGATCCGCCAGACGGCCGTGCGATTCCGCCGCGAGGACGACAACGCCGCCGCACTCGCGCTGGAAAAGCAATTGCGCGCGCTTTCGCCCGAGCAGACCGTGAGCGTCGTGCGCGCGTTCAGCTACTTCTCGCATCTCGCGAATATCGCCGAGGACCGCCATCGCAATCGCCGCCGGCGCATCCACGACCTGGCCGGCTCCGCGCCGCAGGCGGGCACCATCGCGCATTCGCTCGAACGTCTCGCGCAGGCGGGCGCGGCCGCGACGCCCGTGCTCCAGCAGTTCTTCAACGACGCGCTGATCGTGCCCGTGCTCACCGCGCACCCGACCGAAGTGCAGCGCAAGAGCACGCTCGATTCGCAGCACGACATCGCGCGCCTGCTTGCCGAACGCGACCAGCCGCTCACGCATCGCGAGCTGGAGCACAACGAAGCGCTGCTGCGCGCGCGCGTGACCTCGCTCTGGCAAACGCGCATGCTGCGCGACTCGCGCCTGACCGTCGGCGACGAAATCGAGAACGCGCTCTCGTACTACCACACCACGTTCCTCAGCGAGATTCCCGCGCTGTACGGCGAGATAGAAACGTCGCTCAAGGAGCACGGCATTTCGGCGCGCCTGCCCGCGTTCTTCCAGATGGGAAGCTGGATCGGCGGCGACCGCGACGGCAATCCGAACGTCACCGCCGCCACGCTCGAAGAGGCGAGCGAGCGCCAGGCGCAGGTGATCCTTCAGCATTACCTCGACGAAGTGCATCGGCTGGGCGCCGAGCTTTCCGTGTCGAACCTGCTGGCGGGCGCGAGCGACGCGCTCAAGGCGCTCGCCGACGCCTCGCCCGACCAGTCGCCGCACCGCGTGGACGAACCGTATCGCCGCGCGCTGATCGGCGTGTACACGCGCCTTGCCGCGAGCGCGCGCGTGCGTCTGGGCGAAGGCGTCGTCGCGGTGCGCAGCGCGGGCCGCAACGCCGCGCCCGTGCGCGCGCAACCGTACGCCGATGCGAGCGAGTTCTCGCGCGACCTGCACGTGCTGCTCGATTCGCTCGCCGAGCATCACGGCGCCTCGCTCGCCACGCCGCGCCTCGCGCCGCTGCTGCGCGCCGTGGAAGTGTTCGGCTTCCATCTCGCGAGCATCGACCTGCGCCAAAGCTCGGACATCCACGAAGCCGTGATCGCCGAACTGCTCGCGCGCGCGGGCGTGCAAGCCGATTACGCCGCGCTTTCCGAGGACGACAAGCAGATCGTGCTGCTCGCGCAACTGGCCGACCCGCGCGCGCTGCGCTCGCCGTATCTCGACTATTCCGACCTCGTGAAAAGCGAGCTGGGCGTGCTGGAAATGGCGCGCGTGACGCGCGAGAAGTTCGGCGCGCGCGCGGTGCGCAACTACATCATTTCGCACACCGAAACAGTGTCCGACCTGCTCGAGGTCATGCTGCTGCAAAAGGAAACGGGCTTGCTCGCGGGCCGTCTGGGTCACGCCGACGATCCCGCGAAAGCGGCGCTCATGGTGATTCCGCTGTTCGAGACGATTCCCGACTTGCGCAACGCGCCGCACATCATGCGCGACGTGCTCGCGCTGCCCGGCATCGACAGCATCGTCGAGCATCAGGGCAACGAGCAGGAAATCATGCTCGGCTATTCGGACAGCAACAAGGACGGCGGCTTCCTCACGTCGAACTGGGAGCTGTATCGCGCGGAACTCGCGCTCGTCGCGCTGCATCGCGAGCGCGGCATCACGCTGCGCCTTTTCCACGGCCGCGGCGGCACGGTGGGTCGCGGCGGCGGCCCGACCTACAACGCCATTCTTTCGCAGCCGCCGGGCACGGTGGACGGCCAGATTCGCCTCACCGAGCAAGGCGAGGTGATCGCGAGCAAGTTCGGCAACCCCGAGATCGGCCGGCGCAACCTGGAAACGGTGATCGCGGCGACGCTCGAAGCCACGCTGCTACCGATGGGCCAGGCGGCCGGCAACGTGCCCGACGAGCTGCCCGAATTCGAAGCGGCGATGCAAACGCTCTCCGACGGCGCGATGGCCGCGTATCGCTCGCTCGTGTACGAGACGCCGGGCTTCACCGACTATTTCTTCGCCTCGACGCCGATCACCGAAATCGCCGAACTCAACATCGGCAGCCGCCCGGCCTCGCGCAAGCTGCAAGACCCGAAGAACCGCAAGATCGACGATCTGCGCGCGATTCCGTGGGGCTTTTCGTGGGGTCAGTGCCGCCTGCTGCTGACGGGCTGGTACGGCTTCGGCAGCGCGGTGGCGGCGTATCTCGACGAAGCGGGCAGCGACGCGCAACGCGCGCGCCGCCTGACGATGTTCCGCAAGATGTACGAGACCTGGCCGTTCTTCTCGAACCTGCTTTCGAACATGGACATGACGCTCGCGAAGACGGACCTCGCGGTGGCGTCGCGTTACGCGCAACTCGTCGCCGACAAGAAGCTGCGCAAGCACGTGTTCGAGCGCATCGTGGCGGAATGGGAGCGCACGACGCGGGTGCTCGACGAGATCACGGGTTCGAGCGGGCGTCTTGCCGACAACCCGTTGCTCGCGCGCTCGATCAAGAACCGCTTCCCGTATCTCGATCCGCTCAATCACTTGCAGGTGGAGCTGATCAAGCGTTACCGCGCCGGCGACCCCAGCCCGCGCGTGCGGCGCGGCATTCATCTGACGATCAACGGGATTGCGGCAGGATTGCGCAATACGGGTTGATAGCGGGTTGATCGCCGGTTGATCGCGCGTCGATTCGCGCTCGTTGACGAAGCAACGGCGTCGTGCTCCAGCGGCACGACGCCGTTTTTTCAAACCGGCATTTAATCAGGACGACCAATCATTTTTCCCGATGTCGATACGGCTCGTCGCGACGCGCCTGCCTTCAGCGCATCCTGGCCGGTCCTCATCCCCGCCGCACGCCCTCGATTCTCAGTGCGTCCAGCTTGAAGGAAAAGTCGTTCTGCACCTCGAAGTATTGGCGCACTTCGTCCGGCGCGCGCTCCCACATCGAGCGGATCGCCGTCACGCGCTCGGGCGGCGTGCGCATGCGCGCGACCCACGAATCGAAATCGAGCGCAATGCGCCAGCGCTCCGTCACCTGCGCGTCGAAGCCGGCTGCATCGAGCATGGCCACCCATTCGTCGGCGCGATAGTCGCGAATATGCGAGGCGTCGCGCAGCAATTCGATCGCCTGAATATGCGTGTCGTAAAGCGGATCGTCGATGCCCGCGATGTCGATGAACTGGATGCGACCGCCCGGCTTGAGCACGCGATGCGCTTCACGGAGCGCGCGCGGCACGTCGCGCCAGTGATGCGCGCTCATGCGCGTCACGGCCCAGTCGAAGCGGGCGTCGGCGAACGGCAGGCTTTCGGCGGCGCCTTGCTGCGTGCGCACCGTCGTCAGGCCGCGCGCCTTCGCGGCCGCTTCGACCGTTTCGAGCATCGGCGCGGCGATGTCGTAGGCGACCACCTCGCGCACGTGCGGCGCCACGGCAAAGCTCGCGTGGCCCGCGCCGCAGCCCATGTCGAGCACTGTCGCGGCGGCGGCGCCGGTCTTGAGCGCCGCGAAGGTCGCGGCGAGATTCTCCAGATCCGCGCCGCTCGCGTGAACCTGGCTCGTGAGATAGGCGGCGGCGGTCGAGCCGAATGCGTCGGCGACCTGATCGTGATGTTTCATCGCATGCTCCTTGTGCGCCGGGTGCGGCGTTCGTGTCGTAGGTCTTGGGTCGTGCGTGGGTCGTGGGGCGTGAGTCGTGGCGGGCGAATCCGCCGCGCCCCGCCGCAGCATCAGCCGCTACAATAGAGGCCCGTTTGTACCGGTACAAGTTAAGCGGTTATTCTGGTATCGCCAGCACCCGTTCACGTCTCATGCGCCACGCACCCGCCACCGCCGAACCCGGCGAGAAAACCCTCGACGCCACGCCCGCGCGCGCGCTCGGCGACTTTATCCGCGCGCATCGCGAACGGCTTTCGCCGCAGGAAGTCGGCTTGCCGCCCGGCCCGCGCCGACGCACGCCGGGGCTGCGCCGCGAGGAAGTCGCGCAACTGTGCGGCGTGAGCCCGACCTGGTACACGTGGATCGAGCAAGGGCGGCCGGTGTCGGCTTCGGCGGACGCGCTCGCGCGCATCGCCGTCGCGCTGCGGCTTTCGCGCGCCGAGCGCGCCTACCTGTTCGAGCTGGCCGCGCAGCGCGACCCGAGCGAGCCCGGCGCCACCGCCGCCGACGCGCCCGCCACGCTGCTGCAAACCGTGCAGCTCGTGAACGCGCCCGCCTACGTGCTCGACCGCCAGTGGACGGCGCTCGCCTGGAACGAACCCGCCGCCGATCTCTTCGCGGGCTGGCTCGACGGCGATCACGACCGCAACCTGCTGCGCTTCACGTTCACGGAGCCGCTCGCGCGCGAATTGATCGTCGATTGGGAAACGCGCGCGCGGCGCCTCGCCGCCGAATTTCGCGCCGATTCGATCCGCCACCTGAGTCATTTGAGCGATGCGCCCACGCGCGCGCTGATCGACTCGCTCGGCGCCGCGAGCGACGACTTCGCGCGTTTCTGGGCGTCGCAGGACGTGTTCGAGCGCGAGGGCGGCCGGCGCGAATTCAATCATCCGCGTCACGGCCATATCGCTTACGACCAGCTAACGCTCAAGCCCGCGCATCGCGAGGACCTCAAGCTCGTCGTGCTCGTGCGGCTCTGATCCGCCGCGCAGCGGCCGCGCCGGGCGCGGATGGTAAAATCGTCAACTTTCTTGCCGCGCCCGCCAGCTCGATCCCGCGCCCATCGGCGCCAACCCGCGCGCGGCCCGCTTTCCATCGCCCACGGCCCATCATCATGACGTCCCAACTGCACAAAAAAGGCGAAGCCTGGTCGGCTCGCTTCTCCGAGCCCATGTCGGAGCTGGTCAAACGCTATACGTCGTCGGTGTTCTTCGACAAGCGTCTCGCGCTCGTCGACATCGAAGGCTCGCTCGCGCACGCGTCGATGCTGGCCGCCCAGAAGATCATCGGCGCCGACGACCTAGCCGCCATCCAGCGCGGCATGGCGCAGATCCGGGGCGAAATCGAGCGCGGCGAGTTCGAATGGAAGCTCGATCTCGAAGACGTGCATCTGAACATCGAAGCTCGCCTGACCGCGCTGATCGGCGACGCGGGCAAGCGCCTGCACACGGGCCGCTCGCGCAACGACCAGGTCGCCACCGACATCCGCCTGTGGCTGCGCGGCGAAATCGACCGCATCGGCGCGCTGCTCGGCGACCTGCGCGGCGCGCTGCTCGACCTCGCGGAGCAGCATTCGGGCACGATCATGCCGGGCTTCACGCACCTGCAAGTCGCGCAGCCCGTCACGTTCGGCCATCATCTGCTCGCCTACGTGGAAATGTTCGCGCGCGACGCCGAGCGCATGGCCGACTGCCGCAAGCGCGTGAACCGCCTGCCGCTCGGCGCGGCGGCGCTCGCGGGCACGAGCTATCCGATCGACCGCTTCGCGGTGGCCAAAACGCTGGGCTTCGACGGCATCTGCGCGAACTCGCTCGACGCCGTTTCGGACCGCGACTTCGCCATCGAATTCACGGCCGCCGCGGCGCTCGTCATGACGCACGTCTCGCGCTTCTCGGAAGAACTCGTGCTGTGGATGAGCCCGCGCGTGGGCTTTATCGACATCGCCGACCGCTTCTGCACCGGCTCGTCGATCATGCCGCAGAAGAAGAACCCCGACGTGCCCGAACTCGCGCGCGGCAAGACCGGCCGCGTGAACGGCCATCTGATGGGCCTGCTCACGCTCATGAAGGGCCAGCCGCTCGCGTACAACAAGGACAACCAGGAAGACAAGGAGCCGCTGTTCGACACCGTCGACACGGTCGCGGACACGCTGCGCATCTTCGCGGAAATGGTCGCCGGCATCACGGTCAAGGAAGCGGCGATGCGCGCGGCCGCGCTGCAAGGTTTTTCGACCGCCACCGATCTCGCCGATTACCTCGTGAAAAAGGGCCTGCCGTTCCGCGACGCGCACGAAGCGGTGGCGCACGCGGTGCGCATCTGCGTGGACCGCAACTGCGATCTCGCCGACCTCACGCTCGACGACATGCGCCGCGAACTGCCGGCGGTCGCGCATCTGCTGGCCGAGGACGTGTTCGACGTGCTCACGCTCGAAGGCTCGGTTTCGGCGCGCAATCATCCGGGCGGCACCGCGCCCGAGCAGGTGCGCGCGGCCATCGCGGCGGCGCGCGCGGCGCTGAAGCAAGCCTGAAGTAAGACCGAAGCAAGACCGAAGCAAGACCGAAAGCAAGACCGAAGTAAGCGCGCCTGGAGCGCGGCGCGGCAGGTTCGCCGCCGTCACACCGCCACGCCTTGCCAAAGTCAAAGGGCGCGCGACGTTTGCCACGTCGCGCGCCCTTTGTGCTGATGGCGACGCCCCCGCGTGCTGTATCCGCCGCAAAATGCCGCATCTGTGCGCCCGCCCATCTCGCGCCATCGCCTACGATCTCGCGCGATACTGACAGGATTATCCTGCCGGCATCCGGTGCCGGGTCGGGTTCGCCGACTCGTCTTGCCTGCGCTGCCGCGCTTTCGCCCAAGCCTTCGCCCTTCGCCCTTCGCTCACGACCGCTCGCCCGATGATCGTCCGCCCCCATCTCCACTGGTTTCGCATGCTGCTGGCATGGCGCGGCTCCGTGCTGCCGCAACTGCTGCCGCGCCTCTTTCTCGTGCTGTGCCTGTCGGTCGTGGCCGTGGCCGCGCACGACCACATCTTCCGGCTGACCGTGAGCCTGAGCACCGCGCCGTTTTCGCTCGTCGGCATCGCGCTCGCGGTGTTTCTCGGCTTTCGCAACAGCGCGAGCTACGACCGCTACTGGGAGGGCCGCAAGCTCTGGGGCGCGCTGCTCAACGACTCGCGCTCGCTCGCGCGCGAGGCGCTCACGCTGCCGCGCGGCGGCGATCAGGGCGATCAAAGTGATCAGGGCGATCAGGACGATGGCGGCGGCCACCAAAGCCGCGCCCTCAACCGCGAGCGCGCGCGCCCGTTCGTGCAGATCCTCATCGCGCTGCCGCACGCGCTGCGTCACCAGCTACGCAGCACCGACCCGCGCGCGGACCTCGAAGCGCGCCTGCCCGCCGCGCTCTGCGAGCGCGTGCTGGCCTCGCACTTTCGCCCCGCCACGCTCATGCTCTGCGCGGCCGAATGGGTGCGGCGCGAAGCGCGCGAAGGCCGCCTCGACGGTTACGCGGTGCTCGCCTTCGAGCGCAATCTCAACAGCATCTCGGACGTGATCGGCGGTTGCGAGCGCATCGTTTCCACGCCGCTGCCGTTCGCCTACACGGTGATGATTCATCGCACCGTGTATTTTTTCTGCGCGCTGCTGCCGTTCGGCCTCGTCGACAGCATCGGCTGGCTCACGCCGATCTTCGCCGTGTTCGTGGCCTACGCGTTCATGGCGCACGAAGCCATCGCCTCGCAGATCGAAGATCCGTTCGGCACCGAGGACAACGATCTCGCGCTCAACCTGCTCTCGGCGAACATCGAGGCCGCGCTGCACGACCTGCTCGGCGAGCCGGTCGCGTTGCCCGCGCGCGCGCCGGAACAGTTCATTCTCGATTGATCGCCGCGTCGGCCCGCGCAAGGCAAAACAGGCGCGAAATCTCGCGCCTGCTTCCTTCAACTTCGACCTCGACATCGGCAAAAGCCGGCTGAAGCTCAGCGATTATTGACCGTTTCCGCCAGCCGCTTGAGCGTGGCGAGCCGCGCGCCGAGCAGGTCGAGCCGCGCGTGATCGTCGATCAGCGGCGTGGTCGCGTCGCGCCAGGCGCGCCAGGCGTATTGCGCGCGCGACACCGTGGGGCGCGCGTGCTTCGGCATGCGCGCGTAAAGCTGACGATAGTAGCGGTTGAGGTCGTAGCTCACGTGCTCGCAGCGCGCGTCGGCGCTGCACGCGCGCACGCGCGGCAATTTGCCCGTATCGTTCGCGACCTCGTTGCGCAGCGCGAGCGCGCGGTCGCGCACCGGTTGCAGCCGCATGTCGGCTTCGTAAAGCTGATACTGGCTGCCGCTCGTGGTCGCGAACGCGGCGCTGAGCATCGCGTCCTCCGCGTCGCGCCACGCCACCCACTTCTGCTGGCTCGAACGCCAGCGCTTTTGCTGCGCCGCCGGCACCTTTGCGAGCAGTTGCGCGAGCGCGGCGTCGGCGGCCGCGCGCCACGCCGTGCGCGAGTCGTCCATGCACTGGATCTGCCCCGCCGTCGACGAACGGTCCGCGCGCGCGAGGCACGTGCGCATGGCCGTGTCGATGGGGTCGGCCGCCGCGACTTCCGCGTGCGCGGCCGGCGCCGCCATCAGCATCATGACCACCGCCATCGCAAACGCGCGCAGACTTCGCACCGTCATACCGCCTGCCCTCCCGCTCAGTTGCGCACGCAATCCACGAAATACTCGATGCGGCCGTTGATCATCTCGCCGACGAGCCCGTGGATATCGGTGTGAAAGCCCGGGAAGCGCTCGTTGAACTCGCGCGCGAACTTGAGGTAGTTCACGATGGTCGTGTTGAAGCGCTCGCCCGGAATCAGGAGCGGAATGCCCGGCGGATACGGGGTCAGCAGGATCGACGTCACGCGGCCCTCGAGTTCGTCGATCGGCACGCGGTCGATCTCGCGGTGCGCGAGCTTCGCGAATGCGTCGGACGGCTTCATCGCCGGCTCCATGTTCGAGAGATACATCTCCGTCGTGAGACGCGCGATGTCATTGGCGCGATAGACGCCATGAATCTGCTGGCACAGGTCGCGCAGCCCCATGCGCTCGTACATCGGATGCTGCGCGACGAATTCGGGCAGCACGCGCCACAGCGGCTGGTTGTTGTCGTAGTCGTCCTTGAACTGCTGGAGCTCGGTGACCATCGAGTTCCAGCGGCCCTTCGTGATGCCGATCGTGAACATGATGAAGAACGAGTACAGCCCGGTCTTTTCGACGATGATGCCGTGCTCGGCGAGGTACTTCGTGACGATCGCGGCCGGAATGCCCGTTTCGCCGAACTCGCCGTCCACGTCCAGACCCGGCGTGACGATGGTCGCCTTGATCGGGTCGAGCATGTTGAAGTTTTCCGCCAGCGCGCCGAAGCCGTGCCAGTGGTCGTTCGGGCGCAGCATCCAGTCGTCGCGCGAGCCGATGCCTTCCTCGGCCAGCTCGTCCGGGCCCCAGACCTGGAAGAACCAGTCGTCGCCGTATTCGGCGTCCACCTTGCGCATGGCGCGGCGGAAATCGAGCGCCTCGGCAATCGACTCTTCCACCAGCGCCGGGCCGCCGGGCGCTTCCATCATCGCCGCGGCCACGTCGCACGACGCGATGATCGCGTACTGCGGCGAGGTGGACGTGTGCATCAGATACGCCTCGTTGAAGCGGTGGCGGTCGAACGCGCTGTCCTCGCTGTCCTGCACGACGATCTGCGAAGCCTGCGAGATGCCGGCCAGCAGCTTGTGCGTGGAGTGCGTGGCGAACACGAGCGCCTTGGTGCGCGGGCGGCCCGCGCCGATCGCGTGCATGTCCTGGTAGAACGCGTGGAATTCGGCGTGCGGCAGCCAGGCTTCGTCGAAATGCAGCGTGTCGAGCATGTCGCCGAGCAGATCCTTGATCATCTCGACGTTGTAGATCACGCCGTCATAGGTGCTCTGCGTGATCGTGAGAATGCGCGGCTTGACGTTCGGGTTCTTCTCGAGCGCCTCGCGCGCGAACGGATTCGCGAGAATCTTCTTGCGGATGTTTTCCGGCTTGAACTCGTCGCGCGGAATCGGCCCGATGATGCCGAAGTTGTTGCGCGTGGGCGTGAGGAACACGGGAATCGCGCCCGTCATGGTGATCGCGTGCAGGATCGACTTGTGGCAGTTGCGGTCCACCAGCACGATGTCGCCGGGCGCGACCGTGGCGTGCCAGACGATCTTGTTGGACGTGGACGTGCCGTTGGTCACGAAGAACACGTGGTCCGCGCTGAAGATGCGCGCCGCGTTGCGCTCCGAAGCCGCGACGGGCCCCGTGTGATCGAGCAGTTGACCCAGTTCCTCGACCGCGTTGCAAACGTCGGCGCGCAGCATGTTCTCGCCGAAGAACTGATGGAACATCTGGCCGAGCGGGTTCTTCAGGAACGCCACGCCGCCCGAATGGCCGGGGCAGTGCCACGAGTACGAACCTTCGTCGGCGTACTTCACGAGTTCCTTGAAGAACGGCGGCGAGAGCGCGTCGAGATACACCTTCGCTTCGCGAATCACGTGGCGCGCAACGAACTCCGGCGTGTCCTCGAACATGTGGATGAAGCCGTGCAGCTCGCGCAGGACGTCGTTGGGCAGATGGCGCGAGGTGCGCGTTTCGCCGTACAGGAAGATCGGGATGTCGGCGTTGCGCTTGCGCACGGCTTCCATGAACGCGCGCAGCGCGACGATCGCGGGCGCGTGCTCGGGCGCCTCGCCGTCCGAACCTTCCACGTAGGGCAGCAGCTCGTCGTCGTCGATCGAAAGAATGAAGCACGCGGCGCGGCTCGACTGCTGCGCGAACGACGTGAGATCGCCGTAGCTCGTCAGCCCGAGGACTTCCGCGCCCTCTTTCTCGATGGCTTCGGCGAGCGCCCGGATGCCGGAACCCGAGATGTTCTCGGAGCGAAAGTCTTCGTCGATGATGACGACGGGAAAGCGAAACTTCATGGGCGAATCTCCAAAAGAAACGACCGCTGCGAATATCGCGCAGCGGTCCCCGTATTTCTTGTCCGGTGATGAGTGCGCGTGCGGGCGTCAGGTCTTCGGCAAGGTCACGCCGTGCTGGCCTTGGTATTTGCCGCCGCGGTCGGCGTAAGACACTTCGCAAATCTCGTCGCTCTCGAAGAACAGCACCTGGGCGACGCCCTCGTTCGCGTAGATTTTGGCAGGCAAAGGTGTCGTATTCGAGAATTCGAGCGTCACGTAGCCTTCCCATTCCGGCTCGAACGGCGTCACGTTGACGATGATGCCGCAGCGCGCGTAGGTGGACTTGCCGAGGCAGACCGTCAGCACGTTGCGCGGAATGCGGAAATATTCGACCGTGCGCGCGAGCGCGAACGAGTTGGGCGGAATGATGCAGACGTCGCCCTTGAAGTCGACGAACGATTTTTCGTCGAAGTTCTTCGGGTCGACGATCGTCGAATTGATGTTCGTGAAGATCTTGAATTCGTCGGCGCAGCGGATGTCGTAGCCGTAGCTCGACGTGCCGTAGCTCACGATCTTGCGGCCGTCTTCCGACGTGCGAACCTGGTCGCGCACGAACGGCTCGATCATCTTCTGTTCCTCGGCCATGCGCCGAATCCACTTGTCGGATTTGATTGCCATGTGTCGCTGCTAACGGGAAAACGGGTCGGAAAAGCAAGCGGGCGCGCGGCCGGCGCTTGCGAAAGGCGCCTATTTTACGCGATGTGGATCGGTGTGCCGGGAACTGTCGCGCGACGTGGCGGGCGGGGCCGCGGAAGGTTGCGGCGCGCGCGAAGCGAAACCGCGAAAACCCGCCGGGCGTGCCCGGCGCTCACTGCGCGCGGATCGGCCCGCAGGCGATGGCGGGGCCCGTGTCGCGCTGCGGGTAGGCGTAGGGGTCGATGGCGTCTCGATGCACGACCACGGCGCGCTGAAGCACCGAGCGCACGCCGTCGAGCGAGACGTCGGGCGCGACGAGAAAGCCGGTGGCCACGCCGTTGGCGTCCGCGTGAATGTTGCCGAGGTCGCCTTCCACGCGCGCGCCGCGCTTGAGGTGCTCGGCGGCGGGCGCGAAAACCGGGCCGGCGCTGGAGGCGTCGGCGGCATAGCAGTCGCCGCGTTCGTGAATCTGCAAGGCGTGATCGCTGTCGGGCGGCAGGCCGGAAAGGTTGTAGCTGACCTGCACGCCGTCGGAATGCTCGACGAACGCCACGCTGCCGCGCACCTGGCTGCCCATCGTGGGTTGCAGTTGCGCGCTCGCGCGCTTGTCCTGCTGACCCATGAAGCTCGTGCAGCCCGCGAGCAGCATCACGCCGGCGAGCGCCGTCACCGCCGCGGCACGCCCAACGGCGCGTGCGGCGTGCAGACTTCCCGCCTGCGAGTCATGTCGCCAGTCGTGTCGTTTATCCATGCGATCCTCTTCCCGGCTCGTGCCCGCCCCGCGCGGCCGCCGACCCGGACCCGATGAAGCCCACATGATACCGCGCACGCGCCGCGCGGCGCGCCTATCTGTCCCCAAGCGGGGCGAGCGGCTTGCGGCGCGCGGGCGGCGCATTCGCCGCGCTCGAGGCAGGGCTTTCGTGCGGGGCGGCTTGCGCGAATCCGGCGGCACGTTCAAGGCACCGCTGCGAGACGCCTTCCGAAACACCGTGGGCGCGGCCTTCGGGCCGCGTCCGGCGCGCCGATTATCGGAGGCAAACGCAGTGGCAATTCGGCGGCAAAACGCAGCGGCAAATTCGGCGGCAAATTCGGCGGCAAAACGCAGCGGCAAATCAGCAGCAGCAAACGTTCCCGCCGCCGACGGCGTCAGGTATTTTGCACGACGATCGTGGGGAATTTCGACGTCATGTCGCGCGCGCGCTCGGCGATCTGGATCGCCACGCGCCGCGCCACGGCGCGATAAATCTCCGCCACGGGGCTGTCCGGCGCGGCCGCGACGGTGGGCTTGCCCGAGTCGGCCTGCTCGCGGATCGCGATGTCGAGCGGCAGGCTGCCGAGCACTTCCACGCCGTACTCTTTCGCCATGCGCTCGCCGCCGCCCGCGCCGAACACGTGCTCGGCGTGACCGCAATGCGAGCAAATATGCACGGCCATGTTCTCCACGATGCCGAGAATGGGAATGCCCACCTTCTCGAACATCTTGAGGCCTTTTTTGGCGTCGAGCAGCGCGATGTCCTGCGGCGTGGTGACGATCACGGCGCCCGTCACCGGCACGCGCTGCGAGAGCGTGAGCTGGATGTCGCCGGTTCCCGGCGGCATGTCGACGACGAGATAATCCAGCTCGCGCCAGTTGGTCTGGCGCAGCAACTGCTCGAGCGCGGACGTGGCCATCGGCCCGCGCCACACCATCGGGTTGTCCTGCTCGATGAGAAAGCCGATCGAGTTGGCCTGCACGCCGTGCCCTTCGAGCGGGTTCATCGACTGGCCGTCGGGCGACTCGGGGCGGCCGGCGATCCCGAGCATCATCGGCAGCGACGGGCCGTAGATATCGGCGTCCAGAATGCCGACCGAAGCGCCTTCGGCCGCCAGCGCGAGCGCGAGGTTCACGGCGGTCGTGCTCTTGCCCACGCCGCCTTTGCCCGACGCCACGGCCACGATGTTTTTGACGTTAGGCAAGAGTTTCACGCCGCGCTGGACCGTGTGCGCCGCGATCTCGCTTTTCACCGCGACGCGGCTTGCCGCCACGCCCGGCACGGCGGCAAGCGCCGCCTCGACCTGCGCGCGCACGGCTTCGAACTGGCTTTTCGCCGGATAACCGAGCACGATTTCGACGCCGACCGTATCGCCGTCGATCGTGACATGGCGCACGCCCTTGGCCGCCGCGTAAGGCCGGCCCGTATTCGGATCTGTCAAGGCCGCGAGCGCGGCATCGACCAAAGCCCGATCTATGCTCATTGAGACTCCGTGGGGAAAATGCCAGCGGCGCGCGGCGCTGCGGAAAAGGGCAGACGGTCGCGCTAACGCCGGAAATCGAAAGAAATTGTTAAGCTGGATTGCGTAAATGGGTCCGGCAAGGCACGCTTTGCGCGCAGCTGCCTTGGCCGGGCCGCTCGGGAGAACCGCGCGGCGCCGCCATCGGCTGTCAAGGCGCACGCCGCACGATTCATGCTGACGGAATCATGCTTCACGCCGTCATTGTAGTAGCTGCCGCCGCGCGCCGTTCGAAGACCCTGAAGCCGGTCGGCACAAATCGGAGCGTCTTCGGTCTGCGCAGCAGTCCGTTCCACTCAAGAGAGGAAAGCAAATGAACACAAGAATCCTGACTCGTCTGTCCGTCTTCGCCGTTGCCGGCGCACTCGTCGCCGGCTGCGCCACGCAGCAGGGCACCAACACGGCCGTCGGCACGGGCGTGGGCGCCGGCACCGGCGCCGCGCTCGGCGCGATCTTCGGCGGCGGCAAGGGCGCGGCGATCGGCGCAGGCGCCGGCGCGCTGGTCGGCGGCATCACCGGCTACAACTGGCAAGCCATCCATAACAAGCTTTCGGGCGCCACCAAGGGCACGGGCACGCAGATCACCGAGCAGCCGGACGGCTCGCTCAAGCTCAACATCCCGAGCAACGTGACCTTCGATACCAACAGCTACGCGATCAAGCCGTCGTTCGCGCCGGTGCTCGACCAGGTCGCGCAGACGCTTCAGCAGAACCCCGAAGTGGTCGCGCAGGTGGTCGGCCATACGGACAACACGGGCCAGCCCGCGTACAACCAGACGCTGTCGGTCAATCGCGCGCAAAGCGTCGTGAACTACCTGGCGTCGCGCGGCATCCCGATGCAGCGTCTTGCCGCCGAAGGCCGCGGCGACACCCAGCCGATCGCCGACAACAGCACGGAAGCCGGCCGCGCCGCGAACCGCCGCGTGGAAATCTACCTGCGCGCGACGGCACAGCACGCGCAATAAGCGCGCACGCAAGCGTCAGGCAAGTTCGACGAGGAAGGCGCCCAAATCGCGAAAATTCGGCGCCGGATCGGCGGCAAAGGCCTTGCGGGCGGGCGGCGCGAACGTGCAGGAATGCGCCAACGTGCCGCCTCTCGCGGGCTTGCGAAAGAATCGAAAAATTTTTCGAACTCTCCCGAAACGCCGCTGTCTGTCTTTACGGTACGTGGCTGGCGATGCCGCCGCGGCACCATTCTCCTCTTGTCGTTGTTGCTCCGGGGCCATCATCTTGCCCCGGTTTTTTTTGCCCGCCGTTTGTGCGATGCAGCATGCCGATCACGCGGCGCGCGCGTCGCGATGCTTCGTTCGTGCCGAATCCTCCGGCCCGCGCGCATCGGGCAGCCGGGCGAGCGCGCAGGCGCCCTGCTAAAATCGCGCTTTCGATCTCCCGCATCACCGGAACCCCCACTCTATGTCAGCACCCGCAACCGACCTCGTTGCCGCCGGCGCGTCTGCCGTCAACAGCGGCCGCCGCCAGGTTCTCGTCACGTCTGCCCTGCCCTATGCCAACGGGCAGATCCACATCGGCCATCTGGTCGAGTACATCCAGACGGACATCTGGGTTCGCGCGCTGCGAATGCACGGCCACGAAGTCTATTACGTGGGCGCCGACGACACGCACGGCACGCCCGTCATGCTGCGCGCGGAGAAGGAAGGTCTCACGCCGCAGCAGTTGATCGCGCGCGTCTGGCAGGAGCACAAGCGCGACTTCGACAGCTTCGGCATCTCGTTCGACAACTACTATTCGACCGATTCCGACGAAAACCGCGTGCTCTCCGAGTCCGTGTATCTGGCATTGAAGGAAGCCGGGTTCATCGAAACGCGCGACATCGAGCAGGCCTACGATCCGGTCAAGAACATGTTCCTGCCGGACCGCTTCATCAAGGGCGAGTGCCCGAAGTGCGGCGCGAAGGACCAGTACGGCGACAGTTGCGAAGTGTGCGGCTCGACTTACGCGCCCACCGACCTGAAAAATCCGTACTCGGTGGTCTCGGGCGCGACGCCCATCCGCAAGACCTCCACGCACTATTTCTTCAAGCTCTCCGACCCGCGCTGCGAGCAGTTCCTGCGCGGCTGGGTGGCCGGCCTCGCGCAGCCCGAGGCGACCAACAAGATGCGCGAATGGCTCGGCGAATCGGGCGAATCGAAGCTCGCCGACTGGGACATCTCGCGCGACGCGCCGTACTTCGGCTTCGAGATTCCGGGCGCGCCCGGCAAGTACTTCTACGTGTGGCTCGACGCGCCCGTGGGCTACTACGCGAGCTTCAAGAACCTCTGCGAGAAGCGCGGCATCGACTTCGACGCATGGGTGAAGCCCGGCGCGAAGACGGAGCAGTATCACTTCATCGGCAAGGACATCCTGTATTTCCACACGCTGTTCTGGCCGGCGATGCTCGAATTTTCGGGCCATCGCACGCCCACCAACGTGTTCGCGCACGGCTTCCTGACCGTGGACGGCGCGAAGATGTCGAAGTCGCGCGGCACCTTCATCACGGCCGAAAGCTACGTGAGCACGGGCCTGAACCCCGAATGGCTGCGCTACTACTTCGCGGCCAAGCTCAACAGCACGATGGAAGACCTCGACCTCAACCTCGAGGACTTCCAGGCGCGCGTGAACAGCGATCTGGTGGGCAAGTACATCAACATCGCGAGCCGCGCGGCGGGCTTCCTCATCAAGCGCTTCGAGGGCCGCGTGCAGGACAGCGCGATGAAGCATCCGCTGCTGGAGCAGTTGCGCGCCGCGATTGCGCAAATCGCCGCGCACTACGAGGCCCGCGAGTACAGCCGCGCGCTGCGCACGACGATGGAACTCGCCGACGCCGTGAACGGTTATGTGGATGCGGCCAAGCCGTGGGAACAGGCGAAAGACCCGGCCAACGCCGTGGCGTTGCACGAAACCTGTAGCGTGAGCCTCGAAGCGTTCCGCCTGCTCTCGCTCGCGCTCAAGCCGGTGCTGCCGCAGCTTGCGCAAGGCGTCGAGGAATTCCTCGCGATCGAGCCGCTCACGTGGGCCGACGCGAACCACGCCATTTCGTCGCAACGCCCGATCAACGCGTACAAGCACTTGATGACGCGCGTCGATCCGAAACAGATCGACGCGCTGCTGGCCGCGAACCGCGACTCGCTGCAAGCGACCGCCGAAGCGCCGGCCGCCGCGGCCGATGCGAAGTCCAAGGGCGCGAAGGAAGCGAAAAAGGCGGCCGCGGCCGAAGAAACGCCCGGCGTGATCTCCATCGACGATTTCGCGAAGATCGACCTGCGCATCGCGCTGATCGTCGACTGCAACGTGGTCGAAGGCTCGGACAAGCTGCTGCAACTCACGCTCGACGTGGGCGAGGAAAAGACGCGCAACGTGTTCTCGGGCATCCGCTCGGCGTATCGGCCCGAAGACCTCAAGGGCAAGCTCACGGTCATGGTCGCGAACCTCGCGCCGCGCAAGATGAAGTTCGGCATGTCGGAAGGCATGGTGCTCGCGGCATCGTCGAAAGACGAAAAGGCCGAGCCGGGCCTCTACATTCTCGAACCGCACAGCGGCGCGAAGCCCGGCATGCGCGTGCGCTGAGTTTCAACGCCGCGCAGCGGCAAGAAAAAGCACACCTTGGGCGTCGGCCCAGGTGTGCTTTTTTTTCGTCGGGCGCTTTCCTCGCGCGCGGCGAAAGCGGCGAAAGCGGCGAGAGCGCTACCAGCGAATGCGGTCGAAGCGCCGCGTATAGAGAATGTCGGCGCCGTAGAACGTGCCGCCGTAGGTCACGAGCGACCAGTAGCGCGTGAGGTTGACGGTCGCCTTGACCGCGTTCGACGCCGATTGCAAGCCCTGCTCGTAACCGATCACGAGCCGCTGGTTGATCGCCTTCGCGATCATCACCACCTCGGGGTCGGTGAGGCCGACCTCGCTGCGCCCGATCGAGAATTCGTCGAGCCCGATGCTCTGCGCGATGCGCTTGCCGCTCGCGCTGCCGAGCAACGCGAGCGCCGTCGTCATCGCGCTCTGCTGACCCACGTTGTTGCCCTGGTCGGTGCCGTGGCCGAACAGCAGCCAGGAGAGCTTTTCGTTGTCGGGCACGTTCGGCTCGGAAACGAGCTTGGCCACGGGCGCCTGCACCGTGCCCGTCACCTGCACGCCCGCCTCCACCTGCTGGTTGCGCCGCATCGCCAGAATGTTGATGCCCGGATTGCCCACCGGGCCGTTGAACGTGAAGAAGCCGTTCTCGATCCCGAGCTTGGTGCCGAACGCCGTGTACGACGAGCCTTCGGTCACGCGCACGTTGCCCACGGCGCGCAGCGGCACGTCGGGGGCGCTGGTCGCCGTGATCGTGCCGGCCAGGCCGAGATCGGCGCCCTGGCCGCGGAAGCGGAAGTCGCGGCCAAGATTGATGTCGATGTTGGCGCGCGGGGCGAAGCGCGGCGCGGGCTTGGTGGACGCCGTTTCCTCGATCGGCGGCTTGCCGCCCGTGGTCGTGCCGTCGGGGCGCACGATCACCACGTCGTCGCCGAGCGAGGGCGCGGGCGATTCCGGCATGTCGAACAGCGCGTGATCGACGGTGAACTTGCCGTCGATCATCATGCCGCCCAGCTTGCCGCCGTTGGCGATGCTCGCGCTGCCCGAAAGCGAGAGCTTGCGATCGGGCGACGCGAACAGCTCCAGCTTGTCCGCGACGATGCTCGCCGTGAGGTCGGGCTCGTCGTTGTCGAGCCGCACGCGGCCCGTCGCGCGCAGCGTGCCGCTCGTCGCGCCGTGGAATTCGACCTGCTGGAAATCGACAAGATTCTGCGAGAGCGCGATACGGATCACGCCGTCCTTCAACTCCACGCCCTGGTCCACCACCGTGGCCGACAAGCCGTCGCCGGTCAGCGAACCGGTCACGTTGGGCTTCGCGACCGTGCCGCCCAGCGCGAGATTGAGCGCGATATGGCCGTCGAGCAGATAGCTCGGACCGAGCAGGCCGCCCGTGGTGCGCAGCGACGGCACGTTGGCCTTGATCGTGCCGCCGAGCGGCGATTCGTCGGTGACCGTGAGCATGCCGTCGCGCGGCACGAGCGCCGTGCTGGCGTTCACGTCGAGCACGCCCACGCGGCTCGCCTTCGCATGCGCCGCGAGCGTGAGGCGATTGCCGCCGCTGAAGTCCGCGCGCGCGTTGAGATCGGCGATGCCGAGCGAGGCGAGACCGCGGCCGATTTCCGTGGTGACGTCGCCCGAGCGGCGCTTGATCTGCGCGTAGCCGCTCGCGCTCTGGCCGAGCGAGAAGTTCCAGTCGCCGTCGAAAACGAGGTCGGTGCGCAGCGTGGACGGCTCGCCGGTGAACTGCTGGCGCAACTGCATGAGGCGCGCGAGCGACACGTTGGTGAGCGTGCCCGCCGACTGGATGCGGCCATGATCGAGATCGAACGACTTGAGGTCGAGCACGGCGCCCTCGGCCGTGATGCGCGTGGCGCCGAGCGTGACCTTGCCCGCGCCCGCGCTCACCTTCACGGGCGCCTGGAGCTTCAAGTCGGGCGCGCCGCGATTTTCGAGCTGCGTGACGGTGCCGTCCCAGCGCGAGCCGTCGCGCGTTTGCACGAGACCGCCGCTTGCGGCCACGGCGAAATCGACGGGCTGGTTCTGCACCTTGCCCTTCGCGTTCGCGGTGAGCGTGTGCTTCGCTCGCGTGCCGTTCAGGCGCGCGCTGAGCGTGGCGATGTCGAGGCCCGCGACGGCAATGCCGCTCGCGTCCGTGTTGAAGGCGAGCGCGCCGTTCGCGCCGTCGCGCGCGAGCGCATGACCTTCGGCGTGGCCCACGCGGTTTTCGCCGAACGCGACCTGATCGGCCTTGTAGTCGAGTTCGACATCGGGATGCGCGAACGTGCCGGTCAAGTCGCCGTTCGCCGCGAGCTGCCCCGCCACGCCGAAGCCGAGCCGGTCGAGCTGCGGCGCGTCGACGCGAAACCGCAGCCGGTCGCCGGGCGCGCCGAAGCTGCCTTGCAGATCGACCGCGTTGCCCGCCACGGACAGGTTCGCGCGGCTCGGCAGAAGGCGCGAGCCGGCGAGCTGGATCAGCCCCTGGCCCGTGAGCGGCAGATCGTCGTAGACGCTCGGGCCAAGCCTGAATTCGGCCTTGGTCGTGAACGCGGGTGCGAGCACGCCGCTCGCGCTGAGCGTGCCGTTGACGCGCGCCTCGATGCGGCGAGCGGGCGCGGTTTTCGCCTTCGCGGAAGCGTTGGCCGGTTTCGCGGCGGGCGCCGGCGCGGACGGCTTCGCCTCGGTCTGCTGCGCGGTTTCGACATGCTTTTGCACCTGCGCCCGCTCGCCCGTTTGCGCGGGATTGAGCGCCGGGTTCAGCGCCGGATTGAGCGCGAGATTGCGTTGGGGATTGAGCGCGTCGCTCGCCGCCGCCGACGCCGTGTTCGCGCGCGGCGCGGATGTTGAGGCGGCTGTTGGGGCGGATTTTGGCGCGGCCTTCCACGTCGTCTTTGGCGTGGTCTTTTTCTCGACCTTCTGCGAGGCGAGCGAAAGCGGGTCGAAATTCGTCAGCACCGCTTTGAGCGAATACGTGGAATTCGCGTCGTGCTTGAGCGCGCCCGAGAGATCGACGCGGCCCGCGCCCGAACTCACGCGCACGTCGTTGAACGACAGCCGCGCCGGGTCTTGCGTGAGCTTGCCCTGCACGCGCAGCGCGGCCTTCGGATCGGCGAGATCGAGCGTGACGCTCTGCACGTCGCCGTTCAGCCGCACGCCGATCGGTCCCGCGAACTGCGTCGCGCGCACGCTCGACTCGATCGCGTTGAGATCGAGCCCGGCCACGCGCAGGTCGAAGCGGCCGTTGCGCCCGCTGATCGTGCCGCCGCCCGTCACCGTGGCATTCTTGACGAGCCGCACGGCAAGCTTCGGAATGCGCTGCGTCTTCGCGTCGAGCACGACGTCGGCGTGCGCGTCGATCAGCGGCAACAGCTTTTCGTCGATGCTGCCGGGCTTCGCGTTGACGATCGAAACATTGCCCGCGACCGTGAAGCCCGCCGCGTCGCCGTGCGCCTTAGCCGACGATGCCGATGCCGATGCCGATGTCGATGCCGATGTCGATGCCGATGAGCGCGAAGCCGCCGAGGTTGTCGAAGCCGCCGAAGCCGCCGAAGCCGTCGAAGCCATCGAAGCCGCCATCGAAGCCGCCACCGAAGCCGCCGGCGCAGCCAGCGAAGCCGAGGCGCCCGAAGCCGCGGCCGCGAGCGCCGCCTGCACGCCCGCCGCGCCGCCCGGCACCGGCTGCAACTGCGCGCGCACGGCGAGATCGGCGAACGGCGCGCCCGGCGCGAACGCCTGCGGATTGACGTGATCGAAAGCGAGCGTCGCGCGCTGCAACGGCACAGCCGCGAACGGCGTCGCCTCCACGTGCGCGCGGCCCGCGAGCTTCATGCCGCTCGCCTCGATATCGGCCGTGAGCGCTTCGAGCGAACCGCCGAGCGTGCCGTTCACCTGCACGTCCTCGCCGTTGACCTTGCCCGTATAGCCGAGGTCGCCCGCCAGCGCGAACGGCCGCGCGCCGTCGAGCTTCGCATGCGCGCTCACGGCGCCGAACGGCGTGTCGAGCCGCTCCACGGCGGCTTCGTGATGCCGCCCGTCGCTGCGGCCGTGGAACAGCAGCCGCGAAAACTCCGTCACGGCAGCGCCTTGATGCAGCGTGAGCTTGTCCACCTGCAAGTCGCGAATCTCGAGTCCGAGCGGCAGTTGCAGATTGTCGGGCAGCGCGAGCGGCTTCGAGGACGGCGAATTCGACGGCACGATGCGCGCGTCGATATCGCCGACATGCAGGTAATCGACGACGAAACGCCACGGCGCGCGCCCGTAGCCTTGCAGCCGCCATTGGCCGCTCGCGCGATCGACCTTGATCGTGGTGCCGTCGGGGCCGCGCCAGACCACGTTGGAAAGGCGCACGCCGCGGGCCAGCGCGCCGCCTTCGAGCGTGCCCGCGAGCCTGCCGTCGAGCAGCTTCACGGCCGCGCGCCACGCGTAGGCCGTGCCGCGCTCGGTCGTGAGCGCGCCATAAAGCAGGCCGCCCGCGAGCACGACGATCAGCACCAGCGCGGCCACGATCCACGCGAACGCCTTGACGCGCGCGTGACGGCGGCGCGGCGGCGGCGGCTTGCCGTCGCTGCCGTCGCTGCCGTCGCTGCCGTCGCGCCCGTCGTGATTGCCGTGATTGCCGCGATCGCGGTCATCGCCGCCGGAACCGCCGCGCGCCGGTTCCGGCGGCACGGCGCGCGCGAGCGCCCACGAAAGCGGCAAGACGAAACGAAGCAAGGCGCGCGTGCCCATCAGAAAGCGATCCCGAGGGTCAGATACGGCCGCACGCTACGGTTGCGGAACCCATAGGCGAGGTCGACATTGACGGGACCGACGGGGCTGCGCCAGCGCGCGCCGATGCCCGCGCCCGGATCGAACTGCTTTTCGCCCCAGGTGTCGGTGGCGGTGCCCACGTCGAAGAACGCCGCGCCGCCCCAGTCGTGCGTGAACCAGTGCTGATATTCGGCCGACCCGGTGACGAGATACTTGGTCGGCAAGATCGAGCCGTAGACGTTGTTGCCGATGCTCTCGAAGCCGTAGCCGCGCACCGAGTTCGAGCCGCCCGCGCGAAACAGCAGCGAAGCGGGAATCCCGGAGGACGAGCCGCTCGTGAACACGCCGCCCAGTTCGGCGCGAAACAGCATGAGGTTGTCATGGCCGATCGGCAGATATTGCTGGCCGCGCGCGTAGCCGCGCACGAAGGTTTGATCGGAGCCCACGCCCTGCACGCCGAAGCCCGCTTCCACGCGAATCAGGTTGCCCGAGCGCGGAAAGAGCGGATCGTCGACGTTGCGGCGCGTCCACGACCACGAGGGCACGAGCGCATGCGCGCGCGTCGCGCCGCCCACGTTCTGCGTGATGCGGTCGTCGTAGAACATCAGCGAGTAGGCGTAGTCGATGTTCTGCGAGGTGCGCGTGCGCTGCACGCCCACGCGCGCGCTGTAGATCGTGGTGTCGGACACGTCGGTGGTCGTGTACGAGGCGAGCACGCTGTTGGTCCACGCGCGCGGGCCCGGCGGCATCGACAACTGCACCTGGCCGTATTTCTGGATCTGGTCGACGCGGCCTTGCATCTGGAACGGCCACGCCTTGCCGAAGGTGTCGAGGTAGGTGTAGCCGCCCTGGACATGCGCGCCGGTATCGGTCGAATAACCCACGCCGCCGCGGAAATTGTTGTACGGGTATTCGCTCACCTTCACGTGCAGAGGCGTTTCGGTCGGCTTTTGCGTGTTGTCGTCCACGTCGATGGCCACGCTCGCGTAGTACGGCGTGTTCTGCAACTGGCGCTGGAACTCGGTCACGCGGCTCACGTCGTAAATCTCGCCTTCGGTGAGCGGATTCACGTTGTCGACGATCCACGCGGGATAGCGGCGCGTGCCCGAAACGTCGAGCTTGCCGATCGTGAAGGTCGGGCCGCTGTCGAAGGTTACGGAAAGTTGCGCGTCGTGCCTGAGCGGATCGACACGCGCCTCCGAGCGCGCGATTTTCGCGCCGAGATAACGGCGCGACTGGAGCGAGCGCAGCGCGGCGCTCTTGGCATCGTCCCAGCCCGATTGCGTGAAGGCGTCGCCTTCGTGCAGGGAAAACGCGAAGCGCGCGGCGTTTTCCTGCGCATGATCTTCGGTGAGCACGGGACCGCGGAACGTGAGCTTGACCGACGAAATGCGGGTGCGCGCGCCGGCGTCCACGCTCACTTTCACGCGCCGCTTGCCGTCGACGGTTTGCACGTCGGTACGCACGACCGGCGAGAAAAAGCCGTCCGTCGCGGCCAGGTCGCGCACCTGCTGCGGCGTTGCGGTGACGAGAAACTCGAACTGGTCTTCGCTCACGTCGGCGCGTGTGGAAAAGCGCGCGATGTCAAGATGCGCTTGCAGCAGCTTGCGCAATTCGCGCGGCTCGGCCTCGATCTCCACGTCGTAGTAGCGCTTGGCATGCGACCACGGCAGGAGGCTCGACAGGTCCGCGCGCGCGGGCGTGGCGGCGAAAAGGCCGACGCTCAGGGCCATCGCCAGCGTGACGGCGCGCCGCCCCGCGATGCCGGCAGGGCGCGCGGGCGCCGCCTGCGAGATACGCCGCCGTGCGCGCAACGCTTCGATCACCCATCCCGCCAAACAAGACCTCCGGCCGTCATAGAACTGGTTTGCGCGGTCGCGCCTCGCGAAAAACGGGCGGCATCGACATCGCGCAACGAGAACGCCAGGGCGCGCCAGGGCACGCACACGCGCAAACGCGATATTTCACCACATCATCGCGCGAATACCCCAGGAGGCTGCGCAAATCCGGCGCGAATCGGTGCCGGCAAAGGGCACGCGCAACGCGCGGCGCTGCCGCTTCGTCATGGCGATGTCATGCCGCCGAAACCACGGCGTAAGCCGTTGGCGGCGGCGGAGGGCAAATCGGCGCGCCGAAGCCGGCGGTGCCTGCGGTGCCGCTGGGCCGCCCGTCGCAACAAACCCGAACGCCCCGGCGTTGCCTTGCGGTAAAATTACCGCCGACAGAATTAGCGGCAGGGCCCGATCAGGCGCCCCGTCCAACTAAACGCTCACTAAAACGCTCACTAGCGTCTAACCAAGCGGCAGTCAGCCCGGAAGCCAGCCATGTACCAGTCGGACATCACCCAGTTCATCGCCCAGCTCAAGCAGCAAAAACCGCAACTCGAGGAGCAGCAACGCAAGGGCCGCTCGCTCCTGTGGGACAAGCAGCCGATCGACCTCGACGAGCGCGAGCGCCAGCAGGCGTCGCGCGTGAAGCAAACGCCTTACGTCTACTACCAGAACTTCTGATGGCCGAGGCCGACGGGGCCGGCGCGCCGCCGCACGGCGAGCACGCGGCCAGTCACGGGAATCACGCGGCCGGGCAGGCGCCCGGCGAGGCGCTGACCGCTCCCGCCACCGACTCCACGCCCGACACGATCGACGGCGTCGCGTTCGCGCGCCTCTACGGCGAGCCGCTTTTCAAGCTGCCGCAGGATCTCTATATCCCGCCGGACGCGCTCGAAGTCTTTCTCGAGACCTTCGAAGGGCCGCTCGACCTGCTGCTGTACCTGATCCGCAAGCAGAACTTCAACGTCCTCGACATTCCGATGGCCGAGGTCACGAACCAGTATCTCGGCTACGTCGAGCAACTGCGCAAGACCAATCTCGAACTCGCCGCCGAATATCTGCTGATGGCTGCCATGCTGATCGAGATCAAGTCGCGCATGCTGCTGCCCGTGAAAAAGGCCGACACGGGCGAGGAAGCCGAAGACCCGCGCGCCGAACTCGTGCGCCGCCTGCTCGAATACGAGCAGATGAAGCTGGCCGCGCAACGCCTCGACCAATTGCCGCAGCTCGGCCGCGACTTCCTGCGCGCCGAGGTCTATATCGAGCAGAGCATCACCCCGCGCTTCCCCGACGTGGACAGCCTCGACCTGCGCGCCGCGTGGGCCGACGTCATCAAGCGCGCGAAACTGGTTCAGCATCACAAGATTTCGCGCGAGGAATTGTCGGTGCGCGAACACATGAGCACGATCCTGCGCCGGCTCCAGGGCGAGCGCTTCATGGAGTTTTCGGAGCTGTTCGACGTCACGCGCGGCGTGCCCGTCGTGGTGGTGAACTTCATCGCCATGCTGGAGCTGTCGCGCGAATCGCTGATCGAAATCACCCAGGCCGAGCCGTTCGCGCCGATCTACGTGCGGCTCGCCTATCTGCCGGCCTGAGCGTCGTTCGCGCCGCCCGCCGGTGCCGGCCTTTGCCTGGCATTGCCTCGTTCCGGCTACTAACCGGTGCCACATCAACGGCGATAACGCCAGGCCGCATGCGCGGGCGCGACGATCCGCACAGCGGAACCTCGGGATAATCCCCCACCCGGCGCGGGTGCGTCTCGCCGACAAATCCACTACAATCGCCGCGCCTGCCCGGCCCGAGCGCGCTTAGCGCGAGCCGCGCGGGCGCCGTCCGCACGCCGCCCACGCGGTTTTCCGCGTTTCGCGCCTGCGGCCGAGCAACCGGCGCGCCGGTTGCGGCAACCCAGGTCTCGCTTTTCGCGCGAGACATAAAGCATCCGATCATGAAAGTCATCAGCTCGATTCAGGAATTGCGCGACCAGTTGCGCGGCCAAAACCGCACCGCGTTCGTGCCGACCATGGGCAACCTGCACGAAGGCCATCTTTCGCTGATGCGCCTCGCGCGCCAGCACGGCGACCCGGTGGTGGCGAGCATCTTCGTGAACCGCCTGCAATTCGGCCCGAACGAGGATTTCGACAAATACCCGCGCACGCTCCAGGACGACATCGAGAAGCTGCAAAAGGAAAACGTCTACGTGCTGTTCGCGCCGACCGAACAGGAGCTGTACCCGCAGCCGCAGGAATACCGGGTGCGTCCGCCGCACGACCTGGGCGACATTCTCGAAGGCGAGTTCCGCCCCGGCTTCTTCGAGGGCGTGTGTACGGTCGTGATGAAGCTGATGTCGTGCGTGCAGCCGCGTGTGGCCGTGTTCGGCAAGAAGGATTACCAGCAGTTGATGATCGTGCGCGCGATGTGCCAGCAGTTCGCGCTGCCGACCGAGGTGATCGCCGCCGAAACCGTGCGCGACGACGACGGCCTCGCGCTCAGCTCGCGCAACCGCTATCTTTCGGCCGCCGAGCGCGCCGAAGCGCCGCAACTGGCGCTCGCGCTGCGCGAGATTCGCGAAACCGTGCTGTCGGGCCGCCGCGACTTCGCGCAGCTCGAACTGGACGCCATGGCGAAGCTGGCCGCACGCGGCTGGAAGCCCGACTACATCGCGATCCGCAAGCGCGTGAACCTGCTGCCGCCCGCCCCGGGCGCGCAAGCCGACGCCAACGCGCCGCTCGTGGTGCTGGCCGCCGCGAAGCTGGGCGCCACGCGTCTGATCGACAACCTCGAAATCTGACGCGCGGCCGCGCCCGCCCTGCCCGCGTTCCGCGCGATTTGGGCGATCGCATAATCGGCGCGCGCCGCGCGCTTTCAACGCACCACGCGCCCCGCGCCGCCGGCCATGCCGCGCGTGGGCGCAACCGGAGACATTCCATGCAACGCAACATGCTCAAGTCGAAGATTCACCGCGCCGCCGTCACGCACTGCGAGCTGCATTACGAAGGCTCGTGCGCGATCGACGAAAACCTGCTGGAAGCGGCGAATATCGTCGAAAACGAGCGCATCGACATCTGGAACATCAACAACGGCGAGCGCTTTTCGACCTACGCGATCAAGGGCGAGCGCGGCAGCGGCATGATTTCGCTGAACGGCTCGGCCGCGCGCCGCGCGCAACTGGGCGACCTCGTGATCATCGCGGCTTTCGCCAACGTCGAAGAGGAAGAACTGAAGGCGGGCTGGAAGCCGAATCTCGTATTCGTGGACGAGAACAATCGCATCAAGGGCAGCCGCGACCACGTCCCCACGCAAAGCTGGAGCTAAGCCGCGGCTTCACGGCGCGCGCCGCTTCGGGCGGCGCTGCCGTATTTGCGCGGGGTTCAGTTGTTGCGCCTGGTTGCGCCTCAGTTGCCCCCGCTCAGTTGCCCACGCCTGGTTGCCGTACTCAGTTGCCCGCGCAGTTGCCTCACGCCGTCGCCCTCACGCGGTCGCCCTCGCGCAGTTGCCTCACGCAATTGCCGCGCTCGGCGGCACTCACGCTACGCCTGGCTGACGCCCCATTGACGCTTGATCGTCGCCTGTGCGAGACACTTAACCAGCGCCCGCGCGACGCTCATTTGGCATTCAGCCAGGCGACGATCGACTGCCACTGGTCGAGATCCTTCTCCACGCGGCTTTTCGCGACGTCCCACAGCGTGAGGCCGTGCGCCGCGAGCTGCACGTAGTTCTGCGTGTCGCGCAGCCAGCCCAGCACCGGCAGGTCGAGCCCTTCGACAAAGCGCTGCAACTGCTCCGCCGAGCGCGTGCGCGCGTCCACGCGCATGCCCACCACGCCCACCTGAATCGCCCCCTTGCGCACCGACTTCTCCTTCGCGAGCCGGTCGAGAAAGTCCTTGGTCGCGAGAATGTCGAACATCGACGGCTGAAGCGGCACGATCACCTTGTCGGCGAGTTCGATGATCGCCGCGAGCCGGTTGCCGTGCAAACCCGCCGGCGTGTCGATGATGGCGTGCTCCAGGCCCTTGGGCGGCTTCGCCGGGTTGTCCGGATCGACTTTCCAGCTTTCGATGGGCGGCAGCGTTGCGGGCCGCAGGTCGAGCCACGCGTGCGCCGACTGCTGCCGGTCGAGGTCGGCAAGCGCGACCCACTCGCCCTGGGCCGCGAAATAGCCGGCGAGATTGGTGGACAGCGTGCTCTTTCCCACGCCGCCTTTGGGATTCGCCACCACGATTACCGTCATGAATGCTCCCGTCAGGATGGCTGGCGCGCGGCCAGCCGGTTTGCCGTTTCTGTTTGCCTTGAATCCTGGCAGTACTGCCGAATCTTTGCGCGAGACGCCTTGCACGCCGTGCGGTCCGTTGCTTCGCGTTGCGAGCGAGCCGGCGTCTTGCATCGGCCGTCCGATATTATCGGCGAATCGCGCGCGTTCAAAGTTGGTCGCGTGCGCAACGACCGCATTTTCCGCTACCACCAGGCGCCCATCGACCACAAGGAGAGCCGCCGACCATGAGCACGCTACGCCCCGACATCACGATCGAATTCCTGCTGGAGCGCCAGCGCGGCCGCCTGCCCGACCTGCTGGGGCTGCGCCCCGTGGCGCTGGAGCAAGGCCAGTTGCGCGCCGAACTCGAGGTGCGCGGCGAACTGCTCGCGCCCAACGGCTTCCTGCACGCGGCCACCGTGATCGGGCTTGCGGACACGGCCTGCGGTTATGCCTGCCTCGCGCATCTGCCGCCCAACGCGAAAAACTTCACGACCATCGAGATCAAAAGCAACCATCTGGGCACCGCGCGCGAAGGCACGATCTCCGCCGTGGCGAAGGGCGTACACCTTGGCCGCAGCACCCAGGTCTGGGACGCCGCCGTGACCGGCCCGGACGGCAAGACCATCGCGCTGTTCCGCTGCACGCAGATGGTGCTTTACTGAGCGCCCCGGCACCTCAGTGCAAGCATGATGCCGATCCCCTAACGAATCGCCCCGAAAAGCCGTTCGAGGTCGAGGTGGGCCGCGAGCGTGTCGGCGAGCCGTTCCAGCGACGCCTCGCGCAACGCCGGGTAATCGACGGTGCGCGCCGCCGCCAGCCCGGCCCAGCGCAGCAATGCGGCGCACGCCTCGGGAGTGTCGAACAACCCGTGGACGTACGTGGCCAGAATCTGGCCGTCCGCCGAGCGCGCGCCGTCGGCGCGTTCCGCCGCGGCATCGGCGAGATACAGCGCGGGCGTGTCCAGCGCCGGCCCGCGCGTTTCGCCCATGTGGATCTCGTAACCGCGCACGTTCGCCGCGCCCCCGCCTTCCAGCGCCAGCGCGCCCGTCACGTTTTTCAGCGTCTTTTCGCGCGTGAGCCCGGTTTCGTAGTCGAGCCAGCCGAAACCGGCCACTACGCCCGGCTCGCCTTCCACGCCGTGCGGATCGGCGATCGAGCGGCCCAGCATCTGCATGCCGCCGCAAATGCCGATCACGCGCCCGCCGTAACGTAAATGCCGCGCAAGCGCCGTTTCCCAGCCTTGCGCGCGCAGCCACGCGAGATCGTCGCGCACGTTCTTCGAGCCCGGCAGGATCACGAGGTCGGCGGCGGGCGGCGCTTCGCCCGTGCGCACGTAGCGGAAATCGACTTGCCCGTGCGCCCTCAGCGCGTCGAAATCCGTGTGGTTGCTGATGTGCGGCAGCGCGGGCACGACCACGCGCAGCACCTCGCCCCCCTCGCCGGTTTTGCCCCCTTCGCTGGTTTCGCCCGCCCCGCTGTGCGCGGCGCCGGGCAGCATGTCCTCGGCGTCGAGCGTGAGACCGTGCAGATAGGGCACGACGCCGAGCACGGGCTTGCCCGTTTGCGCTTCGAGCCAGTCGAGGCCAGGCTTGAGCAGCGCGGGATCGCCGCGAAACCGGTTGATGACGAAGCCCTGTATGCGCGCGCGCTCGCTTTCCGAAAGACACGCGAGCGTGCCGATCAGATGCGCGAACACGCCGCCGCGGTCGATGTCGGCGACCAGCACGACGGGACAATCCACGGCTTCCGCGAAACCCATGTTGGCGATGTCGTTCGCACGCAGGTTGATTTCGGCGGGACTGCCCGCGCCTTCGACGAATACCGTTTCGTAGCGCGCGCGCAGCCGCGCATACGATTCGAGCACGGCCTCGCGCGCGAGCGGCTTGTAGTCCTGATACGCGCGCGCGTTGAGATTCATGCGCGCCTTGCCGTGGATGATGACTTGCGCGCCGAGATCGCTGTTGGGCTTGAGCAGCACCGGATTGAGGTCGGTGTGCGGCTCGATGCCGGCGGCCACCGCCTGCAACGCCTGGGCGCGGCCGATCTCGCCGCCGTCGACGGTCACGGCGCTGTTGAGCGCCATGTTCTGCGGCTTGAACGGCGCGACGCGCACGCCCGCGCGACGAGCGAGCCGGCACAAACCGGCGACGAGCGTGCTCTTGCCCGCGTCGGACGTGGTGCCCTGGATCATCAGCGCGCCCGGCGCAACGGCGGGCAGGTCGGCAAGCGAAGCGGTCATGAAACGCGAAATAACGGTGGGAACGAGCGCGCATTATCCCATCGCCGCGCGCGGCTTCGCTGCGCTCGCCGCTAACGTTAGCCGTTCGGACAAGGCCGGCGCGCGCGGCATCGGCGCCGGAGCGTGCCGGTTCGAACGCCGCATCGACGCCAGATAAAACGGCGGTTCAACGCGGGATAAGCGCGAGATAAGCGCGGGATAAGCGCCAAACCGGCACCGGATCGCAAACCCGGCGAAAACGAGGCGCGTCCGCCGCGCCACCGAAGCACGCTCGACGCCGCGCCGACCCGCGAGCGATATCCGACAGCCGTTACAATCACGCGATGATTTCGCGCGATCTCACATTCATCGTCGGCGGCGCGCGCTCGGGCAAGAGCGCCCACGCCGAACGCCTCGCGGCCGAAAGCGGCCTGCCCGTCACCTACGTCGCCACGGCGCGCGCGAGCGACGACGCCGAATTCGCCGGGCGCATCGCGCATCACCGCGCGCGGCGGCCCGCGCACTGGGGCTTCGCCGCCGCGCCGCTCGATCTGGCGGGCGCGCTCGACGCCGCCGCCGCGCCCGGCCGCTGCGTGCTGATCGACTGCCTCACGCTCTGGCTCGCCAATCTGCTCTGCCCGCCCGAGGCCGCCGGCGCCGCGCCGCTGCCCGACTGGCGCGCGCGCATCGACGCCTTCGCCGACGCCTGCGCACGCGCGCGCGGCACGGTACTCGTCGTGAGCAACGAAATCGGCATGGGCGTGGTGCCGATGGGCGCGGCCACGCGGCTTTACGTCGACGAACTCGGCCGCCTGAACCAGCGCGTCGCCGCGCTCGCCGACCGCGCCACGCTGGTCGCCGCCGGCCTGCCGCTCGTGCTCAAGGCGCCGCCTGGGGCGCGCGCGTGCTGACGCTGCCCGTCACCGCCGCGCTCGCCGTGGCCGGCTTCGCGGCCGACCGCCGCTTCGGCGAGCCGCGCGGCACGCATCCGCTCGCGGTGTTCGGCGAATACGCGAGCCGTATCGAGGCGCGGCTGAACACGGGGCGGCGCGGCCGCCCGCTCGGCCTGCTCGCGTGGCTCGCCGCCGTCGCGCCGCCCGTGTTAGTCGCGGCGCTGCTGTGCGCGCTGCTGCCCTGGCCGCTCGCGTGGGCGCTGCACGTCGCGCTGCTGTGGTTCGCGCTCGGGGCGCGCAGCCTCGCCGAACACATCGCTCCGATCGGCGCCGCGCTCGTGCGGCGCGACCTCGCGGCCGCGCGCCGCTTGACCGCGCGCATCGTCTCGCGCGACACCGCCGACGCCGACGCCACCGCGCTTGCCCGCGCCGCCGTGGAATCGGCGCTCGAAAACGGCAACGACGCGATCTTCGGCGCGCTGTTCTGGTTCGCCATCGCGGGCGGTCCCGGCGCGCTCGCGTTTCGCCTCGCCAACACGCTCGACGCGATGTGGGGCTATCGCACGCCGCGTTTCCTGCGCTTCGGCTGGGCGGCCGCGCGCATCGACGACGTGCTCAACTGGATTCCCGCGCGCCTCACGGCCGCCAGCTACGCGCTGCTGGGCGACACGCGCGTTGCGCTGCGCTGCTGGCGCGACCAGGCGCGTCGCTGGGACAGCCCGAACGCGGGGCCGGTGATGGCAGCGGGCGCGGGCAGCCTCAACGTGCTGCTGGGCGGCGCGGCCGTCTATCACGGCGCAATCGAGGAACGGCCGGCGCTGGGCGCGGGCGCGCCGCCGCGCGCGCAGGACGTGGACGCGGCGCTGCGCCTCGTCGAGCGCACCACCCTTCTCTGGCTCGCCGCGCTGCTCGCGCTGGCATTCGTGAGCGTGGCCACGCATGTCTGAAACCCGTTCGACGAAAAAACCCGCGCCGACGGCAAACGCGCCAACGACAGGCGCACCGACGAATACTCCGACCGTCGCTCCGACCGACGCCCCGACGAATGCGATGACGAAAGCCCCGACCAACGCGATAACAAGCGCAATATCGAGCGCGCCGGCGAACCCCGCGGCGCTCCGGCCGGCGGTCGCACACGGCGGCAATCTGCACGAAGCGGCGCGGCGATACGGCATCGCATGGGACGCGTGGGTCGATCTGTCGACCGGCATCAACCCGCACGGCTATCCGGTGCCGCCCGTGCCCGCCGCCGCGTGGCGGCGCTTGCCCGACGAAGGCGACGACTTCGCCGCTTGCGCCGCGCGCTACTACGGCGCGCCGGATGCGCACCACGTGCTGCCGGTCGCGGGCAGCCAGGCGGCGATCCGCGCGCTGCCCGCGCTGCTGCCGCGCGCGCGCGTGGCCGTTGCGCCGCTCACGTACGGCGAATATGCGAGCGCGTTCGCGCACGCGGGCCACGACGTCGTGCCGCTCGACGTCTGCGCCAATGCGCTGCCCGCCGACGTCACGCATGCCGTCGTCGTCAATCCGAACAATCCGACCGCCGTGCGCGTCGATCGGGAGCGGCTGCTGCGCTGGCACGCGCAACTGGCGGCGCGCGGCGGCACGCTGATCGTCGACGAAGCATTCGCCGACGCGTTCGACGCGCCGCACAGCCCGACGCTTGCGGACGCAACGCGCCACGCCGGACTCGTCGTGCTGCGCTCGCCCGGCAAATTCTTCGGGCTTGCGGGCGTGCGCTGCGGCTTCGCGCTCGCGGCGCCCGCGCTGCTCGACGCGTTGCGCGCGCATTTGGGCGCGTGGACCGTGAGCGGCCCGGCGCGCCACGCGGTCGCGCACGCGTTCGCGGACACCGGCTGGCAAACCGCCATGCGCGCGCGCCTCGCCACCGAAAGCGCGCGGCTCGACGCCTTGCTGCGCGCGCACGGGTTCGCGCCGCACACGACGCCGCTGTTCGCATGGATCGCCGACGCGCGTGCGCAAGCGTTGCAGGACGCGCTCGCGCGCCGCGCGATCTGGACGCGCTGCTTCGATCCGTCCGCCGAATCCGGCGGCACGCCCGCGAGCCTGCGCCTCGGCCTGCCCGCATCGGCGGAGGAATGGCAGCGCTTCGAGCACGCGCTCACGCATGCCGTGCAGGACATCGGCTGATGCGCCTTTCGACGTTGGCTTCGACGTTGGCTTCGAGGCTTGCGACAGGCGCGTTGGCGACATGCGCGTTGGCGGCCTGCGTGTTCGCGGCCTGCGCGCCGGCCGCGCACGCGGCGGTTTCCGTCGTCGACGACAACGGCGAGACCGTCACGCTGCCCGCGCCCGCGCAGCGCGTCGTGAGCCTCGCGCCGCACGTGACTGAGCTGATCTACGCGGCGGGCGGCGGCGCGAAGCTCGTTGGCGCGGTGAACTACAGCGACTACCCGAGCGCCGCGCAAAAGGTGCCGCGCGTGGGCGACAACCGCGCGCTCGACCTCGAACGCATCGTCGCGATGAAGCCCGACCTCATCGTGGTCTGGCGTCACGGCAACGCGCAGCAGCAGCTCGACCGGCTGCGTGCGCTGCACATTCCGCTCTTTTTCAGCGAGCCGCGCCATCTCGACGACGTGGCCACGTCGCTCACGCGACTCGGCACGCTGCTCGGCACCGAACCCGCCGCGCAAGCCGCCGCCGGCGCGTATCGGCACGACATCGCGCAACTGCGCGCGACCTACGCGCGACGCCCGAGCGTGAGCGTGTTCTACGAAGTCTGGGATCAGCCGCTGATGACGATCAACGGCACGCACATGATCAGCGACGTGATCGCGCTATGCGGCGGCCGCAACGTGTTCGCGACGCTCGACGCGCTGGTGCCCACGCTGTCGACGGAAGCCGTGCTCGCCGCGAATCCCGATGCGATCGTCACGACCGCGCAAGGCGCGACCGCCGCCGACCGCCCGCTGCCGAGTCTGGAACGCTGGCGCGCGTGGCCCGCGCTGCGAGCGGTGGCGCGCGGCAATCTGTTCGCCATCGACGGCGATCTGCTCACGCGGCCCGCGCCGCGCATCGCGCAAGGCGCGGCGCAACTGTGCAAGGACCTCGATCTCGTGCGCCGGCGCGACGCCGCGCATTGACTGGCGGCGGCGCCCGCTTCACGCGTTCCAGCGCACCAGCAGCCATTGCGCGCCTCGCACGTCGTAACGCAGCCAGACGATCGCCGCCATCTCCAGCGGCCAACGCACGCAGTTGACGAGCGGCAGGCCGAGCGCGCGCGCCGCGATGGTGCGGATCACGCCCGCGTGCGTGACGGCCCACGTTGTCGCGGGTCGATTCACGTCGAGCGTCGCGAACCACGCACCCACGCGCGCATCGAACTGCGCCACGCTCTCGCCGCCGTGCTCGCGCGCGTGCTCGAAATTCGCGGCCCACGCGTCGATCTGCGCGCGGTCGATCGCGTCCCAACGCTGTTGCTCCCACGCGCCGAAATCCATCTCGGCAAGGCGCGCGTCCGCAAGCGGCGTCTGCGCATGCCGCGCCGCCAGTTGCACGGCGACCTGCGCGCAACGCGTCAGCGGACTCGTCGCGACGCGTTGCGGCGCGCGCGCGCCGAGCGCCTCGAGCCTTGCGGCGATTGCCTGCGCTTCGTGCGCCGCGCCGCCTTGCAGCGCGACGTCGCTCGCGCCGTAGCAAACGCCCGCTTCCACGGCCACGGCGGGATGGCGTATCAGGACGAGATCCACGCGAGCCCCACGAGATAGATGGCGATTTCGAACACCTGCTGCGCGAAGCCGAGACAATCGCCCGTATAACCGCCGATGCGCCGCACGAAGTAACGCCCGAGCGCGAAGCGCAGCACGGCGAGCACCGCGAGCATCGTCACGCCGAGCCGCCAGTCGGGCGCGGCGCCGAACGCCGGCCAGAACAGCCACGGCAAGCCGAACGCGCACGCGCCAAGCCACGCGCGCGCGCTCATGCGTTGGGCGACCGGTTTCGCCTTGCCCTCGGCGCGCACGTAGTCGAGCGTGACGAGATAGCTGATCGCGCACGCCCGGCTCGCGGCGTGGCCCGCGATCATCAGCAGCGCCGCGCGCGCGGGCGGCAAGGCGGCCAGCGTCTGCCACTTGAGCGTGAGCGCGACGACGAGCGCAATCGCGCCGAACGCGCCGATCCGCGAGTCGTGCATGATGCGCAGCACGTCCTCGCGCTGCCAGGCGCCGCCGAAGGCGTCGGAGCAATCGGCGAGACCGTCCTCGTGGAACGCGCCCGTGGCGAGCAGCGTGACCGCCATCGAAAGCAGCACGGCGACACCCGGCGCGAACACCGTCAGCGCGACGTGATAAACGAGCGCCGCGAGCGCGCCGACCAGCACGCCCACGAGCGGAAAATAGCGCGCCGCCGCGTTGAGCCACGCGGGATCGAAACCGACCCAGCGCGGCACCGGCACGCGCGTGAAATAACCGAGCGCCGTGAAGAAGTAACGCAGTTCCGCGAGCGGATTCATCGCGCGACTCAGCGGCCGCGCCGATCGCCGTGATCGCCGTGATCGCCGTGATCGCCGTGATCGCCGTGATCGCCGTGATCGCCGTGATCGCCGTGATCGCCGTGATCGGCTTGATTGACGTGATCGGCTTGATTGACGTGATCGGCTTGATCGGCGTGATCGCTGCGATCGTCCACGCCCGCCGACTCGAAGCTCGCCATCTCGTTGACGAACGCCGCCGCCGCGCGCAGCAGCGGCACCGCGAGCGCCGCGCCCGTGCCCTCGCCGAGCCGCAAATCGAGCGCGAGCAACTCGCGCGCGCCGAAGTGTTCGAGCATGCGCCGGTGCCCCGCTTCGTTCGACGCGTGCGCGAACACGCAGTATTCGCGCACGTTGGGCGCGAGCGCATGGGCGACCAGCAACGCGGAGGTGGCGATAAAGCCGTCGACGAGTATGGTCATGCGCGCGCGCGCCGCTTCGAGAAACGCGCCCGCCATCATCGCGATCTCGAAGCCGCCGAATGCCTCGAGCACGTCGAGCGGTTCGCGCGCGTCGGCGTGATGCGCGAGCGCATCGGCGAGCACGGCGCGCTTGTTCGCGAGACCCGCGTCGTCGAGGCCGGTGCCGCGCCCCACGCAGGCCTCGATCGGCACGCCGCACAACCGGCTCATGATGCACGCGGCCGACGACGTATTCGCGATGCCCATTTCGCCGAAGCCGATCACGTTGGTGCCGAGCGCCGCGTGATGACGCACGCGCGCCGCGCCCGCCGCGAGCGCGGCCAGCGCCTCGTCGCGCGTCATGGCGCGTTCGCGCGCGAAGTTGCGCGTGCCGCGCGCGATCGGCACGTCGACGAGCGCCGCCGATGCGGGCAACGGCGTGGCTACGCCCGCGTTGACGATTTCGAGCGTGAGCCCGGCCACGCCGCTGAACGCGTTGATGGCCGCGCCGCCCGCGAGGAAATTGGCGACCATCTGCGCGGTCACGGCTTGCGGATAGGGGCTCACGCCTTCGGCGGCAATGCCGTGATCGCCCGCGAACACGATCATCGCGGGGCGCTCCACGCTCGGGCGCGTGCTCTGCTGGATCAGCCCGAGTTGCAGCGCGAGCGCTTCGAGACGGCCGAGACTGCCTGGCGGCTTCGTCTTGGTGTCGATGAGGCGTTGCAGCGTGTCGCGCAGCGAAAGGTCGAGCGGCGCGACGGCGAGCAGATCGGAAAGCGTTGACGTCATGATGATTTCGGTTCGAAGAGAGACGGGCGAAGGGAGCGGCATCAACGCGCGCGGGGGTTATCGACGGATGATGCCGCCGCGAGCGCGGGCACGAGCGCTTCGTGCGCGCCCTCGCGAATCAGCACGAGCGGATGGCCGAACGCCGCGCCCGCGCGCTCGGGCGTGAGCACGTCGCGCACGGCGCCCGCGTGAAAACCGCCGCGTCCGTCGAGCAGCAGCGCGTGGGTCGCGTAACGGCGCGCGAGATTGAGATCGTGGCACGAAAACACGATCGCGCGCGGCGCGCCGGCGGATTCGCCGCGAACCCACCGCGCGAGCGCTTCGAGGCACGCGATCTGATGATGGAGGTCGAGATGCGCGAGCGGCTCGTCGAGCAGCAGCAGCGGCGCGGCCTGGCACAGCACGGCGGCGAGCGCCACGCGCTGGCGTTCGCCGCCCGAGAGCGACAGCACGTCGCGCGCGGCGAGCGCTTCGAGGCCGAGCGCCGCGAGCGCGGCCTGCGCGGCGGCGCGGTCGTCGTCGCCTTCCCAGCCCCAGCCGGACAGGTGCGGATAGCGATTGAGCAGCACCGTGTCGAGCACGCTCGCGCTGAACGCATCGCGCACGTCTTGCGGCATCAGCGCGCGGCGCCGCGCGAGACGCACGAGCGGCCAGTCGGCAAGCGCGACGCCGTCGACTTCGACATGCCCCGACGCGCCCGCATGCAGCCCGGCGAGCGCGCCGATCAGCGTGGTCTTGCCCGCGCCGTTCGCGCCCGCGACGCACCAGATTTCGCCCGCGCCAAAGGCTTGCGTGAGCGACTCGACGAGCGTGCGCGAACCGGCACGCAAAGTGAGCGCGTGCGCGGCGAGTAGCGGGGCGCTGGGTGACGCGGATGCGTTCGATGCTGCGTTCGAGGACACATTCGGCGCTGCGTTTTGCGCTGCGTTCGGTGCTGCGTTTGAGGACACATTCGGTGCTGCGTATTGCGCTGCATTCGGTGCTGCGTTCGACGATGCGTTCGAGGACGCATTCGGTGCTGCGTTCGGTGCTGCGTTCGCGGATGCGTTCGAGGACGCATTCGGCGCTGCGTTCGTGGATGCATTCGGTGCCGCATTCGGCAATGGATTTCGTAACACATCCGGCGCTGGGTTCGATGCCGGATTCGACGCCGCATTCGGCCAGGCATTCGCAGTCATCGCGCGCGCCTCGCGAGCAGCATCCACAGAAATACGGGCACGCCCGCAAGCGCCGTCACCACGCCCACCGGCAATTGCGCGGGCGCGGCCACGGTGCGCGCGACGAGATCGGCGGCCATGACCGCGAGGCCGCCCGCGAGCGCGGACGCGGGCACGAGCATGCGCTGGTCGTTGCCGAACGCGAGCCGCAGCATATGCGGCACGACGAGGCCGACAAAGCCGATAGTGCCGCCCGTCGTCACGGCCGCCGCGGCGGCGAGCGAAGCCGCGAGATAGATGCCCACGCGCAGGCGCAGCACCGGCACGCCCAGCGCGTGCGCGGCGGCGTCGCCGCGCAGCAGCAGGTTCAACATCGGCGCGATCGGCACGACGCCCGCCAGCACGATCGCGAGCGCCGCGAGCGCGGGCCACGGCATGGCCGCGCCGTTGAGGTCGCCCGTCAGCCAGAACAGCATGCCGCGCAAGCGCGCGTCGGGCGCGAGCGTGAGCAGCAGCGTGATGAGCGCGCCCCAGCCGGCCGCCGTCACCGCGCCCGTGAGCAACAGGCGCGGCGAGCTGTCCTGCGGTTCGCCGCGCCAGAGTTCGCGGCGCGCGAGGCCGAGCACGAGCAGGATCGACACGAACGCGCCCGCGCACGCGCTCGCCTGCACGCCCCACCACGCAACGCCCGCGATCATCGCCACGAGCGCGAATGCGGCCGCGCCGCCCGAGACGCCAAGGACGTACGGTTCCGCGAGCGGATTGCGCAGCAGCACTTGCAGCAACGCGCCCGCGAGGGCGAGCAAGCCGCCGCAGGCGAAGCCCGCGAGCGCGCGCGGCAGGCGCAGCGTGCGCACGATTTCGCCGGCCATGTCGCCGGCGCTCGCGGCGCCATGCGCGGGCACGAGCGCGTTCAGCGCCTGCGCGAACGTCACGCTCACGCTTCCGCTCGCGAGCGACACGAGGAACACGACGAGCGCCGCCAGCGCGAGCGCACAGAAAATGGCGAACGCGCGGCGTGCGGTCATCGCGCGGCGCGGCAACGCGTGCGCGGCGCTCGCGGCATGCATGGCGTGAGCTTTATCGCGGCTCGCGGATCGCATCGCAGCAACGCACGATGCGCGGCATCGGCAAAATAAAAAGCATGGCGCTGAAAAAATCGCGGGAAATGACGAATGCGAGATGTTATAACGCGCGGCTCCATTGCGGCTTCGCATCGCGCGCGGCGACGGCAATTTACGTTCCTGCCTTGCGAGTTTGCATTCGATGAAGCGATTCTGGCGCGATGGCTGCACGAAGCGCACACGAAGCGGGGTTGTTACGTCTGGAAACGACACAATTATCGGAATACGCGTTAATCCGCGCTAGAATGCCTGTCTTTAGAGGACGCAGCACATGCTCAACGAACTCGAAACACTCTCACAGAACATTGGGCGACTGATAGAGATCAATCAGCGCCAGCACGAAGCACGCCTCGCACTCGAAGAGCAACTTGCGCAACTGCGTGCGCAATGCGACGCCACGCGCGCTGACCTCGAACTGGTTCGCGAGGAACGCAACGCGCTGCAAGCGGAACGCGATGCGCTCTCGGCCAAGATCGACGACGCGCAGGTGCGTCTGAACGCGATCCTCGAAAAGCTGCCGCGTGCGCGCGCGAACGCCGAACGCGACAATCAGCTCGATCTGCTCGAGCCGTCGCCGAACAGCGACGACAGTAACGCGGCCCGCCACGGAGAAAATGCATGACCACCAAGCAGATCGAAGCGACGATTCTCGGCCAGACCTATCGCCTCGTCTGTTCGCCGGAAACGGAACAGGCGTTGCTCGATGCGGTCGCGCGCGTCGACAACGAGATGTCGAAGATCCGCAATCACAGCAACGTGCGCGGCACCGACCGCATCGCGGTCATGGCCGCGCTTTCGCTCGCCTCCGAACTGCTGCGTTTGCAGACCAGCGTGCGTCATGGGGAAGCATTCCCAGCGGAGGAAATCCGTCGTACAATGCGCCAAATGAACGAACAGCTCGGCACGGTCATTCAGCAGTACGGCATGCAATGAGCGGTATGAATAAGTGGCATGTAATGAGTCGTGCGCAGTAAGCGAGTTGTGCCAGTTGTCCCGGTAAATGCTGTGTGTCATGCCAGCGTTTCCAAACGAGTTAAGTCAGCTTCCCTGCCTGGTTCGCCAAGGTCATATATTCCTTGAACCAATGCCATGTGCACGGTTGCGGAAATTTGTAGCACGGGTGTGCGCGTCACTAGTCTGATGTACCCGAAGTGCTGCTAACTGCGACCAATTCTGAACCTTCGGTTCAGGATGCCGGCCTAGCGGCTAAGGCGGGGACCTATACCAAAACGGCATCGGACCAACGTCCGGTGCCGTTTTCCTTTGGGTCTCCGGTTTTTTGAGGTTGCGCGTTTTAGCGCGCCCGTCTCTCTCTTTTTCGCGTCATCTTCGACTCATGCGCTACTGGCTGATGAAGTCCGAACCCGACGAAGCAAGTATCGACGATCTCGCGAACGCGCCGCATCGCACGCTGCCGTGGACGGGCGTGCGCAACTATCAGGCGCGCAACTTCATGCGCGACGTCATGCAGATCGGCGACGGCGTCCTCTTCTATCATTCGAGCTGCCCCGAACCCGGCATCGCGGGACTTGCGCAAGTGTCGTCCACGGCGTATCCCGATCCCACGCAGTTCGACGCGAAAAGCCCCTACTACGACGCGAAATCGACTCGCGAAACGCCGCGCTGGATGCTCATCGACATGGTGTTCAAAAAGAAATGCCCGCTCATTTCGCTCGCCGCGCTGCGCGAGCACGAAGAACTCGCCGACATGCGCGTGCTCGCCAAAGGCAATCGTCTTTCGATCACGCCGGTCACGGCGGCCGAATGGGATTTCATCACGCGACGATTGATGTGAAGCGCCATCGAGGGCGGCCGGGGCACGCTCGTTCGTGCGTTACCGGCACTGCGTAACAGGCGTGTAAGTTTCGAAACGCCTTACAGAAACGGGAACCATCGGCCGCGCGCCCGCGCCTAAGTGGCACGCACGACGCCTCGCATCGGCATCGCGCCAATTCCGTTCTGCCAGGAGCCACAATGAACAAGAAAACCGCCGTCACGCTTGCCGCCGCCTTCGCCGCCGCGGTGCCGTTCGCCATGACCGTCGCGCCGCAAGCCGCGTTCGCGCAGAGCGACGCGCGCTATCAACCCTCGGGCGTGCTCTCGCTCTCCGCGCAAGCGAGCGCCGAAGTGCCGCAGGACGTCGTCACCATCACGCTGTTCTACGAGCAGGAAGCCAGCGATCCGGCTTCGCTCACGACCACGCTCAACCAGCGCGCCGACGCCGCGCTGCAAAAGGCGCGCGGCGTGGCGGGCGTTAGCGCGCGCTCGGGCCAGTTCTCGATCTATCCGTCCACCGACCGCGACGGGCGCATTTCCGCGTGGCGCGGCCGCACGGAGATCGTGCTCGAATCGCACGATTTCGCGGCGGCATCCAGGCTGGCGGGCGATCTTTCTTCGGTGATGCAGGTGGGCAACGTGCAGTTCTCGCTCTCGCCCGAAGCACAGCGCGCCGCCGAGCAGAAGCTCTCGGGCCAGGCCATCGCCTCGTTCCGCGATCAGGCCACGGCTGCCGCGCGCGCGTTCGGCTACAGCAGCTATTCGGTGCGCGACGTCAGCGTGGGCCATTCGGGCGTGCCGCCGCGCCCTGTCATGATGATGGCCGCGCGCGCCCCGGTGGACGCGAAAATGGCCGCGCCGATGGCGCTGGAAGGCGGCACCTCGACGGTCACCGTCAACGTTTCGGGTTCGGTGCAGATGAAGTAACGCGCGGTTTTATCGGCGCATGCCAGCAAAAAGGCCACGGCGAAAACCGTGGCTTTTTTCATTCAGCGCGGCGGCGGCGTTGCGCAGCCGGCTAACAAGCGAACTGGCGAATCAGCCTTTGGCGCTTGCCACCCGCACGTCGCCGTTGCCGTTCTGGCTGCCGTTTTTCGCGCGGCGATACGACCACACCATCAAGCCGATGCCGGCGACGATCATCGGCAGCGAAAGCCACTGGCCCATCGAAAGACCGAGCGCGAGCAGGCCGAGGAAGTCGTCGGGTTCGCGCGCGAATTCCACCGTGAAACGCGCAAGACCGTAGCCGATCAGGAACATCGCCGAGATCGCGCCCACGGGGCGCGGCTTGCGCGAGAACAGGATCAGCACGAGGAACAGCGCGACGCCTTCGAGCGCGATTTCGTACAGCTCCGAAGGATGGCGCGGCAGCAGGTGATATTGCGCGAACACTTCGTTCAGGTGCCATTGCGCGGCAAGCGCGGGATGCGTCTGCAACCAGGCGGCGTCGTCGTTGGCGGCGCCGGGGAACAGCATCGCCCACGGCGAATCGGGCGAAGTCACGCGGCCCCACAGCTCGCCGTTGATGAAGTTGCCGAGACGCCCGGCGGCAAGGCCCGTGGGCACCATCGGCGCGACGAAATCGGTGACTTGCAGCCAGGTGCGGCCGCGCTGCCACGCGAACAGCACCATCGCGAAGGTCACGCCGAGAAAGCCGCCGTGAAACGACATGCCGCCTTCCCACACCTTGAAGACGTCGAGCGGATGCGCGAAGTACCAGCTCGCCTTGTAGAACAGGACGTAACCGAGGCGCCCGCCCAGAATCGTGCCGAGCACGCCGTAGAACAGCATGTCGTCGATGTCCTTGGCGGTCCAGCCTTGCGCGGCGACGTACGGCAGCCGCAGGCGCAGCCGGCCGATCACGATCGCGAGAATGAAGCCGACGAGATACATGAGGCCGTACCAGCGCACGGCGAGCGGCCCCAGATGAATGGCGACGGGGTCAAAGTTCGGGTGGATGAGCATCGTTCGTGGAAATGAGTCGTAGCGGCAGCGAGGGTGAAAACGGGTTCGGTTCGGGTTCGCGAGCGCGGCGCACCGGGCGGCCCGGCGACGCATCCGGCTGCGTCACGGCGTGACATTATCGCCGACGCGCGGGCGCACGGACCAAAACGCGCCGAAATGGATGTTTTCGCGGACAAAACCGCAGTCTAGCGGCGCCAGATGAAAGTCCCGATCGCCGCCCACGTAACCGACGCGAAACACGCGGCCGATACATACGACGCGCGGCTCAGCCGCCCGGCGCCGGCACCGAAACCGCATGCGCGCGCACGATGTCGATGAACGCTGCAAGCACCGGGCTCACTTCGGCGGCGCGCCACACGAGGCCGGTTTCCACGGCGGGCACGGCTTCGGCCAACTGCCGGTAGACCACGCCCGTGCGCCGCAGGTGGCGCAGCGACTGCGGCACGAGCGCCACGCCCATCCCCGCCGAAACGAGGCTCACGATGGTCTGCATCTGGATCGCTTCCTGGCCGATATGGGGCGCGAGCCCGGCCGCGCCGTAGCAGTCCATGATGAGATCGTAGAAGCCCGGCGCAAGCTGGCGCGGAAACACCACGAGCGGCGCGCCGGCGACTTCGCGCAGGCTGATCGCGCGCCGGTTGGCATCGTCCCCGTCGTTGCCGGCGTCCCGTTCGTCGTGCGTGGCCAGACTCGCCGCGAGCGTGGCCGGCATGGCGATCACGAGCGGCTCGCGCGCGATCGGCAGATACGCCAGCTGCGCCGCGTGGCGCGGCGGCAAGGGCGCGATCACGAGGCCCGCGTCGATGCGGCCCGCCACGAGTTCGTCCACCTGCACGTCGCTGGTCGCTTCGGCCAGTTGCAGGCGCACGCGCGGGTAACGCGCGCCGAAGTCGCGCAACAGCAGCGGCAGCAGGCCGTAGTCGGCGGTGGACACGAACGCGAGCGACAGCACGCCCGCCTCGCCGCGCGCGAGGCTCTGCGCGAGCGGGCGCAGCGCTTCGGCCGAGGCGAGCAGGCGGCGCACTTCCGGCAGCAGGTCGGCGCCCACGGGCGTCAACTCGACCGAACGGCGCGTGCGCGCGAACAACGCCACGCCAAGCGTTTCCTCGAGCGCGCGAATCGCTTGCGAAAGCGGCGGCTGCGTCATCGACAGGCGCGCGGCGGCGCGGCCGAAATGCTGCTCCTCGGCGACCGTCACGAAATAGCGCAGTTGGCGCAGGTCGGGCATCGGCGAACTCATCGGCGGCTCTCCGGCGGTTGGGATTGATACTTTATTCGACTCAATCAGCCCTGAATAATATATTGGACATTGCGCTCGCGAGATCGCATTCTGTGGCCACACGCCGCCCGCTCGCGGCCAGGCGCGCACTCAAGGTGCACTCAAGCGCGCACTCGAACGCACTCAAGCGCACACGAACGCGCGCACAACCCACGCACCGCCGCAACGCGCACGCTCACCCACGATCCGCCGTAGAGCGGCGCCCGAGACACATCCCCACGGAGGTCCCATGCCGTACAACCGTCGTTCGAAGCACATCACGCAAGGCGTCGCCCGCTCGCCCAATCGCTCGATGTATTACGCGCTCGGCTACGAGAAGGCCGACTTCGACAAGCCGATGATCGGCATCGCCAACGGTCATTCGACCATCACGCCGTGCAACGCGGGCCTGCAACGCCTCGCCGACGCCGCCGTGAGCGCCGTCAAGCGCGCCGACGCCAACCCGCAGACCTTCGGCACGCCGACGATCTCCGACGGCATGTCGATGGGCACCGAAGGCATGAAATACTCGCTCGTCTCGCGCGAAGTCATCGCCGACTGCATCGAAACCTGCGTGCAAGGGCAATGGATGGACGGCGTGGTCGTGATCGGCGGCTGCGACAAGAACATGCCCGGCGGCATGATCGCGCTCGCGCGCATCAACGTGCCCGGCATTTACGTGTACGGCGGCACGATCCGCCCCGGCAACTGGAAAGGCACGGATCTCACCATCGTCTCCGCGTTCGAGGCCGTGGGCGAATTCACGGCCGGGCGCATGAGCGAGGAGGATTTCGAGGGCGTGGAGAAGAACGCGTGCCCCTCCACGGGTTCGTGCGGCGGCATGTACACGGCCAACACCATGAGTTCGTCGTTCGAGGCGCTCGGCATGTCGCTGCTGTATTCGTCGACGATGGCGAACCCCGACGAGGAAAAGGTCGATTCGGCGGCGCAATCGGCGCGCGTGCTCGTGGAAGCCGTGAAACGCGACCTGAAGCCGCGCGACATCATCACGAAGAAGTCGATCGAAAACGCCGTGGCGCTCATCATGGCGACGGGCGGCTCGACCAACGCCGTGCTGCACTATCTGGCCATCGCGCACGCGGCCGGGATCGAGTGGAGCATCGACGACTTCGAGCGCATGCGCAAGAAAGTGCCGGTGATTTGCGACCTGAAGCCTTCGGGTCATTACGTGGCGACCGATCTGCACAAGGCGGGCGGCATTCCGCAGGTGCTCAGGATCCTGCTCGACGCGGGCCTTCTGCACGGCGATTGCATGACGATCACAGGCAAAACGATCGCCGAGGAACTGAAGGACGTGCCCTCGAAACCGCGCGCCGACCAGAAGGTGATTTTCCCGATCGAGCAGGCTCTCTACAAGGAAGGCCACCTCGCGATTCTCAAGGGCAATCTCGCGACCGACGGCGCCGTCGCCAAGATCACGGGCCTCAAGAATCCCGAAATCACCGGCCCGGCGCGCGTGTTCGACGACGAACAAAGCGCGATGGAAGCGATTCTCGCCGACAAGATCCAGGCCGGCGACGTGGTGGTGCTGCGCTATCTCGGGCCGAAGGGCGGCCCCGGCATGCCGGAGATGCTGGCGCCCACTTCGGCGATTATCGGCAAGGGGCTGGGCGAGTCGGTCGGACTCATCACGGACGGGCGCTTTTCCGGCGGCACGTGGGGCATGGTGGTCGGCCACGTCGCGCCAGAAGCGTTCGAAGGCGGCACGATCGCGCTCGTGCAGGACGGCGATTCGATCACCATCGACGCGCACAAGCTCCTGCTGCAACTGAACGTGGACGACGCCGAACTCGCCCGCCGCCGCGCCGCGTGGCAACAGCCCGCGCCGCGTTACACGCGCGGTGTGATGGCCAAGTACGCGAGCCTCGCGCGGCCCGCCAACGAAGGCGCGGTGACTGGCTGAAGCGCCTGACTCTCGCGTGGCCGCGGGCGCGCGTGGCCGCGGGCTTGCGTGCGCGGGCGCGCACTCGCCACGCCAAAGCAAAAGGGCGCACGGTCAGCCGTTGCGCCCTTTGCTCTTATAATGCGACGACACACAGCCGGCGCCCACGCCGGCGGAGACCAGCATGAAACGAAAGTCGCAAGCGAAAAACAAGGCGATGCTGGCGACGGCGGCGGCGCGCGTCGTCGTCGCGGCGCTCGGCGCGCTCGCGTTGAACGCCGCGCAGGCGCAAAACCAGCCAACCCCGCAAGGCGCGCCGAATGCCGCCGCCGGCGGCCTCGCGCTGGCGCAGCAGCAGAACTGCATGAGCTGCCATTCGGTCACGCGCACCTTCATGGGCCCGGCGTTCCACGACGTCGCCGCGAAATACGCGGGCAAGCCCGAAGCGCAGGCTTACCTCACGCACAAGATTCTCGAAGGCAGCACCGGCGTATGGGGCGTCGTGCCCATGCCGGCCAACACGCAGCTCAATCCCGCGCAGGCGGCCATGCTCGCGAGCTGGGTGCTGTCGCTCAAATAACGCTTGAGATCGGCGAAATATCGGCGAAATAACGGCGGGCAGCGCGCCAGATAGCGCGGGCAAACAACGGCGGGCGGCGCCCATCGACGCCCCGCCGTCCCTCGATCACGAAGGCGCCCGACCGGTGCGCACCGCGAGTTCCTCGCGCACCGCGGCCTTCACCCACGTCTTGAGTTCCGTTTCGAGCGCGAGGCCGATCTCGCGCGACACCTGGCCGACCAGCCAGGTCGAATGCTCCTGCATGGCGGCGGCGCAGCGCGCCTCGATCACGGCGCGGCCCTCGCCCGTGAGCCAGTTGAGGCAGCGCCCCTGCAAACGCTCGACCAGCGCGTCGGCGTCGTGGGCGAACAGGCCCTCGGGTTCGGCGACCGACGCCGTCACGGCCGCGGCCGTGGCGCTTTTCGCCGCTTCGACGTTATGTCCGTGCAGCGGATTGCCCGCCACGATAACGTCGCTCAAGAGCGGAATCGATACATCTTCCAGATCGTGCAAGCTCGACACCATGACCTCCGTCGATTGACGGCGACCGGCCGCGAAACGCGCGTAACCGCCGCGCGCCGCCGCTCAGCCGCCCTGCTTGTAGTTGTTGAGCGCGTAACCGCGATCGCGGTAGAAGCGATAACGTTCGCGGCCCGCGCTCAGTTCCTCGGGCGCGCCGCCCACCACTTCGAGCAGGCGCTCGAAGCGCGCGAACTGCGGCGGCACCGCCGCGCCCAGGTTCAGCAGCACGCGATGATGCGGCGCACGTTCGAGCGTCGTGGCGAGCACGATGGGCGTTTCGCCCGCGTGCGCGCCGTCCGCCATGCAATGCGGCACGAAGTCGAGCGGCGAAAACGTCCACAGCATCTCGTCGAACGCGCGCAGGCGCGCGGCTTCGGCCAGCACGACCGCCTGCTGGCCGGCCTGGTACGCCTTGCGCGCGAGCCGGCACGCGTAGAGCAGCGAGTCGCCCACGTTCGTGTGAAAGTCGATGCGCGTCATGTCCGCGCCGCCTTGAACCGCCACGCCATCCTCAACCCGCGCGGTCGATCAGGAACTGCGCGAGGAGCGGCACGGGACGGCCCGTCGCGCCCTTCGCCGCGCCGCTTTTCCACGCGGTGCCCGCGATGTCGAGGTGCGCCCACGGATAGCTTTGCGTGAAGCGCGAGAGGAAGCACGCGGCCGTCACGCTGCCCGCCGGACGCCCGCCGATATTGGCGAGATCGGCGAAATTCGACTTGAGCTGATCCTGATATTCGTCGTCGAGCGGCAGGCGCCACGCCGGGTCGCCCGCTTCGCGCGAGGCGTCGAGCAATTCCCCCGCGAGCGCGTCGTCCTTCGAGAACAGGCCGCTGTTGTGATGGCCGAGCGCGATGATGCAGGCGCCCGTGAGCGTGGCGATGTCGATCACGGCGGCCGGCTTGAAGCGTTCGGCGTAGGTGAGCGCGTCGCAGAGAACCAGGCGGCCTTCGGCGTCGGTGTTGAGCACTTCGACGGTGAGGCCGGCCATCGTCGTCACCACGTCGCCCGGCTTGGTGGCCGAGCCCGAGGGCATGTTCTCGCAGGTCGGGATGATGCCGATCACGTTGAGCTTGAGCCCCATTTCGGCCACGGCGCGCAGCGTGCCGAGCACCGAGCCCGCGCCGCACATGTCGTACTTCATCTCGTCCATGCCCTCGCCGGGCTTCAGCGAGATGCCGCCCGTGTCGAACGTGATGCCCTTGCCGACCAGCACGATGGGCGCGGCCTTGGCGCTGCCGCCCTGGTAGTGCAGCACGATGAATTGCGGCGGCTCGACCGAACCCTTTGTTACAGAAAGAAACGAGCCCATCTTGAGCGCTTCGATCTGGCGCTGGCCCAGCACTTCGGCCTTGAGCTTCCAGTCGCGCGCGAGCTTCTTCGCGGTGGCGGCCAGATACGTGGGCGTGCAGACGTTGCCCGGCAGATTGCCGAGATCGCGCGTGAGGTCCATGCCGTTGGCGAGCGCGACGGCCTGTTTGGCGGCGAGCTTCGCGGGCTTTTCGTCGGCGGCGTCGACGCTGAACACGACGCGCTTGAGCGCGCGCTGCGTGAGGTCGGGCTTGCTCTTCATCTGCGTGAAGCGATAGGTCTCGTTGCGCAGCGCGAGGATGGCGGCGCGCACGGCCCAATCGCCCGAACGCTCCTTCACCGGCAGTTGCGCGAGCGAGAACGTGACCTGCGCGATGCGGGTGCCGAGAATCGCGCGCCACACGGCGCGCACCGCTTCGCCATAGGCCTTCTGGCCGAATGCGTCCTGCTTGCCGAGGCCGACGAGCAGCACGCGCGAGGCGCCGATGCCGGTGACTTCCGGCAGGAACAGCGTGGAGCCGGTCTTGCCGTCCATGTCGCCGGCCTTGACGACGCGCGCGACGGCGCCGCCGATGGCGTTGTCGATGGCAAACGCCGCGCCGGAGAGGGTTTGCGCCTCGAACACGCCGACCACGACGCAGTCCGATTTTCCGGTGAGGAAGGAGCCCTCCCCGCCTTTGCTCCAATCACAGGCTTTTATGCTAAAGTCCATCGCGCTTGTCCTCGGATAAAATCAGGGCTTAGGATGAAAGCCGCAATTATCCGCTATTTTTCCCGCGGCGGCTCCTGGGTGGCGGCGCGCGCTGCGCGGCCCCCGGCGCAGGCCGCCCGCCCTGCCCATCAAGAATGATCTTCGAACGTTCCCTGCAGCGCGAACTCGCGTACACGGCCGGCGCCGTGTTCATGGTTCTGCTCACGATCATGCTGACGACGATGATGATCCGCATCGTCGGCTTTGCCGCGTCGGGTCAGGTCGACCCGCGCGACGTGCTGGTGCTGATCGGACTCACCGTGATCGGCTACATGGCCGTGATGCTCATCGTCACGCTGTTCGTGTCGATCCTGTTCGTGCTCACGCGCTGGTACAAGGATTCCGAAATGGTCGTGTGGCTCTCCTCCGGGGTGAGCCTCACGCGCCTGATCCAGCCGATCGGCGTGTTCGCCACGCCCATCATCGTGCTGATCGTGTTCTTCGCCTTCGTCGGCTGGCCGTGGTCGAACTCGCAAAGCAAGCTGATCCGCGCGCGTTTCCAGCAGCGCGATGAAGTGTCGCTGCTCGCGCCCGGCCAGTTCCGCGAGTCGCCCACCACGCACCGCGTGTTCTTCATCGAAAGCATGAGCCCCGACCAGGCGCGCGTGGAGAACGTGTTCGTCACGAGCACGGAAAACGGCAAGGTCAACGTGATCGTGTCCAAGACGGGCCACACGGAAACCATGAAGAACGGCGACCGCTTCGTCGTGCTCGAAAACGGCCGCCGCTACGACGGCGAACCGGGCCACCCCGATTTCCGCATCAGCGAATTCGCGCGTTACGGCGTGAAGATCACGAGCCAGCCCGTGGTGAACACGCCCACGGCCAGCACCACGTCCACGCCGGGCCTGCTGCGCAACCCGACCAACGACAACCTGGGCGAATTCGCGTGGCGCGCGGGGCTGCCGCTCATCGCGATCAACCTGATGCTGCTGGGCATTCCGCTCGCGTACCAGAATCCGCGCCGCAGCCGCACCATCAACCTCGTGATGGCGGTGTTGATCTACCTTACCTATTCGAACCTGCTCAACGTCGTGCAGTCGCAGATCGAGCAAGGCAAGATGTCGTTCGGCGTCGGCCTCGTTTCGCTGCACGCCGTGGTGTTCGCGCTCGTCGTGTTCATCTTCTGGGTGCGCGTGCGCAACCGGCCGATCTTCTCGCGCGCGATGTTCCAGCGCGCCTCTCAAGGCAACTGAGAGGGCAACTGACCGATGCGCATCTACGAAAAATACTTTGCCCGCCAGGTTTACCTGACGTTCATCTTCATCCTGTTCGCCTTCTCCGGCCTGTTCTTTTTCTTCGATCTGATCAACGAGCTGAACTCGGTCGGGCACGGCAACTACAAGTTCCAGTACGCGGTGCTGCGCGTGGCGCTCCAGGCGCCCTCGCGGCTCTACGAGATCATTCCGGTGGCGGCGCTCATCGCGGCCATCTACGTGTTCGCGCAAATGGCCGCGAATTCGGAATACACGATCTTCCGCGTTTCGGGGCTCGCGACCAATCAGGCGCTGCGCTCGCTGCTCAAGATCGGCGTGCCGCTCGTGCTGCTCACCTATCTGATCGGCGAAGTGGTCGGCCCTTACACCGACCAGCTTTCGGAGCGCGTGCGCCTCGAGGCGCTCGGCTCGGCGGTGTCGTCGAACTTTCAGTCGGGCGTGTGGGTGAAGGACACGCTCACCGCGCGCGCCGACGGCGAGCAGGTCACGCGCTTCGTGAACGTCGGCCAGTTGGCGCCGGACGCGACCATCACGAACGTGCGCATCTACGAATTCGATTCGCAGTTTCGTCTGTCGAATGTGCGGCTCGCGAAAAGCGGTGCGTACCAGCCGCCGGGCCACTGGCTGCTCAAGGACGTGACGGACACCGAACTCATCAGCGTGCCGCCGCCGCAGAACCAGCCGGCCGACGCGCTCAACCCGGTCTATCGCGCGAAGCAGAGTTCCGTGCCCGAATATTCGCTGCGCTCCGAACTCACGCCGCAGATTCTTTCGGTGCTGCTCGTTTCGCCGGACCGCATGTCGATGTTCAATCTGTTCCGCTACATCCAGCATTTGACCGAGAACCATCAGGACACGCAGCGCTACGAAATCGCGCTGTGGCGCAAGCTGCTCTACCCGTTCGCCGTGTTCGTGATGCTGGTGCTTTCGCTGCCGTTCGCGTATCTGCACACGCGCGCGGGCGTGGTGGGCGTGAAGGTGTTCGGCGGCATCATGCTCGGCATGAGCTTCCAGCTCGTCAACACGCTGTTCTCGCACGTCGGCAACCTGAACACCTGGCCCGCGCCGCTCACGGCGGCGACACCGGGGCTCATCTATCTGGTGCTCGGGCTGGTGGGCCTCAAATGGGTCGACCGGCACTGAGGCCGGTTATGTACGTCTTGCACGTTCCGCACGCCTGGCCACGGCCGGAGGTCCACGCATGAGCACGCACGGCATGATTCTCTTCGGCCACGGCGCACGCGACGCGCGCTGGCAGGAGCCGTTCCAGCGGCTCGCCGCGAAGCTCGCCGCCGCGCGCGGCGAAGGCCAGCCGGTCGGCCTCGCGTTCCTCGAACTGATGACGCCCGGCCTGCCCGACGCCATCGACGCGCAAGTCGCCGCGGGCTGCACCGCGATCACCGTGATTCCCGTGTTTTTCGGCCAGGGCGGTCACGTGCGGCGCGACCTGCCCGCGCTCATCGACGCCTGCCGGGCGCGGCATCCGAACGTGCGGCTGCGCTGCGCGGGTGCCGTGGGCGAGAACGACGCCGTGCTCGACGCCATCGTGCGTTTTTGCCTGGCGCAAGACGGCGACTGAACGCGCAATCGGGCGCGCCGCCCGGCTTGTCTACGTCGATAAAACTGCGTCGATAAACCTGCTTCGAAGCCACGCCGAAGCCGCGCCGAAAATAAAAAAGGCCGCCGGGTCGAATCCGGCGGCCTTTTGCGTTGGGCGTCACACGCGTTGTCGCGACCGTCAGGCCGCCGCGCGCCGCCCGGCTTCTTCTTCGTCGCTCGACGCCTGCGCGGCGCGCTCGGCGAATGCGTCGCCGATCATCAGCAGGCTCGGCTGCGCCGGATCGAGCCATTCCTGCGCCTTGCCCGCCGCGAGGCCCGCCAGCGTCAGCGTGAGCGTGCGCTCGCGCGCGGTGCTGCACGCCTCGACGATGGCCACGGCCGTCGCGCCCGCGCGGCCCGCGTCGATCAATTGCTGCGCAATTTCCGGCGCGCTGTCGCGGCCCATGTAGAACACCAGCGAGTCGGCGTTGACCTGCTCGCGGATCGCCTCGCTGCCCGCCGCGCGCGAATACGTCGCGAGCGCGACGCTGCGCGACACGCCGCGCAGCGTGAGCGAGCGTTGCAGCGTGGCTGCGCTCGCGAGCGCGGCCGTGATGCCCGGCACCACTTCGAACTCGATGCCGGCCGCTTCGAGCGCGCGCATTTCCTCGTCGGCGCGACCGAACAGCATCGGGTCGCCGCCCTTCAGGCGCACCACCACGTCGTGCTCGCGCGCCGCATCGACGAGTTGCTTGTTGATGAAATGCTGCGCCGTGGAACGCTGGCCGCAGCGCTTGCCGACCGCGACGAACTTCGCGTCTTTCGGCGCGTAGTCGAGCATCGCGGGTTCGACGAGCGCATCGTGCAGCACGACGTCGGCGCGTTCGAGCAGCCGCGCGCCGCGCACCGTGATGAGGTCCGCCGCGCCCGGTCCTGCGCCGATCAGATAAACCTTGCCCATTTGCCTTTGAATCTCAAGTGTCGGCGCGGCCCGCCCCAGGCACGAAGCCTCAGGCCGGGATCGCGCGGATCATGCCCGCGGCCACCGTGTGATGCGTTGCCTCGTCGATGAGAACGAACGCGCCGGTGCCCGGATTCGCATCATACAGGTCCGCGACGAGCGGCTTTTGCAGCGAAAGCGTCACGCGGCCGATGTCGTTCATCGCGAGGTCGTGGCGGTCGGTCGCGTGCGAGAGCGTATGCACGTCGAGCACTTCCTTGATGCCGCCGATCTTCGCGAACACGGTGCTCGTGGTCTGCTTGAGCAGATACTTGCGCTGCGGCGAAAGCGGTTCTTCGTCGAACCAGCAGAGGTCCGCCTCGACCTTCTTCGCCGGCTGCACGCCGTCCTGCGCCGGCACGAAAGTGTCGCCGCGCGACACGTCCACGTCTTGCGCGAGACGGATCGTGACCGTCTGGCCCGCGAACGCGCGATCGACCCGCGCCGTGCCGCCCGGCACCGGCGCGATGATTTCCGCGACCGTTGCCGTGCGGCCCACCGGCAGGACCGTGATGGCGTCGCCGAGCTTCACTTCGCCCGCTTCCACGCGGCCCATGTAGCCGCGAAAATCGTCGGCGCTCGAACCGTCCTGGCGCGCGACCCATTGCACCGGGAAGCGCAGCGCCTCGCCCGTCGCCTGCACGACCGGCAGTTGCTCCAGCACGTCGAGCAGCGGCTCGCCCGCGTACCACGGCATGCGCTCGCTCGCGGCCACGATGTTGTCGCCCTTGAGCGCCGACACCGGCACGAAGCGCACGTCTTGCAGACCGAGCTGGCGCGCGAGCACGACATACGCGTCGCGGATCAGGTCGAAGGTGGCTTCGCTGTAATCGACCAGATCCATCTTGTTGATGGCGACGATCACGTGTTGCAGGCCGAGCAGCTTGACGATCGCGCTGTGGCGCTTGGTTTGCGGCAGCAGTTGCGTCACGCCGTTCTCGACCGTCACGCGCGTGGGGTCGATCAGGATGATCGCGGCATGCGCCGTGGAGGCGCCCGTGACCATGTTGCGCGTGTACTGCTCGTGGCCGGGGGTATCGGCGATGATGAACTTGCGCCGGGCCGTGGCGAAATAGCGGTACGCCACGTCGATCGTGATGCCCTGCTCGCGCTCGGCTTCGAGGCCGTCGGTGAGCAGCGAAAGGTCGATCTCGTCGCCCACCGTGCGCTTGTTCTTCGCGCGCGAGAGCGCCGAAAGCTGGTCGCTCAACACCGCCTTGCTGTCGTACAGCAGGCGGCCGATCAGCGTGCTCTTGCCGTCGTCCACGCTGCCCGCCGTGATGAAGCGCAGCACGCCGAGGTCTTCAGGTTGGTGCGCAGTTGCGTCGATGCTAACCATGTTCAATCTTTCCTCTGCGTGCTCTTTAGAAATAACCTTGCTTCTTGCGCTGTTCCATCGCGGCTTCGGACGTTTGATCGTCCATGCGCGTCGCGCCGCGCTCCGTGATCTCGGTCACGGCCGTTTCGGCGATGATCTTCTCGACGTTGTCGGCATCGCTTTCCACCGGGCACGTGCAGCTAATGTCGCCCACGGTGCGAAAACGCACGAGCGCCATTTCGCTGACGTCGCCGTCCTTCATCGGCGTGAGCGGCGTGACCGGCACGAGCAGGCCGTTGCGGCGCACGATTTCGCGCCGATGCGCGTAGTAGATGGACGGCAGTTCGAGCTTTTCGCGCTCGATGTATTGCCACACGTCGAGTTCGGTCCAGTTCGAGATCGGGAACACGCGCAGGTGCTCGCCGTTGTGCAGGCGCGCGTTGTAGAGGCTCCAGAGTTCCGGGCGTTGCGCCTTCGGGTCCCACTGGCCGAATTCGTCGCGAAACGAGAAGATGCGCTCCTTCGCGCGGGCCTTCTCCTCGTCGCGGCGCGCCCCGCCGATCATCGCCGTGTAGCCGTATTGCTCGATGGTTTCGAGCAGCGTGACCGCTTGCGCGGCATTGCGCGAATCCGTTTCGCGGCGCAGGCGCACGGTGCCGCGCTTGATCGAATTCTCGACGTGGCCCACCACGAGTTCCGCGCCGATTTCCTTGGCGCGGCGGTCGCGGAAGTCGATCACTTCCTCGTAGTTGTGGCCCGTGTCGATATGCACGAGCGGGAACGGCAGCGCGGTCTTGCGGTTCGCGCCGAGACCGAACGCCTTCAGCGCGAGCGCGAGCACGACCACCGAATCCTTGCCGCCCGAGAACAGCAACGCGGGCTTGCTGCATTCGGCAACGAGTTCGCGCAGGATGTGGATCGATTCGGCTTCGAGCCAGTCGAGGTGGTCCATGCGGTTCGCGGTGATCTTGAGCGGTGCGTTCACGGCTGAGTCGAGCGTGGTGCTCATGTTCGGTTCCTTCGTTGGTTCGCGCCGCGCGCGGCTGATGCGCACGGCGCAAATGCTCTTTACGGCGGCGCACGGCGCTGGATGCGCGCGCGCCTGGATTGCTCGTGTTACTGGCCCTGCTGCCGCCCGATGGGCGACGACACTGCGGACGACACTCCCGACGAAAGCGCCGACGAAAGCGCGGACGCCTCGACTACCGGAATCGCCGACACCGACGTGATGTGCAGGCCGCATTCCTTCGTGTCGCGCGACTCCCACCACCAGCGGCCCGCGCGGCTGTCCTCGCCGGGGCGAATCGCGCGCGTACACGGCTCGCAGCCGATGCTCGGATAACCGCGCGCATGCAGCGGATTCACCGGCACGTCGAAGGCGCGCAGGTAGTTCCACACGTCGGCTTCGGTCCAGTCCGCGAGCGGATTGAACTTGTCGATGTTACGCGCTTCGTCGCGCTCCTCTTCGTGCAGCTCCGCGCGCGTGACCGACTGCTCGCGGCGCTGGCCCGTGACCCATGCCGACACGCCCGCGAGCGCACGATTGAGCGGCTCGACCTTGCGAATCTCGCAGCAGCGCTTGCGCAGATCGACGCTCTCGTAAAACGCGTTCAGGCCGTGCTTTTCGACGTATTCGTCCACCGCGTCCTGCTGCGGATGGAATTGCTCGATCTCGTAGCCATAGCGCTCGCGCACCGTGCCGATCATGCCGACGGTTTCCGCGTGCAAACGACCCGTGTTGAGCGAGAAGATGCCGATCTTCACGCCGCGCGTGAGAATGGCGTGCGTGAGCAGCATGTCTTCGGCGGCGAGGCTGCTCGCGAGCTTCACGTCGGCGTGACGCGCGGCGATCGAATCGAGCAGCGCGTCGAGGCGCTCGATCTTCGCTTGCAGGTCAGCCGTGACTTCGCTGGCGGCGCTCGTCATGCTGCGGCCTGGGCGTGACGGCGGCGAAAGAGCGGCGACGGCTCGTCGAACGCGCCCTGATATTGCACCGTGAACTCCGTGAACGCCTTGAGCGCATCGTTCAGGTCCTTGTCGGCGCGCAGCGCGTACGAATCGAAGCCGCAGCGCTCGTAAAAGCGCAACTGGTCGCGCAGCACGTCGCCGATCGCGCGCAGTTCGCCCTTGTAGCCGAAGCGCTCGCGCAGGAGGCGCGCGCTCGAGTAACCGCGGCCGTCGCGGAACACGGGGAAATCCACGGCGATGAGCGCGAGCTTGTCGAAGTCGGCGGCCAGTTCGGCCGGTTCGCTGTCCGGCGCGAGCCACACGCCCAGTTCGTCCTTGCCGCGCGCGGCGGTCAGCGCGTCGCGCCGGGCTTGCCAGAACGCGAGCGGCACGAGGATCTTGCCGGCCGGCAGCGCGGCGAGGTCGGGCAAGGCGCCGTTTTCGTCGGCACGCACGACCTGCCAGTTATCTTCGACGATCTCGCGGTTTTTGATGATCAAAGCCATTCTCTGAACTCTCGTGTCTCGTTACGCGTGGGCCGCCTGGCGCTGTGCGTACACGCGCTCCTTGAACGGCGCCATGCCGATGCGGTCGTAGGTGTCGATGAAACGCTCGCCGTCGAGGCGGTGCTCCACGAACGTGTCGATCACCTTCTGCACGACGTCGGGCATTTCCTCGGCCGAGAAGGACGGGCCGATCACGCGGCCAAGGCGCGCGCCGTTGGCGCCGTTGCCCTGCTCGCCGCCGAGCGACACCTGGTACCACTCCGAGCCGTCCTTATCCACGCCCAGCACGCCGATGTTGCCGACGTGATGATGACCGCACGAGTTCATGCAGCCCGAGATGTTGAACGACAGATCGCCCAGATCGTAGACGAAATCGAGATTCTCGAAGCGCTCCTGGATCGCGAGCGCAATGGGGATCGACTTGGCGTTCGCGAGCGAGCAGAAGTCGCCGCCGGGGCACGCGATGATGTCGGTCAGCAAGCCGATATTGGCGGTGGCGAAACCCTGCGTCTTCGCCTTTTCCCAGAGCGCGAACAGGTCGCGCTTCTTCACGTCGGCGAGAATCAGGTTTTGCTCGTGCGAGACGCGGATCTGGCCGAACGAATAGTCGTCGGCCCAGTCGGCCACGGCTTCCATCTGCGCGTCGGTGGCGTCGCCCGGCGCGATGTCGCGCGGCTTGAGCGAGAGCGTAACCGAGGCGTAGCCCGTCACACGGTGCGGGCGCACGTTGCGCTCGACCCAGCGCGCGAACGCGCGGTTTTCGAGCAGATGCTTTTCGTACGACGCGTCGGTGTCGGCGAGCTTTTCGTAGGCGGGCGGCGCGAAGTAGTGCGAGACGCGCTCGACTTCCGCCTGCGTGAGCGTCGAAGGGCCGTCCTTCAGGTGCTGCCACTCTTCCTCGACCTGCTCGGCGAATTTCGCCGGCGAGAGCGCCTTCACGAGAATCTTGATGCGCGCCTTGTAGAGGTTGTCGCGGCGGCCGTAGCGGTTGTACACGCGCAGCACGGCTTCGCAGTAGGTCAGCAGATGCTGCCACGGCAGATCGCGCTTGATGATGGCGCCGACGATCGGCGTGCGGCCGAGGCCGCCGCCCGCGAGAATGCTCGCGACGACTTCGCCCTGCTCGTTGCGATCGAGATACACGCCCAGATCGTGAATCTGCACGGCCGCGCGGTCTTCCCTCGAACCCGAAACGGCGATCTTGAACTTGCGCGGCAGCCACGCGAATTCGGGGTGGAACGTCGACCACTGACGCATGATCTCGGCCCACGGGCGCGGATCGACGATCTCGTCGGGCGCGACGCCCGCGAACTGGTCGGCGGTGATGTTACGGATGCAATTGCCCGACGTCTGGATGCCGTGCATCTGGACGGACGCGAGCTTGGCGAGAATTTCGGGCGTTTCTTCGAGCTTGATCCAGTTGTACTGGATGTTCGAGCGCGTCGAAAAATGGCCGTAACCGCGGTCGTGCTCGCGCGCGATCCGGCCGAGCATGCGGAGCTGGTCGCTGCGCAGATTGCCGTACGGAATCGCGATGCGGTGCATGTAGGCGTGGCGCTGGTAATACAGGCCGTTTTGCAGGCGCAGCGGACGGAATTCTTCTTCGCTCAATTCGCCCGACAGGCGGCGGCGAACCTGGTCGCGGTACTGCGCGACGCGTTCGTCGACGATGGTCTGGTCGTACTGATCGTATTGGTACATTCGGGGACCCCAGGGTTGGTTCATCGCGGCGTTCCGGTTACGCCGCGCTCCGACTACATCATCCACGCACTTCCTGTTCCGGCCAGTCCGGCACGCCAGCGGCCTTCAACCCGCCGTCATGTGCTAATGACCAAAACAGATATCCATATTGGAAAAGTTAGTGGAATGGTAATAAACTCGCCTTATATTTCAAACGACTCAAAAATCAGGTCGATATGCCAATAGGTAATAAAGGTTATCTATGAACCTTCACCAGTTCCGCTTCGTGCGCGAGGCCGTGCGGCAGAATTTCAACCTCACGGAAGCGGCCAAAGCGCTGTATACAAGCCAGCCGGGCGTCTCGAAAGCGATCATCGAGCTGGAGGACGAGCTTGGGGTCGAAATCTTTACACGCCACGGCAAGCGCGTGCGCTCGCTCACGGAGCCGGGCCGCATCATTCTGGCTTCGGTGGAGCGCATTCTCCAGGAAGTGGAGAGTCTGCGGCGCGTCGGCAAGGACTACGCGGCGCAGGACCAGGGCAATCTGACGATCGCCGCCACGCACACGCAGGCGCGCTATTCGCTGCCCGGCGCCATCGCCGAATTCAAGCGGCGGTTTCCGAAGGTGCATCTGTCGATCCTGCAAGGCAGCCCCACGCAAGTCGCGGAAATGGTACTGCACGACCAGGCCGATCTGGCCGTGGCCACGGAAGCCATCTCCAACTACAAGGAACTGGTGTCGCTGCCCTGCTTCACCTGGCATCATGTGGCGGTGATGCTGCCCGACCACCCGCTACTGGAACGCAAGCCGCTTTCGCTCGACGATCTGGCCCAATTTCCGCTGATCACTTACGACGCGGCCTTCGCGGGGCGCAGCAAGATCAACGAGGCGTTCCGCCTGCGCGGTCTGTCGCCCGACATCGTGCTCGAGGCGATCGACGCCGACGTGATCAAGACCTACGTGGAACTGGGCATGGGCGTAGGCATCATGGCCGATATCGCGTTCAACGCCGAGCGCGACCGGCATTTGCGCGCCGTGCCCGTGGGGCATCTGTTCGGCAGCAACGTCACGCGCGTGGCGCTCAAACAGGGCGCGTATCTGCGCAGCTACGTGTATACGCTCGTCGAGCTGCTTTCGCCGAGCCTGAACCGCAAGCTGATCGAGCAGGCGCTCAAGGGCGAGCACGAGACTTACGAGTTGTAACCCGGCGCACGCCGCGCCGGCCGCCTGGCACCACAAGCAAGAACGAAGAACGAACGCAGCACAACAATTACTTCCCGCTTCACTTTCTGCCTGGAGACTCATCGGATGAAGCCGTCGTTTGTGTTCACGCGCCCGGAGCGCCGTTTGGGGCGCGCGTGGCGTCCGCTGGCCGCCGCGGCCGCATTCGCGTTCGCCGCGCTCTCGCCCGCCGCGCACGCCGACATCAAGGTGGGCATCGACTTGTCGAGCACCGGGCCGGCCGCCGCCATCGGCATCACGAGCAAGAATGCGATGTTGATGTGGCCCGCGACCATCGCCGGCCAGAAAGCCGACTATATCTTTCTCGACGACGGCTCCGACCCCGGCGCGGCCGTGCGCAATATCCGCAAGCTCATCAACGAAGACCACGTAGACGTGATCGTCGGGCCGAATATCACGCCGGCGGCGCTCGCCGCGCTCGATCCCGTCGCCGAAGGCAAAACGCCGATGATCACGCTCGTGGGATCGGGCTCCGTGGTCGAGCCGCAGCAAGGCGCGCGCGTCTGGGCGTTCAAGATGGCGCAAACCGACGCCGCCATGGCGGACGTCATGACGCGCTACATGGCGGCGCATGGCGTAAAGACGGTGGGCTTCATCGGTTTCGCGGACAGTTACGGCGATAGCTGGCTCAACGAATTCACGAAGCTCGCGAAGGAACGCAACATCCAGATCGTCGCGAGCGAGCGCTTCAACCGCACCGACGCCAGCGTGACCGGCCAGATCCTCAAGCTGATCGCCGCGAAACCCGACGCGGTGCTGATCGCGGGCGCGGGTACGCCGACCGTGCTGCCGCAGCGCACGCTGGTCGAGCGCGGCTACAAGGGCGCGATCTACCAGACGCACGGCATCGCCACGCCGGAGTTCATCAAGCTCGGCGGCAAGGACGTGGAAGGCACGCTGTTCCCCACGCAGCCCGTGGTGGTGGCGCGCACGCTGCCCGCCGACCAGCCCGCCCAGAAGGCCGCGCTTGCGTTCTTGAACGACTACGAGGCGAAATACGGCGCGGGCACCGTCACGCAATTCGCGGGCGACGCGGCCGGCGTGTATCCGCGCCTCGCCGACGCCGTGACGCGCGCGCTCAAAACCGCGCAACCGGGCACCGAAGCATTTCGCGCGGCGTTGCGCAGCGAACTGGAGCACGCGCACGAAGTGGTCGTGCCCAACGGCATGGTCAACACGAGCGCGCAGGACCACGTGGGCCTGGACCAGCGCGCGAGCGTGATGGGAACGGTGCGCGGCGGGAAGTTCGTTTATCTCGCGCAGTAAGTAGCCCGCGGTCGAACCGTGAGCGCCGGCAGCGCGCTCATTCGATCCTGTGCAGCCAGCGGCGCGAGCCGTGTATGACGCGCAGGATCGTGACCGTGGCGTCGTCCCGGCGCTCCTTCAGGCGATAGACGAGCACGAACGGCGTGCCTTCCACACTGAGTTCGCGCGTTCCCTCCACGCGGCCGAAATGGCCGAGTTCGGGAAACGACGTGAGGCGGAGCACCGACATCGAAATTCTCTCGTCGCCGATAATCGCCATGCGCGCGCTTCGCGCTTCGGCATAGTCGAAAATCGCTTCGCGGTCCGCCAGCGCGAGCGGCGACCATTCGACCTTCATTTTTTCGCCTTGCCGCTACGCGTGGGCCGGGCTTGCGCGGCGCCCGCCCGCCGCTTCGCAAAGCGCGCCTCCACGGCTTGCGCGGGCACCGGTTCCTGCTTGTCTTCCAACGCCTCGCGCACTTTCGCGCGAAACCACGCGTCGTGGGTCGCCGGGTCGACCGCGAAGTCGAGCGGCAGCGCGCCCTCGTTCGCAATGCGGGTAAGCAGGATGCGCACGGCGTCCGACACCGTGAGCCCCATGTGAGCAAGCACTTCGGCCGCGCGCTGCTTGAGCGCGGGATCGATACGGACCTGAACCAATGCGCTGGTAATCATCGACTGACTCTCCCTGTGAGTGGAAGTCAGATCGTAATGCATTTGAATGACGTTGGACATGCCTCACCTTGAAGCGGATTAAACATGTCGCAAGTTTCCCCGCCATTCGCTGTGCGCACCATTCATCCGTTCGGCTAACGGCCTCCCGTTTCGGTCAGCGGCCGATCCGCCGCCATGCGCCGCCCGCCGCGCTGCTGGCGAGCACGGCTTCAATAAAGCGCAAACCTTCGACACCGTCCTCTACCGTCGTCAGCAAGCGGCTTTCGGGCGGCATCGGCTCGCCCGCGTCGCGCGCGCGGATTTGCGCGGCGGCGTCGCGATAAAGCTGCGCGAACGCTTCCAGATACCCTTCCGGGTGGCCCGCCGGCACGCGCGTCGCGTCGCGCGCCGCCGCGCCGTTCACACGCGCGCGCGTGAGCCGCACCGCCTCGCCGCCTTGGGGCGTGAACCACAATTCGTTCGGCGCCTCCTGGTCGAACGCCAGCGACGCCTTCGTGCCATACACGCGCAAGCGCAGCGCGTTTTCCGCGCCGCTCGCCACCTGGCTCGCCCACAGCATGCCGCGCGCGCCGTTCGCGTATTGCAGCATCGCCTGTACGTGATCGTCCACGCGCCGGCCCGGCACGAACGTGTGAACTTGCGCCGCGAGCGACTCGGGCACGTGGCCGCTCACGAACGCCGCGAGCTGGTAGGCGTGCGTGCCGATATCGCCGAGACAACCCGCCGGGCCCGCGAGCGCCGGATCGGTGCGCCAGTTCGCCTGACGGTTCGCGCCGTCGCGCTCGACAGGCAAGGCGAGCCAATCCTGTGCGTACTCCACCTGCACGATGCGCACTTCGCCGATCTCGCCCGCCGCCACCATCTCGCGCGCGTGGCGCACGAGCGGATAGCCCGAATACGTATGCGTGAGCGCGAACACGCGCTGCGTTTCGCGCGCGCGCCGGGCCAGCGCCTCGCCTTCGGCGAGCGACACCGCAAGCGGCTTGTCGCAGACGATATGGATGCCCGCGTCCATGAACGCATGCGCGACGCTCGCATGCAGATGATTCGGCGTGACGATCGCCACCGCGTCGATGCCCTCTTCGAGCGCGCCTTCCACGCGCGCCATCTCGCGCCAGTTGTCGTAGCTGCGCGCGAGCCCGAGCGCCGCCGCGCTCGACTGCGCGCGCAGCGCGTCGGACGAAAGCGCGCCCGCGACGAGTTCGAAACCATCGTCGATGCGCGCGGCCATGCGATGCACCGCGCCGATGAACGCGCCCTCGCCGCCGCCGACCATGCCGAGCCGCAATCTTCGAGTCATGTCGATGTCCTCGCGCTGAACGCGCTCATAAACCCAGCACGCTTTTGAGTTGCGCCGCATTCACGCCGCTGCCCGCGAAGTCGTCGAACGCATGCCCGGCCACGCGGATGATGTGCCGCTTGATGAAGCCGGCGCCCTCGCGCGCGCCGTCGTGCGGATGCTTGAGCGCGCATTCCCATTCGAGCACGGCCCAGCCCGGATAGTCGTACTGCGTGAGCTTCGAGAAGATCGCGCCGAAGTCGATCTGGCCGTCGCCGAGCGAGCGAAAGCGACCCGCGCGCTCGACCCAGCCGCTATAGCCGCCGTACACGCCTTGCTTGCCGGTCGGGCGGAATTCGGCGTCCTTCACATGAAATGCCTTGATGCGCGCGTGATAAAGGTCGATGAACGCGAGATAGTCGAGCTGTTGCAGCACGAAATGGCTCGGGTCATAGAGAATATTCGCGCGCGGATGATCTTCCACGGCGGCGAGAAAGCGCTCGAACGTCACGCCGTCGTGCAAGTCCTCGCCGGGATGCAGCTCGTAGCAGACGTCCACGCCCGCGTCGTCGAACGCGTCGAGGATCGGCCGCCAGCGCTTCGCGAGTTCGTCGAACGCCGCTTCCACGAGACCCGCCGGGCGCTGCGGCCACGGATACAGATACGGCCACGCGAGCGCGCCCGAAAACGTCACGTGCGCGCTCAAGCCGAGGTTCTTCGACGCCCGCGCGGCCAGCATCAATTGATCGACGGCCCACGCCGTGCGCGCCTCGCGGTTCGCGCGCAGTTGCGGCGGCGCGAACCCGTCGAACAGCGCGTCGTAGGCGGGATGCACGGCCACGAGCTGCCCTTGCAGATGCGTGGAAAGCTCGGTGATCGCCACGCCCGCGTCGTCGGCCTGCTGGCGCAGGTCGTCGCAATACGCCACGCTCGACGCGGCCTGCGCGAGATCGAGCAAACGCGCGTCGGCCGGCACCTGAATGCCTTTGTAGCCGAGTTGCGCGGCCCATCCCGCCATGTGCCCGAAACTGTCGAACGGCGCGTCGTCGCCCAGAAACTGCGCGAGGAAAATCGCCGGACCCTGGATCGTTTTCATCGGCTCGTGCCTCCCGGTTCGATGGACAGAAAAACGTACGATCAGAACGGCGAGTCGGGGAAGTAGAACTGCTTCGCGTTGTCCTTCGTGATGAGCACCGAAGGAATGATCGTCGTGGGCGGCAGCGCCTTGCCCTGCAAGCGCGCTTCGGCCGTGAGCCTGATCGCGTCGTAGATGAACTTCGGCGAATACGAGACGTCGGCCTTCACGAGCGGATCGCCGTCCATCACGCGCTTGACCATGTCCTTCGAGCCCGCGCCGCCGAACACGATCTTGACGTCGGTGCGCTTCGCCTGGTCGATGGCCTTGAGCACGCCCACGGCCATGTCGTCGTCGGCGGCCCACACCGCGTCGATATGCTTGAAGCGCGTGAGGTAGTCCTGCATCGTGCGGAACGCGTCGTCGCGATTCCAGTTCGCGTATTTCGCGTCGAGAATCTTGATGTTCGGATAGCCTTTCAGCACGGTCGTGAAGGCGGTCCAGCGCTCGTTGTCGAGCGTCGTGGGAATGCCGCGCAGCGCCACGATATCGCCCTTGCCGTTCAACTGTTTCGCGAGGTATTCGGCGGGAATCTTGCCGAACGCGGTGTTGTCGCCGGCCACGTAGGCGTCCTGCGCGCTCGTGTCGGTGAGGCCGCGATCCACGACCGTCACGTACACGCCTTTCTTCTTGACCTGCGCGACCGGCTGCGTGAGCGAAGCCGATTCGAACGGAAAGATCACGAGCGCGTTGATCTTGTTGACGGTCACGAGATCCTGAAGCTGGTTCGCCTGGTCGGGCGCGTTGGCCGCCGTCTTGACGATGACCTTGAGGTCCGGGTGCGCCTTCTCCAGTTCCTTCTTCGCCTCGTTCGCCCACCACACGATGCCGCCCGTAAAGCCGTGGTCGGCCGTGGGAATCGCCACGCCCAGCGTGACTTTTTCGTCGGCGCGCGCCGCGCCCGCACCGAACGTCGCCGCCACCCCGAGCGTCAGCGCGCCCGCACACATCGCCCGCATCGCGTTCCTGATCGTCGTCTTCATGATGCCGTCTCCTTGCCGCTTTCGCGTTGATTTATCCATACCGCTTCCCACGCCAGCTTGTTTCGTCATCCGAATCAAATACCGGACCGTCTACCGCCTGCCACGCTGCAAAAACGCCACGGCGATGATCGCCACGCCCTGCACCGCCGCGTTCAGATACACGCTGATGATGCTCGTGAGGTTGAGGATATTGGCGATCACCGAAAGCAGGATCGCGCCGACCACGGTGCCGGCCACGCGCCCTTCGCCGCCCTTGAGCGCCGTGCCGCCCACTACCACGGCCGCGATCGCCTCGAGTTCCCAGAGCAGGCCCGTGGTCGGCGTGGCGGAGCCGAGGCGCGGCACGTAGAGCACCGTCGCCACGCCCACGCACATGCCGAGCAGCACGTAGGTCGCGCACTTCACGCGATCGACGCGAATGGCCGCGTAACGCGCCACGAGTTCGTTCGAGCCGATCGCCTGCACGTGCCGCCCGAACGCGGTGCGATTGAGGATGAGCGCGCCGCCCGCCGCCGTAAGCGCGAACACCCACACGGGCACGGGAATGCCGAAGAGGCTCGCGTAGTACACGGGGCCGTAGAGATCGACGAGATTGTTCTGTAGCGTGAGCGCGCCGCCGTCCGCGAGCCACGTGAGCACGGAACGGAAAATGCCGAGCGTGCCCAGCGTCACGATGAACGGCTCGATGCGCCCGCGCGTGATGAGCAAGCCGTGCGCAAGGCCGAACAGCGCGCCCAGCACGAGCGCGATGGCGATACCCAGCGCGACGATCGCGAGCGGCGCCAGTGCGTGCAGGTCGGCGAGCGTGTTCATGGTCCAGATCATCACGCCCGCGATGAGCGCGGCCATCGACCCGACCGAAAGGTCGATGCCGCCCGAGATGATGACGAACGTCATGCCCACCGCGATGATGCCGATGAACGAGGTGCGCGTGAGCACGTTGAGCAGATTGTCGACGGTGGCGAAGTCGCGGTTGAGCAGCGTGCCGAGCACGCACAGCGCGATCAGGCCGATGAGCGGCCCGATGCCCGCGAGCCGGTGGACGAATCGCGCGGCGGCGGCGCGGGCGCCGCGCGCCTCCGGCGTCGCTTCAGTGGGTGCCGGTTGCATGAGCGATCAGCTCCTCTTCGTTCAGATGCTCGCGCCCGAGCGTGGCGACGAGCGCGCCCGCGCGCATCACGGCGACGCGGTGCGCGAGGCCGATCAGCTCGATCAGTTCGGACGAGATCACCACGACCGCGCGCCCCGAGGCCGCGAGCCGCTGGATCAGGAAATAGATGTCGCGTTTCGCGCCCACGTCCACGCCGCGCGTGGGTTCGTCGAGCACGATCACGCGCGGGTCGGGTTGCAGGAACTTGGCGAGCGCGAGCTTTTGCTGGTTGCCGCCGGAGAGCATGCGCGCCCGCGCGTCGAGATCGCCGGTGCGAATGCCGAATTCGCGCACCGCCGTTTCCAGCGCGCGCCGCTCCGCCTTGAGGTCGAGCAACGGATGCCCGTAACGTTCGAGCGTCATCAGCGTGAGGTTGTCCTGGAGGCTCAGGTTCATGTGCAGGCCGCGCCCCTTGCGGTCCTCGCTCAGGTACGTGAGGCCGTGGCGCATGGCGTCGCGCGCGTGCCGCAACGCGACCGCGCGCCCGTCGATCTCGATCTGGCCCGCGCGTTTGCGCCGCAAGCCGACAATCGCCTCGAACGCCTCGCTGCGCCCCGCGCCCACGAGTCCGGCAAAGCCGAGAATCTCGCCCGCGCGCACTTCGAAGCTCAAGTCCTCGACCCAGCCCGGCACCGCGAGATTCGACACGCGCAACGCCACGGGCGCGTGCGCGCTCACCGCCGTCTTGTCGGGGAACATGTCCGAGACGTCGCGGCCCACCATCAGGTTGGCCATCTGCTGGCGCGCGAGTCCGGCGGTCGCGCTCGCGGCCACGAAACGGCCGTCGCGCATCACGATCACGTCGTCGGTGATGCGCTCCACTTCGTCGAGCTTGTGCGAGATGTACACGAGCGTCGTGCCGGCGGCGCGCAGCTTCGCCATCAGCGCAAAAAGGCGCGCGGTTTCCGAGGGCGTGAGCGTGGCCGTGGGTTCGTCCATGATGAGCAGGCGCGCGCGGCGCGAGAGCGCCTTGGCGATTTCCACCAACTGCTTTTCGGCGACGATCAGATCGCGCACTTTCGTATCGGGATCGCGCGCGAGGCCGACTTGCGCGAGCAGTTCGCGCGCCTCGCGGCGCATTGCCGTGTCGTCGACAAGCCATCCCTTGCGCTTTTCGTGGCCCAGAAAAATGTTCTGCGCAATGGTCAGATGCTCGGCGAGATTGAATTCCTGATGGATCAGCACGATGCCGGCCGCTTCGGCGGCGCGCGAGCCGTCGAAGTCGCGCGCCACGCCGTCGACGAGCATTTCGCCCGCGCTCGCGCGCTCGTAGCCGGCAAGAATCTTCATGAGCGTGGACTTGCCCGCGCCGTTTTCGCCGAGCAGGCCGTGAATGCGGCCCGGCGCGAGTTCGAAGCTCACGCCGTGCAGCACGCGCACGGGACCGAAGTCCTTGCGGATGTCGTTGAACTTCACGGCGACGCTCATGGGCGCGCGCTCCTCCTGGAAGTTTCGTTCGGCAGGTCGGCCAGGCGGCGTAACTGCCGCCCGCACCTGGACACTGCGGGTCTCCACCGCTGTTCGTTTTCCTCAACCGCTTTCGCGCACCACGAGCCGATGCGGCAGCAGCACGCCCGGCACGCTCGCGCGCGGATCGGCGAAACGGCGCAGCAGCAGGCGCGCGGCCGTCTCGCCCAGCTCGCGCATGGGCTGGGCGATGGTCGTGAGCGGCGGGTCGATGCGCGCGGCGAGCGCGATATCGTCGAACCCGACCACGGCCACGTCGTGCGGCACGCGCCGCCCCACGCTCCGCAAGCCGTTGACGACGCCCACGGCCAGCGTGTCCGACACCGCGAAGATCGCGTCCGGCGCTTCGTTCGCGGGCAACTGCATGAGCGCGGCGGCGCCGCGCGCGCCCGCGTCGTAGTCGAGGCCGTTCACGTTCACGCGCCATGCGTCGCGTGCGGCGACGCCCGCTTCGGCGAGCGCGTCGCGCCAGCCGTCGCGGCGCTGCCGCGCATACAGATAGTGTTCGTCGGAGTTGACGAGCGCGACACGGCGCCGCCCCCGCGCGATCAAGTGCCGCACCGCGTCGCGCGCGGCGCGGTAATTGTCGATGCCGACATAGGGCACGCCCATCGCCGGATCGAACTCGCAGCACGCGACCCACGGCAGCGCCGTCGATTCGGCGGCGAGCGCGTGCTGGACCGTGGCCGGGTCGAGACAGATCGCGCCGTCCGCGCGGTGGCGGCGCAGCAGGTCGAAATAGCCGCGTTCGCGGCCCGCATCGGCGCCCGTGTCGCACAGCAGCAGGAAAAAGCCGTGCTCGCGCGCGACGCTGTCGATGCCGCGCACGATCTCGGCGTAAAACGGGTTGCCGAAGTCGGGCACCATCGTCAGCAAAAGGCGGCTCTCGGCCGTGCGCAGGTTACGGGCAAGCTCGTTGACGCGGTAGCCGCTCGCCTCGATTTCCGCCAGCACTCGCGCGCGGGTGGCGTCGCGCACGTTGGCGTGGCCGTTGAGCACGCGCGAAACCGTCGCCACCGAAACGCCCACGCGCTGCGCCACCGCCGCGATGGAGCCGCCGCGCGCCGCGCCGGCCCTGGCGGGCGCGGGCACGGGTTCCGACGACGGCGGCGCGCAAGCGGTCATGGAGGAAATCGGCGTCGAAAATGTAATCGATTACATTCTTGGTGCCTCGCGCGGCAAACCGCAAGGCATTCGTGGCCAGGATAAACACCAACCTGCCAGCCATTCGAGCTTGCGCGCCCGCACGCAAACCCGAATCCGCATGCCTGTCCTGCCGGCGGCAAGGCAACGCGCGAAGCCGGTTTGCTACAATTCTGCGGTTGCCCGGCGGCGTTCCTGGTTGCGTTCCGAGTTGGCTTTGGACTCGCGCTTTCGGACCGCCGCGCCGGGCGTCCGAACCCCCGATCTCGATCCGATCCGATTCGAACCATAACGCCGAGTGACCATGAACATCGAACAAGCGCGTTTCAACATGATCGAACAGCAGATTCGCCCCTGGGACGTGCTCGACCAGGACGTGCTGAACCTGCTTTCCATCGTCAAGCGTGAGCATTTCGTTCCCGCGGCCTATGCCGACATCGCGTTCGCCGACCTCGAACTGCCGCTGCCCAACGGCCAGCACATGCTGGCGCCGCGCGTCGAGGCGCGCGTGCTCCAGGAACTCGCCGTGAAGAAGCACGAAAGCGTGCTCGAGATCGGCGCGGGCTCCGGCTACATGGCCGCGCTGCTCGCGCACCGCGCGCAAAAGGTGCTGACGGTCGAGATCGACACGGAACTCGCCGAATTCGCGCGCGCCAACTTCGCGAAGAACGGCGTGCTCAACGCCGAAGTCGTGGTGGGCGACGGCGCCAAGGGTTGGCCCGCCAATGCGCCCTACGACGTGATCTGCGTGTCGGGCGGCCTGCCGGTCGTGCCGCAGGAGTTGCTCGAACAGCTCAAGGTGGGCGGCCGTCTCGCCGCCTTCGTGGGCAGCGCGCCGGTCATGGAAACGCAGATCATCACGCGCATCGACGAAAAGCAGTTCCGCATTGCCGCCGTGTTCGAAACGTATGTGGAAGCGCTGCAAAACGCCGTGCATCCGCCGCGCTTCAAGTTCTGACGCTTCGCGTTCCGACGCTTCACGTTCCGCTCTTATATTGAGTTTGCCATGCAGAATCTGACCGCTCCCGCCCTGGCCGAATGGCTCGCCGACTCCTCGCGCGCCGCGCCCGTGCTGCTCGACGTACGCGAACCCTGGGAAGTCGAAACGGCGAAGATCGAAGGCAGCGTCTCGATCCCGATGCGCGAGATTCCCGCGCGCAGCGAGGAACTCGACGACGAAGCGCAGATCGTTTGCGTTTGCCACCACGGCGCGCGCAGCGCCCAGGTCGCGATGTTCCTCGAATCGCGCGGCTACACGAAGGTGTTCAACCTGCAAGGCGGCATCGACGCATGGTCGCGCCAGGTCGACCCGAAGGTGCCCACCTACTGATCGGCCGATCCGGCGGCGGCTCAAACAGCCGGTCGCCGCATGGCGAGAACCCACGAGGGCGCGGTTTCATACCGCGCCCTTTTCCATTTCTGCGCCGCGAGACCAAGCCGCGCGGGCCGCTGCGCGCCGCCCCTTCGCGCTCATGCACAACGATGCAGCGCGCCGCGCGCATCGCGAGCGCCGCCTTCGAGCGCCGCACGCACCGGCACGATGCAGCGCGCCCGAACATGCGTCGCACTGCACCACGATCGCCCGCCCCGCGCGCCCGCGCCCATGCGCGCGGCATCGGTTGACGCCTTGTGGGGCAAGCCGCGCCCCTTGCATGAGAACTGGCATCAAGCTTGCAGAAGAGGAACCGCAAGACCGGCCATACCAACGGGCGGCGCGCGCCACCTCAAACGAAAGCGCGTCCCTGACCCAGACCTGAATCACATCCATGCAAGGGGCAGATACATGAAACGTCGCAGTCTGTTGAAACTCGGGACGATGTCGGGCGCACTCGCGGTTGCGGGACGCGTCCCGTTCGCGCATGCGGACACCGGCAGCGGTCCGATCAAGGTCGGCATTTTGCATTCGCTCTCGGGAACCATGGCCATTTCCGAAACCTCGCTCAAGGACACGGCGCTCATGACGATCGCCGAAATCAACAAGAGCGGCGGCGTGATGGGCCGCCAGCTCGAACCCGTGGTCGTCGATCCGGCTTCGAACTGGCCGCTGTTCGCCGAAAAGGCGCGCCAACTGATTACGCAGGACAAGGTGGCCGTGGTGTTCGGCTGCTGGACGTCGGTGTCGCGCAAGTCGGTGCTGCCCGTGTTCGAGGAACTCAACGGCCTCCTGTTCTACCCCGTGCAGTACGAAGGCGAGGAAATGTCGCGCAACGTGTTCTACACGGGCGCGGCGCCGAACCAGCAGGCGATTCCCGCGACCGAATACCTGATGAGCGCCGAAGGCGGCGGCGCCAAGCGCTTCTTCCTGCTCGGCACCGACTACGTGTACCCGCGCACGACCAACAAGATCCTGCGCTCGTTCCTGCACTCGAAGGGCGTGCAGGACAGCGACATTCAGGAGGTCTACACGCCGTTCGGCCACAGCGACTATCAGACCATCGTCGCGAACATCAAGACCTTCGCGCAAAGCGGCAAGACCTGCGTGATCTCCACCGTGAACGGCGACTCGAACGTGCCGTTCTACAAGGAACTCGGCAACCAGGGCGTGAAGGCGACGGACGTGCCCGTGGTGGCGTTCTCGGTGGGCGAGGAGGAACTGCGCGGCATCGACACCAGGCCGCTCGTGGGCAATCTCGCGGCGTGGAACTACTTCATGTCGCTGCGCAATCCCGAGAACACCAAGTTCAAGAAGATGTTCGCCGACTGGGTGAAGGCCAACAATCTGCCGGGCGGCGACAAGCGCGTGACCAACGACCCGATGGAGGCGACCTTCGTCGGCATGCACATGTGGAAGCAGGCGGTCGAGAAAGCAAAGAGCACGGACGTCGACAAGGTGCGCGTCGCGATGATCGGCCAGAAGTTCGCGGCGCCCTCGGGCTTCACGCTGGAAATGGACGGCAACCACCATCTGCACAAGCCGGTGATGATCGGCGAAGTGCGCGCGGACGGCCAGTTCAACGTGGTGTGGCGCACCAAGACGACGATCCGCGCGCAGCCGTGGAGCCCGTACATTCCGGGCAACCAGGGCAAGCCGGACGTCGTGAGCTCGATTCCCGAGTTCCTGCGCCGCCGTCGCGTGGCCTGATGCGCACCACACGCCCGGCATGACGGCCGGGGCGCGGTTTCATGGGCCGCGCCCCGCCCTCCTGAAAGTCGTCCCAGGCCATTTCCCAGCAGCAGTCCAACCGGCTTCGAACATGACACTACGCAACTGCCTGCGCGCGCTGTGCGTGACCGCGACGCTCGTATGCGCCAGCACGCCCGCATTCGCGCTCGACGCCGCCGACGTCGCGCCGCTCGGCGGCGACGATTTCGACGCGAAGTCCGCGGCCATCGACAAGCTCATCGCCACGCACGACGCCGCCTCGCTCGCGCTGCTCAAGGCGCTTTCCGAAGACAGCGTCACCGCCACCGATTCCGGCGAAGTGCTCGTCCAGGACGGCGACAACGCCCGGGACGCCGCGACCGGCAAGGCCGTTTCCGCCGATGCGGCCGCGAGCGCGCAACCGGTCACGCTCAACAACCTGCTGCGCTCGAAAGTGGCGGGCGCGATCTCGGGCCTGCAACTCGCCTCGCCCGAACTCGAAACGCGCCGCGCGGCCATCGCGCAGTTGCTGAAGAATCCCGACCCGGCGATGAAACCGATGATCGACGCCGCGCGCGCGAAGGAAACCGACCCCGCGCTCAAGCGCCGCCTCGACACGCTCTGGGCCATGACCGCGCTGCGCGACCCCGACGCGGCCACGCGCCTCGAAGCAACGAAGCTCGTCGCCGCGCGCCGCGATCCCGAAATGTACGAACTGCTGCGCCCGCTCGTCGCGAAGAACGCGGCCGGCGTGTTCAACGAATCCGACGACCGCGTGCGCGCCGCCGCGCAAGCCGGCCTCGACGCGCTCGACTCCATCCAGCGCCGCAGCGAGATCGCGGGCACGCTGTTCGCGGGTCTCTCGCTCGGCAGCGTGCTGCTGCTCGCGGCGCTCGGCCTCGCCATCACGTACGGCTTGATCGGCGTAATCAACATGGCGCACGGCGAGTTTCTGATGATCGGCGCCTATGCGACCTACGTGGTGCAAACGCTCGTGCAACGCTATGCGCCGGGCGCGTTCGACTGGTATCCGCTCTTTGCGATTCCCGCGTCGTTCGTGGCGGCGGCGCTGGTGGGCGCCGTGATCGAGCGGCTCGTGATTCGCCATCTCTACGGCCGCCCGCTGGAAACGCTGCTCACGACCTTCGGCATCAGCCTGATCCTCATTCAAGCCACGCGCATGATCTTCGGCGCGCAGAACGTGCAGGTGCAAAACCCTTCGTGGATGAGCGGCGGCCTCACCGTCATGCCGAACCTGATCCTGCCGTACAACCGGCTCGCGATTCTCGCGTTCGCGCTGGCCGTCGTGGCGATCGCGTGGGGCGTGCTCGCGAAAACGCGTCTCGGCCTCTTCGTGCGCGCCGTCACGCAAAACCGCCGCATGGCCGCCTGCGTGGGCGTGCGCACGGCGCGCGTGGACGCGTGGGCATTCGCTTTCGGCGCGGGCATCGCCGGCCTGGGCGGCTGCGCGCTTTCGCAGATCGGCAACGTCGGCCCCGATCTCGGTCAGAGCTACATCATCGACTCGTTCATGGCCGTGGTGCTGGGCGGCGTGGGCCAGATCGCGGGCACGGTGATCGGCGGCTTCGGCCTGGGGCTCGTTTCCAAGGCGATCGAGCCGTTCTGGGGCGCGGTGCTCGCGAAGATCGCCGTGCTCGTGCTGATCGTGCTGTTCATCCAGAAGCGTCCGCAGGGCCTGTTCGCCCTCAAGGGCCGCAGCGCGGAGGCTTGACGATGACGCTCGCGACTTCCACTTCCCCCTCGCATCACGCGCAAGACGGCACGCCCGGCGAGCGCGCGCAAACCTTCGCGCTCGGCCTGCCCGCGCGCCCCGCGCTGCTTTCGCCGCGCGCGTGGCTCGCGCTGATCGTCCTGCTGCTCGCGATGGCGATCGGCGTGCCGCTGTGCGCGCTCGTGCTGCCGCAGTCGAGCGCGCTGCATCTTTCCGCGTATTCGATGACGCTCGGCGGCAAGTTCATGTGCTACGCGATCGCGGCGCTCGCGCTCGATCTCGTGTGGGGCTATTGCGGCATTTTGAGCCTCGGCCACGGGCTGTTCTTCGCGCTCGGCGGCTACGCGATCGGCATGTATCTGATGCGCGAGATCGGTCATGACGGCGTGTACGGCAGCAACCTGCCCGACTTCATGGTGTTCCTGAACTGGCACAGCCTGCCGTGGTACTGGGAAGGCACGAATCATCTCGCCTATGCGCTGCTGCTCGTGGTGCTCGTGCCCGCCGTGGTCGCGTGGGTGTTCGGCTTCTTCACGTTCCGCTCGCGCGTGAAGGGCGTGTATCTGTCGATCATCACGCAAGCCATGACGTTCGCCGCCATGCTGCTGTTCTATCGCAACGAAACCGGCTTCGGCGGCAACAACGGCTTCACCGACTTCAAGCGCATCGCCGGCATGCCGATCACGCATCCGGGCACGCGCACGGTGCTGTTCCTGGCCACGTTCGCCGTGCTCGTGCTCGCGTTTCTCGCGGCGCGCGCCATCGTCACCTCGAAACTCGGCCGCGTGGTAACCGCCGTGCGCGACGGCGAAACGCGCCTCATGTTTCTCGGCTACAGCCCGCTCGGCTACAAGCTGTTCGTGTGGACCGTCTCCGCCGTCCTGTGCGGCATCGCGGGCGCGCTCTACGTGCCGCAGGTGGGCATCATCAACCCGAGCGAGATGTCGCCCGCGAACTCCATCGAAATGGCGATCTGGGTGGCCGTGGGCGGGCGCGGCACGCTGATCGGCCCGATCATCGGCGCGTTCGCCGTGAACGGCGCCAAGAGCTTTTTCACCGCGTATTTCGCCGAATACTGGCTGTTCTTCCTCGGCCTCATGTTCGTGCTCGTGCCGCTGTTGCTGCCCCGCGGCATCATGGGATTGTTCGAACTCCTCAAGAACCGCCGGAGCCCGCGCGCATGAACGGCCACTCGATCATCAACGATCCGCTCAACCACAATCCGTTCGACAACGCCGACGAAAGCGAGGGCCTCACGCTCTCGGGCGTCGCCGAACTCGGACACGTGGTCGAGCCCGGCGCCATCGACGTCTCGCACGGCACGATCCTGTATCTCGAGGACGTGACCGTGAGCTTCGACGGCTTTCGCGCCCTCAATCAGCTTTCGCTCACCATCGACGTGGGCGAGCTGCGCTGCATCATCGGCCCGAACGGCGCGGGCAAGACCACGATGATGGATGTCGTCACGGGCAAGACCTCGCCCGACTCGGGCAAGGTCTTTCTCGGCCAGACGCTCGACCTCACGCGCATGAACGAACCGTCGATCGCGCGCGCGGGCATCGGCCGCAAGTTCCAGAAGCCCACTGTGTTCGAGCAGCATCCCGTGTGGGAAAACCTCGAACTCGCGATGAAGGCCGATAAAGGCTGGTTCGCGACGCTGCGCGCGCGTCTCGGGCGCGAGGCGCAGGCGAAGATCGAGGAAACGCTCGAAGTGATCCGGCTGGAAAGCGACGCGCGGCGGCTCGCGGGCGAGCTTTCGCACGGCCAGAAGCAGCGGCTCGAGATCGGCATGCTGCTGATGCAGAGGCCGCAATTGCTGCTGCTCGACGAACCGGCCGCCGGCATGACCGACGACGAAACGATGGAACTCGCGAAGCTGCTCAACCGCTTGCGCGGAAGCTGCTCGATGATGGTGGTCGAACACGACATGGAATTCGTCGCCGCGCTCGCCGGCGACGCCGGCCGCGTGACGGTGATGGCCGAAGGGCGCGTGCTCGCGCACGGCACGCTCGACGACGTGAAACGCGACGAAGCCGTGATCGAATCGTATCTGGGCCGCTAGGTTCGGCCCGGTCTCTACAGTCATTTATTTCGCCATGCTAACCATCGAATCGCTGAACCAGTATTACGGCGGCAGCCACATCCTGCGCAATGTCTCGATGACGGTGCCCGACGGCGAACTGACCGTGCTGCTCGGCCGCAACGGCGTGGGCAAGACCACGCTGCTGCGCTGCCTGATGGGCGTCGTGCCGACGAGGAACGGCTCGATCGCCTGGCGCGGCGACATGCTCACGAAGCTGCCCACGCATGCGCGCGTGGCCCACGGGCTCGCCTATGTGCCGCAAGGCCGCGACATCTTTCCGCGCTTGACGGTCGAGGAGAATCTGCTCGTGGGCGCGGCCAGCAAGAAGCGCATGCCCTCGGGCGTGCCCGCGCATATCTACGAGCTTTTTCCCGTGCTGAAGGACATGAAGGCGCGGCGCGGCGGCGATCTTTCGGGCGGCCAGCAGCAGCAACTCGCCATCGGCCGCGCGCTCATGAGCGATCCGCAACTGCTGATTCTGGACGAGCCGACCGAAGGCATTCAGCCGTCGATCATTCAGGACATCGGGCGCACGCTGCGTCGCCTCGTGGAAGAGATGCAGTTGACGGTGCTGCTCGTCGAGCAGTATTACGACTTCGCGAAGGCCATCGCCGACCGCTACTGGGTGATGAGCCGCGGCGAGATCGTCGCGGGCGGCACGGGCGCGAGCATGGACGCCGACGGCGTGCGCGAGATGATCGCGGTTTGAGCAGCGCCGTGCGCGCGTTTTCGTGCATGACTCGCATGGTATTCTCCCCGCCACTGTCCGCTTGCCTCCGGTTCCACGCATGTCGCTTCACGAAGATCACGCCGCACTCGCGCGCCGCACGTCGCGTCCCGTCGCTCAACCCGAGTGGGCCGCGAAGCTCGAACTCGGCTTCCAGTTGCAGGCAAGCGGCCGCACGGCGCTCACGCACAAGCTGCACAGCGGGCCGCTGCGCGTGCAGCGCCCGCTGTATCCCGAAGGCGACGCGATCTGTCACGCGGTGATCGTGCATCCGCCCGCGGGCATTGCGGGCGGCGACCGGCTCGACATCGACGTGAACGTGAATGCCAACGCGCACGCCGTGCTCACCACGCCGGGCGCGACCAAGTGGTACAAGTCCAATGGCCGCGTCGCGCGCCAGCGCATTCGTATTTGCGTGGGCGAAAACGCAAAGCTCGACTGGCTGCCGCAGAACAATCTCGTGTTCGATCACGCGCACGCGGAACTCGAATTCGCGCTCACGCTCGCCGAAGGCGCCACGGCCATCGGCTGGGATGCCACGCAACTGGGCCGCCAGGCGGCGGGCGAACGCTGGTCGTCGGGCACGCTGCGCGCCGTGACGCGCGTGATGCGCGCCGCGTCGCGCAGCACGGCTGCGAGTCGCCATCAAAGCGGCGATGAAAGCGGCGATGAAAACGAAGCGCCCGGCAACGCCGCCGAACTGCTGTGGTTCGAGCGCGCGCTGATCGACGCCGCCGATCCGCTGCGCGATGCGCCCCAAGGTCTCGCGGGCTATCCCGCGTTCGGCGTGCTGTGGGCGATCGGACCCGCTTGCACCGACGCGCTCGCGCAGGATCTCGCCGCCACGCTGCCCTTCGACGACGCGCAGCGCAGCGGCGCGAGCTGCGTCGCGCCCGGCGTGCTGCTCGTGCGCGTGGTTGCGCGCACGATGGAGCCGTTGCAGAACACGCTCACGCGATGCTGGACGCAATTGCGGCCGTTCGTGCATGGCGCGAACGCGGCGCCGCTGCGGCTCTGGAACACGTGAGCGCCTTCGCGGCCGAATCAGTTTCGCACCAATATAAAGCGCTATCGCACCATATCGCGTCGCGCTAACACCATGACGGCGCGTATTTTCGCCTATGTGGTGCATCCAGCACTGTCCCCATCATTGGCATATCGCTTGCTTTTAGCTTGCGTCGCATGCGCGCCCACATAGCGGGTAAGCATGCGGTCGAAATGCGTCCGTAAATTGGCTCCGTTATGCTGAGCCGACCGCTTTCCACCGACCCAAACGATGAAGCTCACGCCCCGCGAGAAAGACAAGCTCCTGATCTTCACCGCCGCCCTGCTCGCCGAACGGCGTCGCGCGCGCGGCCTCAAGCTCAACTACCCTGAAGCCGTCGCCTTCATCAGCGCGGCGCTCATGGAAGCAGCGCGCGACGGCAAAACCGTCGCCGAGGTCATGCACTACGGCACCACGCTGCTCACGCGCGACGACGTGATGGAAGGCGTGCCCGAGATGATTCCCGACATCCAGGTCGAAGCCACCTTCCCCGACGGCACCAAGCTCGTCACCGTCCACCATCCGATTCCCTGAGGCTGCGCGCATGATCCCCGGCGAAATGCTCATCGACGAAGGCGAAATCGAACTCAACGCGGGCCGCGAAACCGTCCTGGTGACGGTGGCGAACACCGGCGACCGGCCCGTGCAGATCGGCTCGCACTTCCACTTCTACGAAGTCAACGACGCGCTCACGTTCGAGCGCGAGGCCGCGCGCGGCTTTCGCCTGAACATCGCGGCGGGCACCGCCGTGCGCTTCGAGCCCGGCCAGGAGCGCACGGTCGAACTCGTCGCGCTGGCCGGCGATCGCGCCGTGTACGGCTTCAACGGCAAGGTGATGGGCCCGCTCTGAACGCGCCGCGCCCACGTTCCGAATTCATCAGGACTCCGACATGACATTGAAGATCGGCCGCCGCGCCTACGCGGAGATGTTCGGCCCCACGACCGGCGACCGCGTGCGTCTGGCCGACACCGAACTCATCATCGAGATCGAGCGCGACTACACCGTTTATGGCGACGAAGTGAAGTTCGGCGGCGGCAAGGTGATTCGCGACGGCATGGGCCAGTCGCAGCGCGTGCATGCCGAAGTCGCGGACACGGTGGTGACCAACGCCGTGATCGTCGATCACTGGGGCATCGTGAAGGCCGACATCGGCATCAAGGACGGCCGCATCTGGAAGATCGGCAAGGCGGGCAATCCCGACGTCCAGCCGGGCGTGACGATTCCGATCGGCGCCGCGACCGAGGTGATCGCGGGCGAAGGCCAGATCGTCACGGCGGGCGGCATCGACACGCACATCCACTTCATCAGCCCGCAGCAGATCGACGAAGCGCTCGCCTCGGGCGTGACGACGATGCTGGGCGGCGGCACCGGCCCCGCCACCGGCACGAACGCCACCACCTGCACGCCGGGGCCGTGGCACATGGAACGCATGCTGCAAGCCGCCGACGGCTGGCCGATCAACCTGGGCTTTCTCGGCAAGGGCAATGTGAGCCTGCCCCAACCCGCGCACGAGCAGATCGCCGCGGGCGCGATCGGTCTCAAGCTGCACGAGGACTGGGGCTCGACGCCCGCCGCCATCGACAACTGCCTCACCGTCGCGGACGCCACCGACACGCAGGTGGCGATCCACACCGACACGCTCAACGAGTCGGGTTTCGTGGAAGCCACCGTGGCCGCCTTCAAGGGCCGCACGATTCACACGTACCACACCGAAGGCGCGGGCGGCGGCCATGCGCCCGACATCATCAAGGTGTGCGGCGAGTCGAACGTGCTGCCCTCCTCGACCAACCCCACGCGCCCCTACACCATCAACACGCTCGACGAACACCTCGACATGCTGATGGTGTGCCACCACCTCGACCCTTCGATTGCCGAAGACATCGCGTTCGCCGAGTCGCGCATTCGCCGCGAAACCATCGCCGCGGAAGACATCCTGCACGATCTCGGCGCGCTTTCGATGCTTTCTTCGGATTCCCAGGCAATGGGCCGCGTGGGCGAAGTCATCATCCGCACGTGGCAGACCGCGCACAAGATGAAGGTGCAACGCGGCGCGCTGCCCGAGGACAGCGGGCGGCACGACAACTTCCGCGTCAAGCGCTACGTGGCGAAGTACACGATCAACCCGGCGCTCACGCACGGCATCGCGCACGAAGTGGGTTCGATCGAGCCGGGCAAATGGGCCGATCTCGTGTTCTGGGACCCGGCGTTTTTCGGCATCAAGCCGTCGCTCATTCTCAAGGGCGGCATGATCGCGCTCGCGCAGATGGGCGACCCCAACGCGTCGATCCCCACGCCGCAGCCCGTGCATTATCGCGAGATGTTCGCCACGCGCGGGCGCGCGCTCGCGCAAACCTCGCTCACCTTCGTTTCGCAACTCGCGCTCGACAAGGGCGTGGCGGAGCGCTACGGTCTGCAAAAGCGCGTCGTCGCGGTGCGCAACTGCCGCAACGTGACGAAGGCCGACATGATCCACAACGCGTGGCAACCCCATATCAGCGTGGACCCGGAAACCTACCAGGTCGTCGCCGACGGGCAACTGCTGACGTGCGAACCCGCCACCGTTTTGCCGATGGCGCAGCGTTACTTTTTGTTCTGATGTTTTGTTATGCGTACGATCGACAAACGACTCACCGCCCGACTCGCGAACGTGCTCGTGCAGCGCGCGCCCACGCTCACGCTCGCTTACGACGCGCGCTGCAAAAGCCGTTTCGCGGCCACGCTCGATAGCGGCGAGGAAGTGGGCGTGGTGCTGCCGCGCGGCACGGTGCTGCGCGACGGCGACATGCTGGTGGCCGACGACGGCGGCCTCGTGCGCGTGATCGCCGCGCCCGAAAGCGTGCTGCTCGTGCGCGCGCGCGACCGGCTCACGCTCACGCGCGCCGCGTATCACCTCGGCAATCGCCACACGCCCGTGGAAGTGGGCGTGGAAACGCTCAAGCTCGAAGCCGACCCCGTGCTCGAAGACATGCTCAAGCGTCTCGGCGCGCAGGTCGAGCGCGCCGAATTGCCGTTCGAGCCCGAAGCGGGCGCGTATGGACGTCAACTCGGCGGCGGCCATCGGCACGGACACGACGAATCGTTCGCCGAGGACTACGCGCTCGCGCAAAGCGTGTACGACGAGCATCACGGCCATGCGCATTCGCATGGTCATTCGCACGATCACGCTCACGACCAATCGCACGATCAATCGCACGACCATTCGCACAGTCACGCGCACGGCCACGATCATTCGCACCCGCACGATCACGACGATCACGGCCACGCGGATGACCACGCTTGCGGCCACGATCATGGCCACGACCACGGTCACTGCGACGGCCACGCGCACGACCACAGCCATGAACATCGCTGAACTCACCGCGCTGCTGCATCTCGCCTCGCCGGCGCTGCCGATCGGCGCATTCAGCTATTCGCAAGGGCTCGAAGCGGCCATCGACGCGAATCTCGTCGCCCATGCCGACGACGCCGCGCGCTGGATCGCCGCCGGTCTCGAAACCGTGCTCGCGCCGGGCGAACTGCCGTTCGTCGCGCATCAGCTCGAACGCTGGCGCGCGCACGATGCGACCGCACGCGCGGCGCTGATCGAGGCAAACGCCGAATTCGTCGCGAGCCGCGAATCGGCGGAATTGCGCCGCGAAACCTCGCAGATGGGCTGGTCGCTGCGCCAGCTTTGCGCGCAGCTCGAATGGGGCGACGCCGGCCGGCGCGCCACGCTCGAACGCATGACGCCCGTCGCGCAGCCCACGGCGTTCGCCTTCGCCGCCTTCGCACACGGCGCCGCCGCAAACGCCACGCTCGCCGCCTACGCCTTTAGCTGGGTCGAAAACCAGACCGCCGCCGCGCTCAAGGCCGTGCCGCTCGGCCAGCTCGCGGGGCAGCGCATCATCGTCGCGCTGCGGCCCGCCATCGAGCGCGCCGTCGCGCGCGCGCTCGCCACGCCGCCCGATTCGCTCAACACGTTCGCGCCGCAACTCGGCATTTTGTCGGCGCGGCACGAGTCGCAGTATTCGCGGCTGTTCCGTTCCTGACGCACCGCCTGCGCATCCACACAGATTTCGCACCGCAACCGCAACCGTACATCATCGAAACCCCATGAATTCGCACGTCAATCCCCAACGCACCCGGAAACTGCCGCCGCTGCGCGTGGGCGTGGGCGGCCCGGTCGGCTCCGGCAAGACCACGCTGCTCGAAATGCTCTGCAAGGCGATGCGCGAGAAGTACGATCTCGTCGCCATCACCAACGACATCTACACGAAGGAAGATCAGCGCCTGCTGACCGTGGCGGGCGCGCTGCCCGCCGAGCGCATCATGGGCGTGGAAACGGGCGGCTGCCCGCACACGGCCATTCGCGAGGATGCGTCGATCAACCTCGAAGCCGTCGACCAGATGCTCACGCGCTTTCCCGACGCCGACATCGTCTTTATCGAGTCCGGCGGCGACAATCTCGCGGCCACGTTCAGCCCCGAGCTTTCGGACCTCACGATCTACGTGATCGACGTGGCAGGCGGCGAGAAGATTCCGCGCAAGGGCGGCCCCGGCATCACGAAGTCGGATCTGCTCGTCATCAACAAGACCGATCTCGCGCCGCTCGTGGGCGCCAATCTCGACATCATGGCCTCCGACGCGAAGAAGATGCGCGGCGAGCGTCCGTTCGTGATGTGCAACCTGAAGGCGCTCGACGGGCTCGATCAGGTGATCGGCTTCATCGAAAAGCAGGGCTTGCTGATCGGTTGATCGGCTGATCGGCTGAGCGCTCACGCGGCGCGCGCGGGCCGCTTCGTTCAGATGAGCGTCGACAGCACGTCCACCGTGCGCGCGGTCGCGCCGCGATGGCGCGACGCGAAGGCCGCCGCCGCCGCGCCCATGGCGACGCGGCGCGGCTTGTCCTCGAACAGTGCGTGCAGCGTGCGCGCGAGATCGGCCGGGTCTTGCACCTGCGCGCACGCGCCGGCCGCTTTGGCGTCGGCGGTGGCTTGCGTGAAGTTGAAGACGTGCGGCCCGATCAGCACCGGCACACCTACCGCGCAGGCTTCGATCAGATTCTGGCCGCCCAGCGGCAGCAAACTTCCGCCGATGAAGGCGAGATCGGCGGCGGCGTAGTACGCGCCCATTTCGCCCATCGAGTCGCCGAGCAGCACGTCCACGTCCTGCGGCAACGCGGCGAGCGCCGATCCCGCCGATCCCGCCGATGCCGCGCCCGGCGCGCCTGTGCTCGCGCCGGAAACCGACGCCAGCGCGGGTGCGGGCGCCGCTGCCACCGTTCCCGGCATCGCTTTCGGCGCCCACTGCGAGCGCCGCGCAAGCTTCAAACCCTTGCGCTCGACCAGCGCCGCCACTTCGTCGAAGCGCTGCGGGTGGCGCGGCACGAGAATCAGCAGCGCGCCGGGCACGTTCATGGCCGCGAGCGCTTGCAGCACGAGTTCCTCTTCGCCTTCGCGCGTGCTCGCCGCCACCCATACGGGCCGCGCGCCGATCGCGCGCCGCCAGTCGCGCCCGCGTGCGATCAATGCGGGCGGGCTCGCCATGTCGAACTTGAGATTGCCGAGCACGGCCACGTTGCGCGCGCCGAGCGCGGTGAGGCGTTCGGCGTCGGCGGGACTTTGCGCGAGCACGCGCGTGAAGCCGCCGAACACTTCGCGCGCGCCCGCGCCGAACTTCGCCGCGCGCCTGAACGAACGCGCCGACATGCGCGCGTTCGTGAGCACGAGCGGCACGTCGGCGTGCTTGCATTCGTCGATGAGCGTGGGCCAGACCTCGGTTTCCATCACCAGACCGAGCGACGGCCGCCACGCGCGCAGAAAACGCCGCACGGCGCGCGGCATGTCGTACGGCAGATAGCAGCGCAGCACGCGGTTGCCGAACAACTGCTCGCCGGTGGCGCGGCCGCCCGGCGTCATGTGCGTGAGCAGAATGCGCGCGTCGGGGCGCGCGGCCAGCAAGGCGTCGACGAGCGGTTGCGCCGCGCGCGTCTCGCCCACGGAAACGGCATGCACCCAGATGAGCGGCGCGTCGTCCTCGGGCAAACGTCCGGCCGAATAGCCGAAGCGTTCGCCGATATGCTCGCGATAGCCGCGCTCGCGCCGCGAACGCAGAAAAAGCCGCAGCACCGCGAGCGGCGCGATCAGCCACCAGGCGGCGCGATAGATGGCCCTCAGCATCGGGCCTCCGCGTACGCAAGGGCATCCGCGCAGCCATCGACGACGAAAGCGCCGACGACATCTGCAAAAACGTCGGCGAAAACATCGGCGAAAACGTCGGCGCAGAAAACCGCCCGCACCGCCGTAACCGCCGCGCCACGGGCCGCGTGCAAGCTCGCGCGCGCGCTCAAACCAGGTCCTTGCCTTTGAGGCGCTCGAGAATGCCGAGCGGCGCCCATTCGGGATGCACCATGTCCTTCGCCGGCAGGAAGAAGGTTTGTTCCATCATGAACTGGCCGGACATCACCGCATGCGAGGCGTGATCGGAGAAACAGACCCACACGCTGCCCGGCGGAAAGCCGATGGTCTCCTGCGGACTCGACTTCTGGTAGTCGAGATCGGCCTTCATGCCGTCATGCAGATTGAGCATCAGATGGTCGTACTCGCTGCGCGGCGACTTGGTGATGTGCAGCAGATGCTGGAGCCACGCCGAGCCGGGGAACTGCGGCTTGATATTGGGCAGGAAACGCCGCGCCATGTCCTCGAACGGCTCGCCCACGCGCCACACGCGCGGCACGCCGTTCGGGTTGACGTTGGTGAACACGCGCAAGATGCGCTCGCCGTAATTGGGCCGCGAGGGAAACGCGTCCACGTGCAGGCGCGAGTCGTCCTTGCGCCACGAGGTCTGGCGCGTTTCCACCTGATGCAGCCGCAAGCTCGTGGGCGCGACGCGCAGCTTGCCGGCGTATTCGGGAAACAGCCCGTCGACGAGCGTGCGCGCATTGGCCTGGTAACGCGCGATCAACGTGCGCACCGCCGACTGCGCGTTGGCGTCGCCGAGCACGCCGTGCAGCGCGCCGCCGTTCGGGTCGAGGCTGATGTTCTTGCGCTTCGGGTCGGCGATGGCGGGATCGAGCAGCGCGCGCTCGTTGCCTTCCAGCGCGAACGCGAGGTTCGGGAAATACAGCACCTTGCCCTGCTCGACGGCATCGAGCAGCGACTCGCGCGGCCGGGAAAGCTGCTGGCCGCGCCAGTCGCCGGAAGTGATTTCGATGATCTGGGATTCGTTCATGGTCGCCCCTGGAAGCGCCGGATCTGCGTCGATCCGCTTCGATCTACGTTGATTGGGATACACGCGGCGCGAGATTCGCAGGCCGGTTGCCCGAGCCTCGCCGCGTGCGCGAGCCGATTCTTATACCCGCAGGCTTCGTGCTCCGCCTTGATTCTTCGCAGCCGATCGAACCGCCGGTAAAGCGGCGACGCCAGGCCCGCGCCGAAGCCAACGCTAAATCCAACGCCGAAGCCACAGCCGCTCAAAGCAGGCCGAAGCCCGCGAGCGCGCCCTTGACCTGCGCGAGCGCAGGCGGCTGGCCGGCCGTGCCGAGATTGACCACGTTCGGCGACCAGTAGCCGCCCGTGCGCCAGGCGGTCGCGAAATTGTACAACTCGACGGTCGGCCGCTTGAGCGCCGCCGCGATGTGAACAAGGCCGGTGTCCACGCCCACCGTGGCCGCCGCGCCGTCGATGAGACCCACCACGGCCGGCAGCGAGAGCTTCGGCGGCACGATCGCCGCTTCGCCGAATTCGCGCGCGAGGCGCTCGCTGGTCGCGCGCTCGGCCTCGCTGCCCCACGGCAGCACGAGCGACGCGCCGCGCCGCACGAGCGCCTGGCCCAGTTCGATCCAGTTGGCGTCGGGCCATTGCTTGTCCGCGCGCGAGGTGGCGTGGACGAACACCACGTACGGCACCGGCAGGTTCAGCCCGAGCGCCGCGAGCGCTTGCGCCGCGCGCGAGGTGTCGATCCCGAAGTCGATCTCGTCGGCGGGCGTGGGCCTCGCCAGCTCCAGCGCGCCCGCGACCAGTTGGCGCGTGCGCTCGACCACGTGCGTGCGCGGCTCGATGCGCACCGAGCGGTCGTAGAAAAAACGCACCGGCCATTCGTAGCCCGCGCCGTCCGTGCGGTTGCCCAGCCCCACGAGCGGGCCGCGCGCCCAGCTCGCGACCCACGCCGTCTTGATGAGCCCCTGGCAGTCGATCACCATGTCGTAGTTTTCGGCCGCGAGCGCGCGCCGGAACGCGCCGATCTCGCGCCAGTTCGCCGCCGAAAAGAGGCGCTTGCGCCAGCGGCGCAGCGAAAACGGAATGGCGCGGCGCACGCCGTGTACGAGTTCGACGAGCGACTGGAAGCTCTCTTCGACGAGCCAGTCGATCTGCGCATCGGGATAGCGCCGGCGAATGTCGGCGATGGCGGGCATGTTGTGGACGACGTCGCCAAGCGACGACACGCGCACGATGAGAATCTTTTGCACGCTCAGGCTCTGGGGGCTACGGAAGGGAAAAAGGTCCGCAATTCTAGCGCGCCGGGCGCACGCACTACAGCAGAACGGCGAAAATTGCCGCGCCATGCGCGTGATTTGCGGCGAAATAGCACGCTCGGAGCGCAAAAAGCGGCGCAAGGGCAAACTCCGCGGCGCCCCACGAAACGCAAACGGCGCCGCGACGAAGATTCGCGCGGCGCCGTATCGCTTTGGAACTCGAAGGGACTCAGAGCGGGCAAGACGAAAAGCCGAAAAGCGGCTTAGAACGGCAGCTTCGCGTCCGCCTTTTCGGCCAGGATCACCCGCTTGAAGTCGGCCTGAATGCGCGCGAGCGCCGCGTCGTTGTCGGCTTCGAAACGCATGACCACCACGGGCGTGGTGTTCGACGAACGCGCGAGGCCGAAGCCGTCCGGGTATTCCACGCGCAGGCCGTCGATCGTGATGACTTCGTCGGCGCCCGTGAACTTCGCGTTCTTTTGCAGCTTGGCGATGAGTTCGAAGTTCTCGCCCTCTTCGAGCTTCAGCTGCAGTTCCGGCGTGGCGTGCGAGTTCGGCAGGTCGTTGAGCAGCTTGCTCGGGTCGGCCACGCGCGAGAGGATTTCGAGCAGGCGCGCGCCCGTGTACAGACCGTCGTCGAAACCGTACCAGCGGTCCTTGAAGAACACGTGGCCGCTCATTTCGCCCGCCAGCGGCGCGCCGGTTTCGCGCAGCTTGGCCTTCACGAGCGAGTGGCCCGTTTTCCACATGAGCGGCTCGCCGCCCTTTTCCTTCACCCACTTCGCGAGGTTGCGCGTGCACTTCACGTCGTAAATGATCTGCTTGCCCGGATTGCGCGAGAGCACTTCCTCGGCGAACAGCATGAGCTGGCGATCGGGGTAGATGATCTGGCCGTCTTTCGTGACGACGCCCAGGCGGTCGCCGTCGCCGTCGAACGCGAAGCCGATTTCCGTATCGGCGTTCTCTTGCAGCGCGCGAATCACGTCCTGGAGGTTTTCCGGGTGCGCCGGGTCCGGATGGTGGTTCGGGAAGTTGCCGTCCACTTCCGTGAAGAGTTCGACGAGCTCGCAGCCGAGCGCCTTGAACAGACGCGGCGCGAGCGCGCCCGCCACGCCGTTGCCGGTGTCGACGACGATCTTCATCGGGCGCGCGAGCTTCACGTCGCTCACGATGCGCTCCACGTAGGCGTCGACGATGTCGTACTGCGTGTAGCTGCCTTCGCCCGCGTCGAAGCGTTCCGCGACGATGCGCTCGTAGAGCGCCTGGATCTGGTCGCCGTAAATGGCCTTGCCGCGCAGGACCATCTTGAAGCCGTTGTAGTCGGGCGGGTTGTGGCTGCCCGTCACGACGATGCACGAGTCCACGTTGCGCTCGCCGCCCGCGAGCTTGAGCGGCACGCTCGCCGCGAAATAGCCCACGGGCGTGGGCACCATGCCGACGTCGACCACGTCGACGCCCGCTTCGCACAGGCCGTCGGCGAGCGCGCGGGAGAGTTCGGGGCCCGAAAGGCGGCCGTCGCGCGCGATCACCACGGCGTCGCCGCCTTGCGCCCGCACCTCGCTGCCGAACGCGCGGCCGATGGCGCGCGCCGTATCCGCGTCGAGCGTCTTGCCAATCACGCCGCGAATGTCATATGCCTTGAAAATCGATCTGGAAGTCATGTTGAGGCTCACCGTGCAGAGGGAGGATTCGGAATTCGGGGCCTATTCGTAACACAGCAACGGGCGCGATGCGCCTGCCGTTACGAAAAGTGGTATCCGTTACAAACTATAATTGCGGTCTTTCGGCCGTGGTATGAACCTATTTTAATGCGTCGCCGCCCCCTTTCATCGCCATTTTGTCCGCCAACCGGGGCGGCACGACTGCGCACGCCGCATGCCCGGATTTTTTCCCGCGCGGCGTTGCAAAACGTTTCCCGTCGAACGGCGCGATGCTGAGCCTCAAGCGCTTCACCAATCCCGACGTCGCGCGCGCGTTCGCCAACATCGTCTGGCTCGGGCTCGAACGGCTCACGCAGATCGCGGTGGCCATCGTCATCAGCGGCGTGCTCGCGCGGTATTTCGGCCCCGACGTGTTCGGCAAGTGGCAGTACGCGAACACGCTGCTGCTCGTGCTGTCGCCCATCACTTGGGTGTGCGGCGCCGAGATTCTCGTGCCGACGATCGTGAACCGGCCGCCGCAGCAACTGGGCACGGTGCTCGGCAGCGCGTTCGCCTTGCGCATCGGCGTGTCGGCGGCGGCGCTCCTCGCGACGTGGACCGGCATTGCAATGGGCGCGACCGATCCGCTCGTTGGCGCGATGCTCGCGGGTCTCGTCGTGACGATGCTGTTTCGCGAGCCGTTCGTGGGCGTGATCAATGCGTGGCTGCAAAGCATGACGTACAGCAAGCCGCAATTGCTTGCGAGCATGACGACGGCCGTCATCAAGGCGCTGCTCGTGTTTCTGCTCGCGCGCGCGGCGTTCGCGCCCGCTGCGTTCGGCTGGCTCTGGGCGCTCGAGTCGGCGGCGATCGGCGCGGCGCTGGTGCTGTATTTCCGGCGCCATCACGGCGGCAAGCTCGGCTGGCACGTGGACCGCGCGCTGTTCCGGCACTTCGCGACGGCGGGCACGGTGTTCTGGCTCGGCCTGATCTGCATGTATCTCTTTCTCAAGCTCGACCGCCTGATGCTCGAGCGCACGATTTCGTTCGCCGATCTCGGCCGCTATTCGGCCGCGCAGCAGCTCAACGAAAACTGGATCACGCTCGCGCTGATGCTCTCGCAAACCATCGCGCCCGCCTTCGTCTATCGCGTGCAGCAAACCGCGCAACTGCGCCGCAATCTGGTGCGCCTGTTCGCGCTCACGGCCGTGGTGATGGTGGCGGGCGCGCTGGTGCTTGACGCGCTCGCGGGCTTCATCATCGGCCGCGTGTTCGGGCCGGCTTACGAAGGCGCGATCGGCATTTTTCGCTGGGCCGTGTGGCTTTCGGTGCCGGCGGGGCTGGAGGCGATCGGCAATCTCGTCGTGCTCAAATATCAGGCGAAATACGTGCTGCTCGCGAAGTGGCTGCTCGCGCTCGCGGTGGCGTTCGCCGTCAATCTCGCGGCGATCGCGCGCTTCGGCGCGTATGGCGCGCTGCTCGGCCTTGCCGCCGGTTATCTCGCGGCGGCCGCCGTGAATCTCTATTACATCCGCTTCAAGCTCGCTTCATGACGAATCCCGCCGCTCCGGCGCCTTCACGCAACAATGCGCACGCCGACGACACACACGACAGCGCGCACGAGAACGCGCGCGACAGCGCTCAAGCCGACGCGCGCGAAGGCGCGCTGGCCGACGTCGCCGTGCTCATGCCTGCGTACAACGGCCAGGCCGATGTCGATCGCACGCTGGCCTCGTTCGCGGAACACGCGCCCATTTACGCGCTCATCGTCGACGACGGCAGCACGCCGCCCATCGTCGCGCCCGAGGTGCCGGGCATGAAGATCGAAGTGTTGAAGATGGCAAAAAACGGCGGCATCGAACGCGCGTTGCAGGCGGGCATCGAAGCGCTGGCGGCGCGCGGTTTTCGCTACGCGGCGCGCATCGACTCGGGCGATCTCGCCGCGCCCGGCCGGCTCGCGAAGCAGCGCGCGCGCATGGAAGCGGAACCGGCGCTCGCGGCGCTCGGCACGTGGACGCAGGTGGTCACGCGCGCGGGCGAGCCGCTTTTCATGCTGCGCCCGCCCGCCGACGCGCACACGCTGCGCAAGACGCGCATGCTGCGCTCGCCGCTCGTGCATCCTTCGGTGATGCTGCGCGTGGACGCCGTGATCGAGGTGGGCAATTATCGCGTGCAGTATCCGGCGGCTGAGGATCTCGATCTGTTTCTGCGCCTTATGGAGCGCTATGAGTGCGCGAATCTGCCGGAACTTGGGCTGTATTACGAGCTGAACGAAGGCGGGATCAGCGCGACGAAACGGCGTAAGCAGATTACGTCGACGCTGCGGCTGCAACTGCGTTACTGGAACGCGCTGAACTGGCGCGACTCGGCGGGCATTGCCAAGAGCCTGCTGCATTTCGTGACGCCGTACCGGACGTTGCAGAAGGTGAAGCGGGCGTGGTTTGGGCGATGAGGCGCTCGAAAGAACGCTCGCGCCGCCGTTGACCGTTTGCGCGTTATCGCGATTGCGTCGACGCCCCCCACTAAATCCACCGCAACATCACCGGCAGCAACAGCGGCACGACGAACGCCGTGAACACGCCGTTCAAACCCATGCCGAGCCCCGCGAACGCGCCCATTTCCTCGCTGACCTGAAACGCGCGCGCCGTGCCGATGCCGTGCGACGCCACGCCGATCGCAAAGCCGCGCACTTCCGCCTCGCGCACGCGGATCGCGTTGAGCACCCAGCGCGCCGTGACGGCGCCGAACACGCCCGTCGAAATCACCAGCACGGCCGTGAGCGAGGGAATGCCGCCGATCTTGTCGGCGACGGCCATCGCGATCGGCGTGGTGGCCGACTTCGGCGCGAGCGAGGCCACGGTCTGACGCGAAGCGCCCAGCAGCGACGCAATGCCCACGGCCGAAACGATCGCCGTGAGCGACCCCGCCACGAGGCCGCCAAGCAAAGGCAGCGCGCCGCGCCTGAGCTTGTCCCATTGCCGGTAGAGCGGCAGCGCGAGCGCGACCGTCGCCGGCCCGAGCAGAAAATGCACGAACTGGGCGCCTTCAAAATAGACGCGATACGGCGTGTCGGTGAGCTTGAGCGCGGCCACGACGAGCGCCACCGCGATCAGCACGGGGTTGGCAAGCGGATTGTGCTTCGCGCGCGCGTAAAGGTTGATGGCGACGAGATACGCAACCAGCGTGAGCGTGAGTCCCAGCAGCGGCGAAGCGGCGAGATAGACCCAGATGGCATCGAGTTTCGGGAAAGCGTGGTTCACGATGCGCGCTCCGTGCCGGGCGCGCCGCGCCGTTGGCGGCGCAGCAGCGCGCGCGTGACGAGCGCCGTGACGGCAATGCCGAGCGTCGTGCTCACGGCCACGCTCGCGATCACGGCCAGTGCCTCGCCGCGCACCGCCTGCGCCGACACCATGATGCCCACGCCCGCGGGAATGAACAGCAGCGACAGATGACGCAGCAACTCGAGCGCGGTGGGCTCGATGGCCTCGGCGGCGGCGGGCCGCATCAGCGCGAAGGCGAACAGCAGCAACATGCCGATCACGGGACCGGGTACGGGCAGCGAGAACACGTAGGACACGCTCTCGCCCAGGCACTGGAAAACCAGCAGGGCGGCAAGGGAACGAAGCATCGGAAAAATTCGAAAAGCGGCTGAAAATGGGGCGCGCTCGGCAGCCGGGCCGCCGCGCGCAGCCCGACATCTTACGCCGCGCGGGCATTCCGCCTTGAGTCGCCCGCCCGCCTTGCACGGCCGGGCGGCGACATCTGCCGCACCGGGCGGCGCCGGCATCGTGTCGAGGCTTGCCCGGCCAGGCCAGCCCGACATCGGCCAACGCGTCGGCTAAAATGTGCGCCCCGCCCGCCGCGTGCGCCTCGCGCCGCCGGCGCGCCCACTTTCGTAACGCCGACGCCCCTGCCCTCGTGAATTCATCGCCTGCCCGCACCGCGACCGCTGCGCGTGCCCCACACCGCGCGCCGCTGCACGTCGCCCTCGTCTGCAACACCGCGTGGGCGATCTACACCTATCGGCGCGGCCTGCTGCGCGCGCTCACGCAAGCGGGCGCGCAAGTCACCGTGGTCGCGCCGCGCGACCGCACCTTCGAGCCGCTGACCGAAATGGGCTGCCGCTGCGTCGAGTTGCCGGTGGCGTCTAAAAGCACGAATCCGCTCGACGATCTGCGCACGCTGGCTACGCTTTTCAGGCACTATCGCGCGCTCAAACCGGGCGTCGTGTTCCATTACACGATCAAGCCGAACATCTATGGCTCGATCGCCGCGTGGCTCGCGCGCACGCCGTCCGTCGCGGTCACGACGGGCCTCGGCTACGTCTTCATCCAGAAAAGCCGCGCCGCGCAAATCGCCAAGCGCCTTTACCGGCTTGCCTTCCGCTTTCCGCGCGAAGTCTGGTTCCTCAATCGCGACGACGAAACCGCGTTCCGCGAGGAAAACCTGCTCGCGCATCCCGAGCGCGCGCGCCTCCTGCACGGCGAAGGCGTCGATCTCGACGAGTTCCCGTTCACGCCGCTGCCCGTGCGCGAAGCGTCCCCCGAAGCGCCCCCCGCTGCGCCCGCGTTCACATTCGTTCTGATCGGCCGTTTGCTCTGGGACAAGGGCGTGGGCGAATACGTCGAAGCGGCGCGCTCGCTGCGCGCGCGCTATCCACATGCGCGCTTCCAGTTGCTGGGGCCGGTGGGCGTCGACAACCCGAGCGCGATCGCGCGCGACGAAGTCGCCGCATGGGAGCGCGAAGGCGTGATCGAGTATCTTGGCGAAACCGCCGACGTGCGTCCCTATATTGCAGCCGCCGATTGCGTCGTGCTGCCCTCATACCGCGAAGGCGTGCCGCGGACGCTGATGGAAGCGAGCGCGATGGGCCGCCCGATCGTCGCCACCGACGTGCCGGGCTGTCGCGAAGTCGTCGCCGATGGCGAGAACGGCCTGCTCTGCGCCGCGCGCGATGCGGCGTCGCTGACTGGCGCGCTCGCGCGCATGCTCGACCTCGGCGACGCCGGGCGCGCGGCGATGGCCGAGCGCGGCCGAAAAAAAATCGAAAAAGAATTCGACGAACGCGTTGTGGTACAACGCTACCGGGAACTGATCCGGGAAATCACCGGGTCGACGTTTTAAGGCATTGATCGATTTGCACGGGACTTTCCGCATGAGCGCGACGAATTCGAAGGGCACCATTCTTGTCACCGGCGGCGCGGGCTTTATCGGCTCGCATACCTGCGTCGAACTGCTCGGCGGCGGCTACGAGGTGGTCGTCGTCGACAATCTCGTGAACAGCCGCAGCGAGTCGCTCAAGCGCGTCGAGCGCATCGCGGGCAAGGCCGTCACGTTCTACGAAACCGACGTGCGCGACGCCGCGGCGCTCTCGCGCATTTTCGAAACGCACCGCATCGACGGCGTGATCCATTTCGCGGCGCTCAAGGCCGTGGGCGAATCAGTCGCGAAGCCGATCGAGTATTACCGCAACAATCTCGACGGCCTGCTCGTCGTGCTCGATGTGATGCGCCAGCACGGCGTGAAGCAGTTCGTGTTCAGCTCGTCGGCGACGGTCTACGGCGTGCCGGAGCGCTCGCCGATCGACGAGACCTTCCCGCTTTCGGCGACGAACCCGTACGGCCAGTCGAAGCTGATCGCCGAACAGATTCTGCGCGACGTGGCAATCTCGGACCCGTCGTGGCGCATCGCGGTGCTGCGCTATTTCAACCCGGTGGGCGCGCACGAAAGCGGCTTGATCGGCGAAGATCCGGCCGGCGTGCCGAACAACCTCATGCCTTACGTCGCGCAAGTGGCCGTGGGCAAGCTTAACCAGTTGCGCGTGTTCGGCGGCGATTACCCGACGCCGGACGGCACGGGCGTGCGCGACTACATTCACGTCGTGGATCTCGCGAAGGGCCATTTGAAGGCGCTCGATGCGCTCGCGGCACGCGGCGCGGGCTTCGTCGTGAATCTGGGCACGGGGCGCGGCTATAGCGTGCTCGAAATCGTGAAGGCGTTCGAAGCGGCTTCGGGACGGCCGGTGCCGTATGAGATCGTGGCGCGCCGGCCGGGCGATATTGCCGAGTGCTATGCGAATCCGGCTACGGCGGAAAAGCTGATCGGGTGGAAGGCGGAATTCGGGATCGAGCGCATGTGCGTGGATCACTGGCGCTGGCAGGAGAGGAATCCGCGGGGGTTTGAGTGATCGTTGACCGCCCGCCATTAAAGTGAGCGGACGCCGTCAATACCCCGAAACTCAAATTTACGTATTTGCATAATTGTTGCAGTTTATTACGATCGCGTTACAAGAATAGGCTTCGCCGCTAAAATATCCATCTGGATGGATGGCTTTCCATGATTGATGGGGTGCGAAGCAATGAATACGGCCGTGAAACCAGTAACGTCGTTGGGCGTGGTCGTGTGGCTCACCGGAATGTCGGGGGCAGGCAAATCGACGATTGCGCATGCATTGGTCGATCGCTTGCAAACGTTTGATCTTCGCGCAACGATACTCGACGGCGATGTTCTGCGTACCGGGCTGAATTCGGATCTCGGGTTCAGCAAAGCGGAACGCACCGAAAATCTGCGCCGGGTGGCGCACGTCGCAGCACTCTTCTGCAAGGAAGGTTTTATTGCCGTCACGGCAACAATTTCACCCGAACCCGAGCATCGAGAAAACGCCCGGCATATCGTCGGCACCGATTCCTTTGTCGAAGTATTTGTCGACACCCCGCTCGATGTTTGCGAACAGCGCGATCCCAAAGGTCTGTACAGGCGTGCGCGGCGCGGCGAACTTTCCCAATTTACCGGCATAGGCGCGGCATATCACGCCCCTACGCTCCCCGATGTCGTCCTGCACACGCTGAACGCCAGCGTTGACGAATGCGTCGACAAGGTCATCGAGCATTTATCCACGCGAATTCCGCCGCATCGGCTCGCCAGTCTCCCGTGTCATAAAACGGCTTGAGTAACGCAGGAATGTAACGCAGGAATAACGGGATATCGTTACATCGCGTCCGCGATTCCGGGGCAACCTGGCGATGACCGTGCCGCGCGCTACTTCCTGATGAAGTAGACATCCTGGTGGTTGTCCCATCCGCCCTCGGTATATTTGGCCAGCGAATAGCCCAACTCCTCGATGAGGGCCGTCATCCAGTCTTTGTGCGTAAGCGAAACGCCATAAGCATCCCCGACTTCTTCCACGGTTTTCTTTTCGAAGGTGTGTGCGGGGGAATAGTTCACGAAACCGTGGCCACGGTGCGCGTAGGCATCGAGCAATGTCGTGCGGTCGAGATCGGAAACTTCGAACCAGTTTCTCGCGTGCAAGTCGTCGCGCGAGCGCTGACCGTGCGTGGTAATCACCGCGACCCCGTTCGGCGAAAGCTTGCGGAGGAAATGCTCGACGACCGTTCGCGTGTTCGGCTCGGAGAGGTGGGTAATAAGCGAGCCCATGGCCGCAACGTCGTATGCGCCATCTTGAATGTTGGCGAACTCGTTGACGGGATCAACGATCTGTATTGCCCTGACACCAAAAGTTGCGCGGACGAATTCGATGCAAGGAGACATGATATCGGCCGCATCAATTTGACCCGGCGCGAACTGCCTGACGAGGTGGCGCGTCACACGACCATAGCCGCACGGAAGCTCCAGAATGCGCGGCGCGCCTGCCCCCGATAAATCCGCGGCCATTTTGACGAAACTCCCGAATTGCTCTCCGCACCGCTCATAGTGTCCGAGATCACCGGTGTACATGTCATCGTCGGGGTGAATGTTCCCTGGTCGCATTGACGCTATCTCCTTAAAGTGAGGAAGAATCTTACCGAAACTTCCACACCTTCGAAGAAAAGTTACAGCGGAACCCTCGATGATTAACGTAGTACGTAGCCTTGCCGTATGCGGTCACACGTGCGGGCGGCTCATCACTCCTTCACGAGATGAACGGCGCTGTCCTGGCAAATTAGAATCTGATCTCCGCGCCGCTGTATCACGCGAATCGTCAACTCGCCTTTGAGCGCGCCCGCATCGACCTGAGCTTCGAAACCGGAACGCTTCAACGATGCATGTTTGAAGTACGTTGCAACGCCGTCGTTTTCGACTTGCGCCGCCTTCTGCAGAACCACCGCTCCCGTGCTGTCCATTAGCGCGATATAGGCGATATCGTTCGGCACGCCCTCTCTCATCGACGCTGCCGCCCATCCGCGGAAACCGAGAATTTTCGACGATGTCGAAATAGGGCCGCTTCTCGTGTCGATGCCGTTAACGTAATCAATATGGCAATCGCCGGAATTATCGAAATTGATCGGACGGGTCATCAAGGAGATATCGGCCGCCTTGCCGCGCTCCATATTCAGCGGCGCCAAGCTGACGGCGTAGTGCGTATTCCAGAGCACGCTGCTGCCGCGCGCCCCGTCGATCCAGAACGACGTCGGGCGACGGCGGTCACTCACGAGCCCGTTGAGTACCCGCCCCTGAATCGCAACAAAATCAATGTCATCCTGGATCGTTGGCGCAAGGACGAACCCGGCCTTGCCCATGCCGGCAATAAATCGGTAGGTCTGGGACGTACCGTCGGAGTATTTGACATGAATGGCCAACTGAGGAAGCTTGAAAAACACCGCCGCCAGTTTGCCGGCCAAGGTTGGCGTTACATCAATTTTCGCCCACACCACGTCATTCTGATCGGCGATGGGGACACGATCGCCGAATGACACCTTGTTGCCATAGAACTCCGCGCCAGGTGAAATATCAGTCCGGGACGCGCGCTTGTCGAGAACGACATAGTCTCCGACATAGGCCGCCGGACGATAGGCGCCCAGCAGAGCCGGCCAACTTGCGCCATCCTCCAGGGCAGGGTAGCGGCCGTCGATAGGATGGACGGAAAAGAACACGCGATCAGGCGCATTCGCCTGATTCAGATGTGCCGCATTCAACTGCGCGAGTTCTGGTGTATAGGCGGAATAGCTCTGCGGGACCGGTCGCGGGTTCCAGTTGATACCGCTGGCAAACATGAGATTCAGTTGCGCTGGGTACAAGTCGGCCGTCCCTTGTCCTGCGGGCAACGTCAGATATTTTCTGATTTCCGCGCCAGACGATGCGAATTCGTTGCGCACGGCTCGTTCGCCGCTCAGGCGATCCCTCAGCCCGTCGACCGACTTCTCAACTTCACTAGCGAAGCGCGAAGCAATGGCAGCAGGGCGAACGTCGATATACGAGTGAGCAATGCCGGCCCATCCCGCAATACCGATCAGCAAGGTTACGATTGCCGCGCGCGACGGAAACCTGAGAACCGTCAGATAAGGGAGAAGAACCAGCGCGAAGGCCGCTTCGAGCGCATGCGAGTCGTGCCTGACGAATCCGGCCTTGAACGCAATAAAGAGCACGGCAACGTAGGCAATGACGAGGGTCCACGGAGCCTTCCCCGCAGACAACCCAAGCCCCACCATGACGCAAACCGCACCGGCGAGGAAAATGGCGATCTCCCACGGGTTGCCCGACGACGTCATTGCGTCCGCGTAGCCCGACACGATTGGCGATTGTGCCGCGAGGTAATGCGCAAACCCGCTGAGCGGTTGCCCGACTGCTACCCATGCGAGGATCACGGTCAGACCAAATGCCAGTAACCCGACGAAAGCCGTGAGCCGCGAACGTTGCCATACCGTGACAAATATAAGTAGCCCCAAAAATACGATTTCGGCGGTCGTGCTTGCTTTAATCAACGGCAACATTGCCGTTGCCACGAAGAGGGCAAGAATCGCTGCGTTGGTCCAGACGCTTTTTTCCGCATCGCGCTCAACGACAAGAAGCAACATGAGCGGAATCGCGAAAAGCACCGTGTCTCTCGGCCACGTTTGAGCGAGCAAAATTGGCAATGCCAAGACCCACGCGTTTCGCTTGCCGCCAGCAATCGCCACACAGCCAAGGAAGGTCGCCAGCGCGATGATCGACGATCCGGTCAGCATCAATGCATCGACCGCTGGATGGTAGAGATGGGTATATAGCGAGGCTAACGGCCCGAACGTGAAAACGATGTCGCGACCGAATACCAGATGATTGGCGACCGCCACGTTCATCGCGTATGCCCAGGACGAGTCGAGACCTGTCCCGGGCATACGCGGCATGAAGGGAACCGACACGAGCACCGTGAAAGCGAACGCCAATAGGGCAAATATCCCGTTCACTATTGGCATGCTACGCCCGGTGCTTTCTACCCCGTTGACTTCACTCATTTATCAGAATCGAAAAGTATTCGACGGCGCCATTATAATTAGCCGAAGCGGCATCGTATATGCCGCTCCGAAAAATACCGTTATTGGCGCTGAATCGATAGCTTTTCGGGCGTCTCGCCGTGAAATCATCGCGCAACGCAGGCGCTCAGGTCAGGTGGACGGCCGGAAGTCGATTTGATTCCGAGGGAGGAATTTTTACCCAGGAATCATGGTTCCATCGCACATTACGGCGAATGATGCGTGCCGGATTGCCGGCCGCCGCGCAGTTCGGGGGCACTTCTTTCGTAACGATCGAACCCACGCCGATGATGCTCCCGTCGCCGATCGTTACACCCTTCAGTATCCTGACATCTGAACCGACCCAAACGTGCGAGCCCAGCACCACGGACCTCGGTTCATTAATGCGAACCCCGGTTTCCAGATCAAAGACGGAATGCCAGTCGCTCGTGCGCAAATCAATATCCCACGAAAAGAGGCAACGCTCCCCGACAATAATTTTCGTTGCGCGCTCTACCGCGAAAAAGTTGGCCTTAACGATGGTTGTCGCGTGATGTATCTCAATGCAGGTTTCATCGGCGCCGAACGTCGCAGAGCCTTCGGAAATCTGAACTGCACGACCAATCAGGAGGCGCGTCCTGTCAGCCGTTCGATCCGGGCCATTGTTGGCTCGCGACTGAATGCGAAAGTTGCATACGCAGCAATCTTCAACGAAGTGATATTCGTTGCCATTGCCGTTAATTTCGATAACGACGTTGTTGAGACAGGCGCGCTCGATAACGATGCGATTATCACTGCCATTTATAACCACGCGCACGTTGTCTAAAATCGCGTCGTCGTGATGCAGCACCTCATTCCCGGTTCCGTGGTTTTCTACCTGAATTGATTTCATCGCTTTCTTCCTTTCCGTTACCAGATGTTACCATCGGGCACGCCTTGTCTGACGACGGAAATGGTCCCTGAGCGATCTTCGACTCACGGGTTGCTGAAAGAGGCAGCGCTGTCATCACGCTGAAACGTAAAGAATCCGTACGGCGCGGCGTTGTACGGTATCAAGGCGATGTGGAGGTGACGGACGGCAGGCAGCCGTCGCGTCATGCCCGGTTGCAACTTTTGGGAAGCGAGGGTTCCGCAGCCAGGTTTCGCACCGGCTTGCGGAACGTTCGGCGAAACGATCTTGAAAGCAGCACGAGCAAGGAAGCCCACACGACCGGCGCACGACGTCTTCGTCGATCCCAAGCCAGCCGCCACCAGCCTGGAGACGAGTCAGGGCCATATTGCACCCAGCCCTCTCGTCATCGCGCCGTGGAGGGCGGAAACGAACTGCCTTTACGCCAGGGAAACTTGCTTAATCGAGCCAATGCGCAAAACGGGTGCCCCTCACATATCTTGAGAATTCATCGTAGTTCTCGATCAAGCCCGACAAGTCTCCGGCGTTGATCTTCTGGTGGCTGGACACAGCGTTAAAATGAGGTAAACCAAAAAAATCAAATACGGCGGCAACCCCGGCCTCGTCTTTTGTCAACTTCTCGTACGAGATCGAAAAAACGTCGCCAGTGACTTCGGTTGCGATCAGATCGTCGATTTCTTTTTCGGCTTCTTGATATCGTTCAGCAATGTCGATCAATTGACGGGGATCGATGTGAACTCTTTTATTTTTTACCGGCTTCCCGATTGCGTCTTTAATATTAACATTGTAGTTGGACGTAGCGATATAAATTTTCTGGGCAACCAGATACGAAAGGGCTTGTCTCAGAATATTTTCCCGATACAACCTCAAATATTTCACGTCATAGTAATTCAACGTGGAAATCAATTCGTGATCGTATTTTCGGATCTTTGACGTCAGGAACATCAGTTTCGGCTCTTCAACGATCCGGTGATATTCGGTCATGGTCGGGATCGTAAAGTAATCATCGAGCCATCTAAAGAATCCTGCCCTTCCTCCGCCGGAAAAACAATCCAGCGGCTCCCCAACCGCATAGGCGTCAGGATGGGCCCGGATACGGTCGCAGAGATAAGTCCCGCCGGAGCGCGAGGTGAAAAGGCAAACGCCCCGCGCCGGGCCAGCCATCAGCCGCTCGTGATGCGCCTTGGCTTCGGCGTTGCTTTGCACGTATTGGTAACTCCGCACCTCGCCATTTTTATAATACCCGCCCCCCAGCGGACGGACGCTTCCACACGGACGCACAATAATTTCCGCAGGTACGTAGCCCGGCAGTGCCGCGTCAAGCTGGAATTCAAATCCGTTCGCTTCGATCCCGGCAGATGCGAGATCCGCGCGTGAAATTACGCTCGACGGCCTGATAACGAAACGTCGATCGATTACGGCCTCGACGTCGACATCGCACCATCCGATGATTTCCTTAGCGGTCAAAATATCGACAAACCCCTTCATCGCTACTGCCCTTTCCCGGTTATATGCGGCGCTCAAAAAAATACTCCGCAGCGATAGTCGACGGAGCCCTGGTGTCTATATTCGACCAGGGTCGTCCCTGGTTACTCTCGATTATAAGTGACACCGACCACCGCACGCGCAGCCATATCTCCTCCAAATCGAGTATGGACCAATGACGGTGCAATGGGGTGCCGTCGCGTCTGCCGGACTCACATCAGTCGCGCATTCGCCATGGGACAAGCGAATCCGCAAGTCCGGCACGGTCCAGCGTCACCATTCATGTGCGGCTTCATATATGATGTTCGTCCTTCCGACCTTTGGTCACGCACGATGAACCGTATATTTCCGACCTGGGCGGCATTGCTCGCCGTGTTCGTTGTCGTTACATCTGTATATGGCGGCTACCATCACTTCTCTTCCATCCCGTTCGGTGACCAATGGGACGGAGAGATCGGTTTTTACCAGAAGCTACAAGACGGCGACTATCGCGCCTTCTGGACGCAGCACATGGAACACCGAATCGTGTTTTCCCGAATCCTCTTTTGGCTGGATATCGCGGTATTCCGGGGCATGAACGTATTCACCGTCGTTATGAATTACGTTCTGCTTGCCGCTATCGGCCTTGTCTTTTGGCGCGAATATCGGTCGGGTGTGACGGTTTCATATTCCGCCGCGCTCATCGCGGGATTAATTTTTGGATACCTGTTTCTCTGGTGCCAATATTCAAATCTGCTGTGGGGTTTTCAGAGCCAGGTTTTTGCGGTTTATTTGTTCTCGTTTCTCGCATTCGGCACCTATTCGCGCCCGCAGAACGGCACGCGCCGTCTGGTCAAGTGCTGCGCGTTCGCTGTCGTCGCGGCGTTGAGCATGGGAAACGGGGTGGTTGCGTTTTTTGTCATGGTGGTTCAGGGCATTTTGCAGCGCAGGCCCTGGCGTGAATCCGCATTGCTGGTTCTCGTGGGCCTCGTAGCCGCTGCGATTTATTTCCACCATTTCTCGCGCCCCGAACTGCCCATCACGCCCGAAGCCGAACACGTGCGCCTGATCAAGGTCAGGTTCTTCGCCATCTTCATGGGCAATCCTGTTTATGAGGTTTCCCAACGGCTCTGGGTGTGCGGTCTGCTGGGCACCGTCTTTCTCGTCGTCAATCTGGTCACGGTCTGCGTTCTCTTCTTCAAGAACCGGATTACGCCCTATCGCGCCTTCCTGATCGCCGTGTTCGGCATGACGATAATCTCGGCAGCAGGCGCAACGAATAGCCGATGGGTGTTCGGGCTGCTTTATGCGGTGTCGAGCCGGTACACCACGGCTATGCTGCCGGGCTATGTCGCGACCTTCCTTCTGCTGCTCGACATCTTGCCGACGCGCAACGCGCGAATGGCCACCGCCTTCGTATCGTTGCTACTCCTGAGCTATGTTGCACCGTTCCAGTTGCGCACCTTTGGTGGCACGGACTACCGATATCCACCGAAACTTGCGCTCCTCGGTCAAAAGATCGGTCTGGACCATCCCAATTACGACGCGCTGATTTTCTCATCGCAGGACCACGACAGATTTATCGACAAGGCGAACTTTGCCGCCGCCGCGGGTATCGGGCCGTACGGTCGCGGATGGTTGCATGACGCGGGTGTCGTGAAGTTCGACAGCAAGCTCGTAGACGCGTCCTTGTGTCTGGGCCTCGTGGAAGCGTCGGAGCCCGACGCCGCGGGACTCGCGGTGTATGGCTGGGCCGTACCGACGCACGACGCCGATACTTCCACGCTCATCGTACTGGTGGATTCCAGCGGCCGCACTGTCGGCTACGGCGTCACCGGCGCAACGCGCACGGACATAGCTAAATCGGTAAAAGGTGCGCCGACTGACAGCGGCTGGACGGGGTTTGCGAAAAAGGTCGACGGTCCGCTCAGTGCGTACGCTTATACGGCCGGCAAATTCTGTCCGCTGACCAAAGGGAGTTAGCGCGGGAGCCAACCCGAAAACGAAGCCATCGCTCGGCCAGCCGGAGTTTCTCCGGCTGCCGGCTCAATGTCTGAAGCTAAACTTCTTGTGCCCGATATAGCTGCTGAACACCGGCACGACGACGCCAACCAAGTGTGCGATATCGCGGTCGTGCCACGTCACGCCCAGCCTGGGAAACACGTAGTACGCCAGCCCTACGCTCACTACCCAGGTCTGCGCCACGGCCACGAGATTGACGAGCGTGAAAAAGAACACGGAACGGTGCGTCGACTGCTTGCTTTCCGTGAACACAAACATCTTCGCGAGCACAAACGCCGTGATCATCCCGGCGATGTACGCCACCACAATGGCCGCCGAATAAGGCATCCACCGGTTGAACAGGATACGGCTGCTCCAGTTCACGGCGGCCGCAAAGCCGCCGGTGAGCAGGAACATCAGAAAGTTCTTCGAAACGAAGCCGCTCCTGACCACGGCGTGCGCTCTCGTCATACCATCCTCGCCATCTTGCGCGACAGCCCGATACTCTCGGAAATGCCACGATCTTCGGGGTAGTAATACGACGTGTCAGCCACGAGCAGACCTTCCACCGGCAACTGGATCGGCGGCAAGCCATCGAGATAGCCCGGCTCGCAGATCGGCTGCGCGAAACGATAACGGCTTGCTCGCACGTCGATGAAGTCCTCTGCGGTGAGCGCAGGGTTGATCTTCATGAGGTAGCGTTTGACCTTGTCGATGAACGCGGAGTCCGGCTCCTGATACTTCGGGTGCTCGCCGGGCACGTAGAACGGCACGTACACCACATGGTTGTCGAGCGGCCGCAGGTTCGTGTATTCGACGATACCGGGTATATCCATTTCCGGATCGTTGGTATTGAGCCAGAAGTTTTCGGTCACGCGCTTCTTGAGCTTCGCGATCACGCAAACCACTGCGACGTTTTTCTTGCTGCGAAACGCCTCAAGAATCTCCGTCGGCAGATCGGGCATCACGCGCGGCACATAGGGCAGCGGAATCGTGCTGATCACCTTGTCGAATGCGTGGAACTCACCGCCTGCTTCAATGCCTTTGACCTTGCCGCCTTCGATTACCACTTTCTGCGCGGGCGTGCCCAGACGGAACTCGCCGCCATGCGCCTCGATATAGCTGCGCATGCCGTTCAGGAGCGTGTCCGAGCCGCCTTCGAGATAACCCAGTTTTTCGCGGAAGAGGTCGTAGCGCGAACGCCCGATACGGCGAATGCGGCTCCAGATCCACGCCGCCGAGAGGTTGTACGCGTAGTCGTAGAACTTGTAGTCGAACAAGCGCCGCCAGAGCACTTCCCACGCTTCTTCGCCAATCCAGCGCCGAATCCAGCCCGTGGCTTCGACGTGATCGAGAGGCTTCCAGTCGTTGCGCTTCGTCGAGAGGAATGCATGGAGTCCGTAGCGAAACTTCGCGCTCAGGCTCAAGCCCTTGAACTTGAGCAGCGCCATGGGATTCCCCCAAGGCTGCACGCGCCCCTGGTAGAAGTAGCCCATCTTCGTTTCGCACCACTTCATCTTGTCTTCGATGCCGAGTTCGCGCAGCACTTCGAAGAATGCGTGATCCGAAATCGCGTGGAAATGGTAATAACGCTCGATCGACAGGCCGCCAAAGTCGAAGCAGGCCGCCATGCCGCCCACGCGGTCGTCCGCTTCGAAAATGATCGGCTTGCGTCCGTCCTTGACCAATTGGTAGGCGGCGCCGAGACCCATCGGTCCTGCGCCGAGCACGGCGATGCGTTCTGTACTCATGTGTCCTCAGAATTCCAGGGCGATGTGGCTATAAGTCGGGTCGTTGAACGTTTCGTCCATGGCCTTGGCGAACGGCGTGGCGCGAATGCCGAAGATGCCCTCCCAATCGATCACCTCGAACTCGTCGCCGGCGGTCAGGGCCTTGAGCTGATCGGCCGTAAACGGCGGGTTCTTGTCGAATACCGCATAGATCTTCAGCAGCACATAAAAGAGGCCGTAAGGAATGCGTACGATCGCGCAGCGCGCACGAGTCGCGCGCTTGATCTGCCGGATGATGTCGATGTAGTCGACGCGCTCCAGGCCGCTGATATTGAACGCCTGCCCCTTGATGCGCAAGTCGATGCTGCTGATGATGACGTTGCAGAAGTCGCCGACGTAGAGCGGCTGGCGCATGTACTTGCCGCTGCCCGGAATCGGAAACACGGGCACACGGTGCATGAATCGTGAAAGCCAGCCGAGGTGCTTGCGGTCGAACCAGCCGAACATAAGTGTCGGCCGCAGCACGACGCAGTCGATGCCGGAGGCCACGACGATCTCTTCCTGCTCGCGCTTGGTTTGCGTGTACCAGTCGTCGGCAACCGAATTCACCACCGACGAGCTGATGTGTACGGTGTGGGGAATGCCGTATTGCTTGATGACGTCGAGCACGTGGCGCGTTGCCACGATATTGTTGCGCACGAAGGGCTCCTCGGTCGGAGCGCCGATTTGTGCCTGCAGCATGACCACGACGTCGGCGCCTTCAAAGTGCTTCGCCCACTCGCCGGGTTCCGCAAGATCCGCATAGATCGCCGTGATGTCCGGATGAACCTGGCGCAGGACTTCGAGGTTGGCTTTATGCTTGTCCAGCACGACAAGATTGGTGTATCCACGCGCCTTGAGCCGGGCGACCAGATTCTGTCCGACCAAACCGGCGCCGCCAGGAAGTATGATGCGAGTCTGATTCATGCGTTAGCGAATGATTAAATGGGATGTCCGACGTGAGTCGCGGCTTGCGTGCCGTTAAAGCGACGCCCGTTTGAACAAAAATTTCGGAACCGACCTGATGATCAACATGATCAGCGACCAGAACCACGGCGTGTAGAGCACGTCCCGGTTCTTCTCGATGGCGCGGGTAATGTCGGCGGCCACCTTGTCCGGAGTCGCGACGAGCGGCCCCGGCAGTGGCAGGCCGGCGGTCATCGGCGTGGCGACGAAACCCGGCTTGATCGTGACGACATGGCCGCCTGCCTTGAAGAGACGGGCGTTCAGACCCTCGCAGAACGCGGAGAGCGCCGCCTTCGCGCTGCCATAGAGATAATTCGAAGGCCGGCCGCGGTCGCCTGCCACGGACGAAATGACGGCGATCGTACCATGGCGCTGCGCCTCGACCAGATTCGCGAGCGGCGTGAGCAGCCCGATGACGGATGTGACGTTCGTATTGAACTCGCGCATTGCCACCGCGGGATCGGCCTGGCACAGCGCCTGGTCGGGCAGCGTGCCGGGCGCGACGAGCACGATGTCGAGCGTGCCCAGTTCGGCCTCGCAGCGCGCCAGCATGATTGCGTGCTGGTCGAGATCATTGACGTCGAGTACATGGCACGTCGCCGCTTTGGCGCCGCGCGCGCGGAGATCGTCGGCGACCTGCTGCACGCGTTCCGCGTTGCGAGCGACGAGAAAAAAGCTCGCGCCCTGCGCAGCCCAGCGACGCGCACACGCCGTCGCGATGGCCGAGGTTGCACCGATGATCAGAATATTTTTCATGTTCGTGTTGTTCGTTCCCAAAACCGTGAAAGCATCGCCGGATCTCGAAGCGCCTCCAGCTGCTGCCATTGCGGATAAGCGGCCCGGAAGTCCTCGCCGGACATGTGGGCGTCCTTCGCCGGATAGAGCCGGCCGCGCGCCTCGCGCACGATCGCATCGAGACGCGCGAAAAGCCGCGCATTCTGCGCATCGCGCTGCGGGAAGTCGAGTGCGAGCGAGGTGCCCTCGCGCGGGAACGACAGGAGCCCCGGCGAGACGATGTCGCCACAGCGCTTGAGCACGGCGAGAAAGGAGCCCGTGCCGCTGGTCGCGATGGCTTCGAGAATTTCGCGGATGGCGTCGCGAGCGGCCTCGGGCGGCACGACGCACTGGTACTGCTGAAAGCCCTTACGCCCGTATATGCGGTTCCATTCGAGCAGGCTGTCGAGCGGATAAAAGTACGCGTCGTAGCTAACTTTCGCGCGCCGCGCGCCGCTGCGCTGACGGTGATAGTACGCGCCATTGAACGCGCGCAGGCTGAGCGCGTTGAAGATCGGAACGGGCAGCGTCATCGGCACCGTGCGCTTCTTGCGGCGGTCGACTTCGAGCGGGCCGCCCCGCGCGTGGTCGCCGACCATGAAGATGCCGCGGCCCAGTGTCGAGCCGCGGCTCTGGCAGTCCACCCATGCCACGCTGTACTCGTGCAGCGGGTCGAGGCGCTCCGAAAGCGCGAAGAATTCGTCCAGGTTCGAGAAGCGCGTGTTCATGACGTCGATCAGGCTGGACCGGATCGGCATGAGCTGGATTTCCGCCCAGAGGATCAGGCCGGTGAGACCGAGTCCGCCGATCGTGGCCGCGTAAAGATCGGCATGCGTGTCCGGTGCGCATTCGAGCAGCGCGCCATCGCTGCGCGCCAGTCCGAAGCGGCGCACGTGGCGGCCAAACGTTCCGCGTACGTGGTGATTCTTGCCATGGACGTCATTGGCGATCGCGCCGCCCAGCGTCGCATACTTGGTGCCGGGCGTCACGGGCAGCATCCAGCCGCGCGGAATGGCGACCTCGAGGATCTGCTCCAGCGTGATGCCTGGCTCCGCGCGCAATACGCCGGTCTGCCAGTCGGCCGCGACGAGGCGGTCGAGCGGCAGCGTCTGCAACACGTGGTCCGAGGCCGCGAGGCAACTGTCGCCATAGCTGCGTCCGTTGCCGAACGCGAGCACCGTGCCGCTTGCCGCTGCCGCCTCGCGCCACGTCGCGGACGCACGGTCGCGCCACGCGATCCCATGAGCCTGTTGCGGGTGGGCAGGATAGCGGCCCCAGGATAGCACCGTATCCATCGATCAGGTCGCCGCCCAGAAAACGAGGCAGCACAGCGCCACCACGGCGAGGCTTACCCGGTCGCGCGCGGCGAACACGATCGGATCGTCGTGCATCACGCCACGGTGCGCGATGATCCAGGTGCGGCTCACCCAGTAGAGAAGCAGCGGACACGCGAGCCAGATGATCTGCGGATGGCGGTAAAGATGCGCGGTGTTGCCATCCTGGATATACATGGCGAGCACGAGCACGGACAGATAGCCGGACGCCGTGCCCAGCGACGAGATGAGCGACAGGTCACTCGCCAGATAGCCGCGCCCGCGCGTTTTGGCGAGCCCGCGCGCTTGCATCGAATAGAGCTCGGCGTAGCGTTTCACGAGCGCGAGGCTCAGGAAGATGAACATCGAAAACGCGAGCAGCCAGAACGTGAGGTGACCGCCAATGGCGGCGGTTCCCGCGACGATGCGAGTGGTATAGAGCATCGCCAGCACGACGACATCTACCATCACCTGGCGCTTGAGGTATATCGAGTAAGCAAGCGTGAGTGCGTAGTAGCTCAGCAACACCGCGGCAAAGCGCCAAGGCAGAAAGAGCGCGGTCAGTGCGAAGGAGGCCGCGAGCAGGACCGGAAACAGCGTTATCCCCCAGCTAAGCGGTAGCGCGCCGGAAGCTAACGGGCGTTTGCGCTTGGTGGGATGGTGCCGGTCGTCCTCGAGGTCGAGCATGTCGTTGAGCAGGTACACGCTCGACGCACAGAGCCCGAAGGCGAAGAAAGCAATCAGCGCCGCGACGATGAGGTCCGGATAGGCGAGCTTGTGCGCGGCAAGCAGCGGCACCAAGATCAGCAGATTCTTCAGCCATTGATGCAGACGCAACGACTTCGTCCAGGTCTTTAGCGCCGGCGGGCGCGATTCGATCACACGTTCGACATTACCGATCTTGCGGGCAGCGCGTTCGACGCCGCTGTCCGGATTCACGACATAAGCGCGCGCAGCGGATTGCCAGACCGCGATATCGTCGCGCGAGTTGCCGGCGTAGTCGAAGTTCTTTTCGCCATATTCGGCCACGAGCTTGTCGCGTTTGCGATGCGCGGAGAGATTGACGCCGTCCGCGGTCGCAAAGGTCTGGTCAAACAGCCCCAGATGATCGGCAATGGCGTGGGCGTAGCGCTCGTGGCTGGCGGTCGCGAGCACGAGCGAGCGGCCGGCTTCGCGCTCCCCCTTCAACCATTCGAGCACCTGCGCGTCATAGGGCAGGACGGTAACGTCGACATTGGTATGGGTAGCGAGGCCCGCCTTGAGGGCGGGCTTGCCGCCACGAGCGAGCCACATGAGCGGCCGGTAGAACCGTAACGGCGCGGATTTGAGGTACGCGAATCCCGATTCGATTAGCACATCCGATCGAATCAACGTGCCATCCAGGTCAACAACGAGTGGTCTGCTGCGCATACGAGGGCGACGGGTGGCCCGAGGGCGGTGGTTAATATGTTTGCGGAGGCGGTGCGCCGACCTCCCCGCCTTAATGACGGGCAGGAGAAATGACGGCCATGATGCGCCGTGAGCGGCGCCACTTTACTATCTGCAAATGTCCAGCACAACCTCCGGGCGCCGGGCAACAACGCACGACATCCGTTAAAACCGGGCAATTGCGTAGCAACATTCATTACGCATGCCGCGTGAAGGGAGTCGAGGACGGCAGAGGCCCCGAATTCGATCATGCAGCGCCATAACATCTCACCGGGCCGCATGAGATGCCGCGCTATTTTATCAACGAGAAACGGGGAGCGATCTCGGGCGGCCCGACGGCCCGGCGACCGTCGCCGCCGCCGGAACCGCCTGCGGTTGCCGAAAGCAAACCGCAGCATGCTCAATTGGCGACGCTGATCAACCCCGGCTTCATCAAGGAACGGTACTCGGGAATCCAGCGCCGCAAATCGCGCCGTACCTGGTCATCGCCCGGAATGCTTCGCTGCATGAGCCACGGCAGCAGATGATCCAGGAACGCATCGGGCGCTTCGCGCGCACGCGCGATGCGCAATTTGGGGAACGGAGTACGCGTCGTGGTTTCGTCGTCCGCGAGCAGTTCCTCATAAAGTTTTTCGCCGGGGCGCAGGCCCGTGAATTCGATCTTGATCTGCTCCTCGTTCAACCCGGACAGCCGAATGAGGTCTCGTGCGAGATCGGCGATCTTCACCGGCTGCCCCATGTCGAGCACGAAAATTTCGCCGCCCTCCCCCATGCTCGAAGCCTGGAGAACGAGCAAACACGCCTCCGGAATGGTCATGAAAAACCGCGTTATTTCCGGGTGCGTCACGGTAACAGGACCGCCGCTCGCGATTTGCGCCTGGAATTTCGGAATCACACTGCCCGCACTTCCGAGCACGTTGCCAAACCGGACAGTCTCGAAATGCGTATGCGTCGTTTCGCGCTGCAACGAGCTGCAAACCATTTCGGCAAGCCGCTTGCTCGCACCCATCACGTTGGTGGGATTGACCGCCTTGTCCGTCGAAATCAGCACGAACCGGCTGGCTTCGTAGCGTATCGCGGCGCGCCCCACCCGGTAGGTGCCGAGAACGTTGTTCCGCACCGCCTGCCAGGCATTCGTCTGCTCCATGAGCGGGACATGCTTGTACGCGGCTGCATGAAAAACGATATGCGGCCGATAACGTCCGAACACCTGGTCGAGCAGCAACGAATCCTTTACGTCGCCCACGAGCGGAACGATCTCGATTTCAGGAAAGTTGACGCGCAACTCCTCCTCGAGTTTGTAGATCGCAAACTCCGAAACGTCGAGCGCGACGAGCTGCGCCGGCGCATAGCCCAGGATCTGCCGGCACAGTTCCGAGCCGATGGAGCCGCCCGCGCCGGTCACCAGAACGACGTGATCCTGGAGCAGAGCCGAAACGTGCGCCGTGTCGATGCTGACGGGGTCGCGCCCGAGCAGATCTTCAAGGTCGATCTGCCGAACCTGCGAAAGCATGGTCTGGCCGTCCTTGAGCGGCGTAAGCGCAGGCAGCACCATGGCCCGCACGCCGGCGCGCACGCAGGCCATGGCGATGCGGCGGTGCGCGGCCATCGGCGCGGAAGGCATCGCGATGATCACGTGCTCGACGCGCATGTCGGCTGCGATTTTTTGCAGCGAACCCAGGGGGCCCAGCACGCGATAGCCATAAATCTCGCGCCCGACCTTCAGAGGGTCGTCATCGAGAAGGCCCATCAGCCGCCATTGTCCGGACCGCTTGAGTTCGCGCACCAGATTGGCGGCTGCGTTGCCCGCGCCCAGCACCAGCACCGGCTTGCCCTGACCGACCAGACCGCCGTACAAATAAAATTCCTTGGTCGCGCGGTAAATGGCGCGGGCGCCCCCCATCGTGAGAAACAGCAGCAGCGGAGAAACAAACAGCACGGAGCGTGGGATGACAGGCTCGGGCCGTACGAGCGCGGAGCCGATCATGACGAGAATGCCGCCGGCGCAAACTGCCTTGGCGATGCGCAGGAGGTCCGGCAGGCTCGCAAAGACCCACATGCCGCGATAGAGACCGTAAAACCGGAACATGCAGCCATACACGACGATGACCCACATGAGCGCCGTCAGCGCGCTTCTCCAGAAGTCGACGGGCACCGATCCGTTGAACCGGATGATGTACGCGAACATCCATGCAACGGCCACGCCGAGCAAATCAAAGCCAAATGCACTCAAGGAAAGCCAGCGAGCTCTCAGTTTCATCATTTTCGAGTCACCTCGGCGCTATCCACGCGACCACGATATTGCTGCCAGCGTCGGTCAATATTCAAGCCAGCAAGTAAAAGCACGACAGCCCACGCGCCAGCCGCGATCCACTGCATCAGGGGTTTCAGTTGGAGCGCAAGCATGGCGATCGTCACGCCGGCGCCCATGGCGACGTACCACGCTCGCGCGGTCGCCGCGTGTCCCATCCCCGATCTCACCATACGCTGATAGTAGTGCTCCTTGTGGGGCAACCATACTCTTTCGCGCCGCAGGATGCGCCTGAGCAGGGTCACGCTCGCGTCGGCGATGAACGGCAGGAACACCAGCGGCGGGAACCAGATCGGCCATACCGAATTGATCCACCCCCAATAACCGAGCGCACCCGCGAGGAACCCAAGCGGAATGGACCCGGCGTCGCCCAGAAAGACCCGAGCGGGATGAAAGTTGAAGACGAGAAAGCCTGCCGCCGCCGCCATGACCGCGGTTGCCGCCATGGCGAGTCCCGCATCCGGGTGCGGGCCAAAGCCAGCCGCGAGCGCATAGCCGCCAAAGCCGAACAATGCCATGCCGCCCGCCAATCCGTCCGATCCGTCCATGAAATTGTACAAGTTCACTAGCCAAACCAGCAGAACGGCCAGCGCGACAAGCGCCCAGGCGGGCACGTCACCCGGCGTAGCCGCAATGAACACGGCGACGGCGGCAATGTGCGCGGCGAAACGAATCCGTGCCGGGAGGCCGCGACGGTCATCCACCTGGGAGACGACGGCGAGTGCGAGGGCCAGCAGCGCCGCGAGCCAAAGTTGCGGCGCGACGAGCCAGATCGACACGCAAACGACGGGCACGATCGCCCAGCCGCCGACGCGCGGCACCGGCTTCGAATGGAGCGACCGATCGTTCGGGACATCCGTGGCGAGCCGCCACGCCAGGCCGCTCGCAAGAAGAAATCGCAGGATCGCGGCGCTCGCGCCCAGTCCGGCGACGGCAACAATGACAAATATCCAGCGCGAGTCCATAGTCTGCATCGTTCGTTAGCGTCGGCCTGTGCGATACCAGTTCGCGGTCGCACGCAGACCTTCGTCCACCGGCATCGGCGGCGTCCAGCCAAGCGTGTTCCCGATATGTCGAATATCGACGCTCAGGCCACCGACCAGCCGGCTCACTTGTTCCGTACGCCCCGTAAGGCGCCCCGCTGCGCGCAGCCACGACACCGGAACGGGAATCAGGCGGCATGGCACCTGCAAGTGGCGCGCGAGCGTTCGTAAAAGCTCCGGCACGCTCAAATCCGCGCCGTCACCGACGTGAAATGTCTGCCCTGCGGCTTCTGGGCGTCTAGCGCACTCAACCAGCGCATCGACCAGATTATCGACGCTTATGAGACTGCGCCGCGCATGAACCGCGCCCAGCGGCAGCGGCACGCCGCGCGCCAGCGTGTCCATGAGCGCGAGAAAGTTCGCCCTGACGCCCGGTCCGTAGACGAGCGGGGGCCGCACAATCACGCACTCCATGCCGATAGCGGCGCAGTATTCGCGCAGCGCAAGCTCCGCCTCGAGCTTGGACACCCCGTAGGGATCGAGCGGCTCGGGCACGTCGGTTTCTTTCAGGGGCGCGCCGTCGTCCTGTTCGGCCACGGCCTTGATGCTGCTTACGTAGACGAAGCGCCGCACGCCGGCCCGCGCCGCGGCTTCGGCCACTCGCAGCGTTCCGGCTACATTTGTCCGACGAAAGGCGGCGAGCGGATCGGCAGCACTTTCGTTGAGGACATGCACCCGCGCCGCGAGATGGACGACGCAGTCGGCGCGCAGGTGCGCGGGCCACACGTCGCCAATGTTCGCGAAATCATCGGTCACTCGCAGGCAACCATGCAGCCCCGACGGCTCGGCGGCTGCGCCACGGATCGCGCCGCAGACCTGCGCACCGTCGCGTTCGAGACGACCGGCGAGCGCCTGCCCAATGAAACCGTTGGTGCCGGTAAGCAAAAATTGGCTCACGATACAGCCGCCCTCCCCGCCATCGGCATGACGCTGCGATAGAGGTCGCTGTACGCGCGCCCGAGCGCTTCACCGGAAAAATACCGCTCGTATCGCGCGCGCGCGGCGCGGCCCATCGCCTGTGCCTGCGCGTCGTCGGCGGCGAGCCGGGCAATCGCGCCAGCCAACGCTTGCGGCGACTCGGGAGGCACCACCCAGCCTGTCACGCCATCTTCGTTCACGTAGGACGTGCCGGTGCCGATTTCGCACGACACCATCGGCTTGCCGTACATCGCCGCTTCGACAAGCACCATGCCGAATGCCTCGGAGCGCAAATGAGACGGCAGCACGAGACCGCGGCAACTCGAGAGCAACGCCCGCTTGCCGGCGTCGCTCACCTGGCCTGCGAAGATGACGTTGGTCACGCCCAGGCGCGCCTTCAACTCCTGAAGGCGCGCCATTTCCGGACCGGAGCCGGCGATCACGAAATCGGCATCGACGTGCTGCGCCGCTTCCATGAGCGTATGGAGTCCTTTGTAATAGCGCAGCACGCCAAGCGAGAGAAACATCGGACGCCGGCCGACGCCAAGACGGGCGAGCAAGCCTTCGTCCGCGGGCAGCGCGGAACCGGCGTAGTCGGCGATGCCCAGAGGAATGGCGTGCAGCCTTTCTGGCGCGACACTGGCGCTGAGCACAGGGCTCGTGCGCACATATGCGGGCGACGTTGCGACCACCGCCGACATCGAGCGAAGCGTGCGCCGCATGAGCGGGCCGTAGAGCGCGCCAAGCATACGCTGGCGCACGATGTCCGAGTGATACGTCATGACGGAAGGCTTGCGCGAAGCGCCAAAAAGCGAGAGCACGTCGCCGAACGGCCAGGGAAAATGGTAATGCACCACATCCGCCCATTCCGACAGCTCACGAAAACGCCGCACCGCCGCGGGACCGCCCAGATCGCAGGAGGCCGGAGCCGCCCACGAACGGCTGCGCACGACGCGCCCTTCCTCGCGCTGCAATTGCGCCGGAGCCGGTTCGGGAGACAACGCAAAGATCGTCGATTCGACGCCGAAAGCGCGGCAACCGAGTGCGATCTGCCGGATCGCCTCCTGTAGTCCGCCCGGCGGGTCCGGAAAATAAGTACGGTAAACGTGTAGCGCGCGCAGTGGCCGGGACGGGTCCGGCATCGCCGGCTGATCGCCGGGCAGCGCGTCTGGCGCCGAGAGATCGGTCACGCTGAATGTTCCTGTTGCTGCACGATCCGCGCAAAATTGAGGTTGAGTCACGCGAGCTCGCTCATTGCGCGCCCGAGGACCGCGGCGCTTGCCGATACGTGATGATGCTCGACCACGTCGGCGAACGCGTCGCGACGAATACTGCGGCGCAGCGACGCGTCATCCGCCATGGCTTCGAGCGCATTGACCCAGGCGTGGAAATCGTTCTCGACGAGCATGCCGGTCCGGCCGTCGGCCACGCTTCCCTCGTAGATGCTGACGTGCGAGTAGATACCCGGCACCTGGGCGGCGCCGTAGTTCAGATACTTGAACGGATTCTTGCAGGCATTGAACTCCGCGGCCTCCGCGTCCTCGTCGCCGCCGAGCGGCGTAATGGCGAACTGATAGCTGCCGGACACGAGCGCACGCATGTAATCGGTGTACGGCATCCGGTTGGTGAAGTGTAGAAAAGGCAGCGAAAACATCTCCGGGAACGGATCGCCATAAAAGTCGAGCACGTAATCCGGATGGCGCAGGAAAAAGACTTGCAGCGCAGTCAGCAGCATGTCCTTCGCCGCTTGCATCTTGAGAAAGTCGGCGTTCGTGAAAACGATGCGCGGCGGCGCAGCTTCCTCTCCCGCGCGGGCGCCGGAATGCACGTAGCGCTCCACCCACATCCCGTTCGGCACGAGCAGAGGCGCACTCACGTACTCGCGCACCTTGCGTTCGAGCGTGGGGTTGGCGACAGTCACGACGTTCGAGAGCGCGATCAGTTCGTGGATCATCTCGAGCTTGTCGCGGTGCGCCGCGCCGCCGCTATAGGTCGGAAACGAAAAAATCCAGTCGTCGATGTCGTAGATCACGCGTACGCCGCGTGCGCGGGCACGCCGCACCAGTTCGAGCGCCTTGCGCGAACTGTGCTTGCTGAGAATGAGAACGTCGGCCCAGTCGACGCCGGCGGCAGCGCACTCGTCGTTCTCGGAGATCGCGGTGTACGTCAATTCGCCGCGCGATTCCATATATCCGAGCACCTCGGTGATGCGCGCGGCGACGGACAACGAAGGCACGCCGGCAGCCACGTGCGATTGACGCTGTAGCGCCAAAACCTTCTTCATGGCGCCTCCCTTCGTTGCGCACCATGCAGCGCGGTGACGAGATTCTCGCCCGGGCCCATGGAAAAACCCAGGAGTCGGGACGTAATCGCACCGCCCACGCTTTGCGTCTCGATTACGGAAACGCTGCCATTGGCCGGCAGGAATGCGGGAAACCGCTCCATACCAACGCCCAGCGTAGCCTGTAGCAAGCACGATATCGGCCCCGAATGGGCGACGACCATGACGCGCTCGCACGGCTCCTCGCACACCGCGCGCCACCATTCAAGCACGCGCGCGTTGAGTTGCTCGTGAGATTCGCCACCGGGGTAGGCATGCGAAGCATCGCTATAAAAGTCCGGCTGCGACGCGACGAATCGCGCAAGCGGCCATTCGGCGACGTCGCCGGCGTCCGTTTCGCCAAGGCGCGAATCGACGTGCCAATGCGCATGCGGCATGAGCTGGGACGCCGTCTGCCGCGCACGCTGCCACTGGCTCACATAGCAGCGATCGGCCACGATGTCCTGCGCCGCGAGCCACCTGGCCAACCTGCCCGCCTGTTCCCTGCCCAGGTCGTTGAGCGGGTCGGCGGGCGTACCGGTTACGAGGCCGGCGTCGTTGGCACACGATCGACCGTGGCGCACAAGATAGAAGATCATCGGGCCACGCCTTCGAGAATCTCGATCAACGGATCGATCGCTTCAGGCAGGCAGAAGCGGCGCAACTCGTTCACCAGCATGCGCTGATCGGAAGGCAACGCAAGCACCTCGTCGACGGCCCGCGCGATATCCGCTTCATCGTTCGGATTTGCGTAGACGGCACGTTCGCCGAAATGCTCTCGTGACCAGTCGGAGTCGCTCAGCAACAGACGGCACCCGGCAAGACCCGCTTCGATTGCCGACAAGCCAGGCGGCTCGTGCGAGACCTCGACGTAGAAAAGCGCTTCGCGCAAAGCGGCGCGCACGATCTCGGACTTCTGCGGCAGGCCCTTGAGAAATAGCGCGTTCTCGCCGGCCGCCTCGCGACACGCGTTGAAGTACGCCTCTTCGCGGCTCCGGCCGACGAAGACGCACGGAATGCCTTTATCGCGTAGAACATGGCAAGCCGCCAGCTGGTTCTTGTTCGGCTCGATCACGCCGAACCACAGCGCGTAATTTTCGATTCCGTAGAGGCTCTTGAACAAGTGCTCCGGCGCGGGCCGCAGATACGCACCATCGGCGCCGAGCACAACGCGGCGCGCCTTTTCGTCTGGCAGGCTGAAACGGCCGCGAAAATGCTGCTCCTCGGAGACTGACTTGAAAATCACGGCATCGGCGAGATTGACGTGAGCATCGACGAGCGAAGCGGGCACCTCGGCCGGATTGCGCACCCAGAGATTCGGCCAGAGCGCGATCTTTTTTCCATGCGCCTTGGCTTCCTTGAGCAATTCGAGTCCGCCGCCATGGACCGAAAAATGGAGCACGACGTCGTAATCGTCGATCGACCGCGAATACGGTCCGTAGATATCGACGATCATGCCGCGCTGCTTCAGGCTGTCGGCGATCGAAAAAATTTCATACTCGCCCCCGCCTCGTACGAAAAAGGCTTGGTGATAAGTGGTAATCAGAACGCGGGGACTTGACACGTCGTTATATCCAGCAAAAAGAATAGTAGGCCTAGCGAGCGCCGCCGAGAATCTGCCGCAGTACTTCGTCGCGGGTCAGTTCGATCAGATCGTCCGCGCGGCGCTTGCCCGCCGCCGCCAGCCGCGCGGCGACTTCGCCGTCCTGCGCCATCGTGCGCAACGCCGAGGCCGCCTCTTCACACGTGGTGAACTCGAGCGCGCAGCCCGCCGCGACTTCGCTCGCAGCCGTCCCCGTACGAACGAGGCATGGCAACCCGAGATGCATCGCCTCGAGAACGGGCACGCAAAATCCTTCGTGCTGGCTCACGGTCAGCAATGCGTCCGCCGCATTGAACTCCGCAAGCAAGGTATCGTCGTCGAGCACGCCGGCAAGCTCGACGACTTCGCCTACACCGATTTGACGCGCGCGCTCGAGCAAGAAATGCGCATAGGCGCCGTTCGGCGTCGAGCCGACGATGCGCAGCGTCGCCTTCACCCCCAGCTCGTGCGCACGGGCGACGATATCGATGGCATCTTCGACGCGCTTGTGCGGCACCACGCGGCCGACACACAAGAGACGCAAGCCATCGCGAGGCGTTGTCGCGGCACGCGTTGCCGCGCGCAGAAACACCGGCATGTCGGGGCACACCGGCGGCATGACGTCGATTTGTTCAGACGGCACGCTGCCAGACAGCGAGCGCGCCGTAAACCGCGAATTCGCGATGACGCGCTCGAAGCCCGCAAGCAAGGGAAACTGTTCGATCGACTTTGCGCAAAGATCCGCCGTAACGGGCTCGAACTCGCGCAGCAGTTCGGGCAAGGTCACGCCATGGAAGTAGCAGATTTTGCGTGCCGGCAGCGCGAGCAAGCGCTCCAGAAGCGGATCGTGAATGGAGTAGCTCACCCACAACGTATCGTGCGGCTGTACTTCGTCGAACAGCAGCTCGATGGGCTGGACGTCGCCGGCAAAGCGCTGCGCATAGGCCTGCGCTTCCCAGCCGAGGCGCCGCGCCGCACGCGCAATGCCAAGGCAATGATTGCCGACGGCGTCGCCGGGAAATATGTCGGGAGCTGCTATGAAAAGTCGCATCGCGAATCCTTAGAGGCTTTGATCGAGTGCCTGCAGGCGCTCGACATAACGGCGACCCACGCTCGCGGGCGAGTAATGCTCCCGCACGAATGCCTGGCCCGCACGGGCCCGCGCGTCGCGCTCCGCGGGCGCCTCGACACACTCGCGCATGCATTGGGCGGCCTCGGCAACGTCGGCGTCCCACCAGAACTGCCCTTCGGCAAAACTATATTCACCGGGCCGCACCGGCAGCGTCGCGCCGCCGACCAGCCATGCGGTGCGCTCGTTCGTGAAGTCCAGGTTTCCCGAGAACGCAGACACGATGACCGGCTTGCCTAACCACATGGCCTCCGCGATGTTGCGCCCGAACCCTTCCGCGCGATGCAGCGAAACGAAGCAGTCAGCCAGCGACTGTAGCGCGATGACCTGCTCGCGAGGCAGCGCGCCGGAGAGAATCGAAATGCGCGGATCGGCGGCCGCAAGGCGCATGACCTCGTTCCACTCGGCGCTCTCGCTCGTCATGTTCATCGTCTTGACGAGCAGATGCACGCCGCGCACCGTCGGCGCAAACGCCTTCTGAAACGCTTGCACGACGGCCAGCGGATTCTTGCGAAACACGCTCGAATTGCCGTCCAGTATATTCAGGAAAACGAAAGCGTCGGAAGGCAAGCCGAACTCGGCGCGCGTGTAGACACGCGAAGGCGCCGGCAAATCGACCGCCATCGGCATCACGAACACCGGTTTCGTCGTTGCGCCGCGCATGGCATTGGCCGTATAGGACGTGCTGGACCAGATTTCGTCCACGACGTCGATAGCAAATTCCATGCCGCGAGGATAGTTGGGTAGCTCCCATTGCCAGCAGCCAATGTTGTAGCGGCCGCCGAGCAGAGCGTTGCGCGATGCAGCAAGCAGGCGGATCGTTTCGTAGTGAGGCAGGAAAAGCAGATTGGTCCGGTACACCGCCGAATTCGTTTCGTACAGATGAAACGAGCGGTCGTCCTGGCGCGCGCCGATCGTGAGCGGAATATGCGGCAGGCAGAAGTCGTAGTCCACCTGTTGCAGCGCGCGCGAAGCCATGCGCACGTCCTCGCCGATGCCCAGTTCACCACGCGCGAAGCCGACGATGTTCACCCCGCCGATACGCCACGTGCCCTGCCACAGCTCGGCTGGATCTCCGGACGGCATTTGCGTGGCCGGCGCCTCTATGGGCAAGCCGATTTCCTTGTAGCCGTACTCGCGCAGCCAGCTATTGAGCGCGGCACGGCCCTCCGCCGTCCCGATATCGAATGCGTTGCGCAAGTCGGCCCGACGTTCGTATAGCGCGCGCGCGAGCGGATGCACATCGTCGCTCGCGGAACGGTCGATGCCCAGGTCTTCCAGTGCCGGCCGCAATACGCCCGGCAAGCGATTCGCAGCGAACTCGCGGCACCACCACATCACCATCTCGCGGCGCTGGCGCGCGTCCATCGGATCGAACGAATCTGCCGGGTCGAGACCGCGAGCCTGGTATAGCGCGCACATGCCCTTCGTGATGACGACGGCGGCATCCTGGGGCAACGCCGGCTCGATCTCGCGATAAGCCGGCTCCGGAAGCAAGCGCACCGCGAACGGCTCGTCGATGCCGAAGGCGAGCCACCAGCGCATCAATTGCGCGCGCCCGGACGACGTACTCAGGTCAATGCCTTCACGCAGGTCGTCGCGCGAATCCTGCAACGCGCACAGTCCACGGGTAAAGGGCAACAGCGCATCCTGAACGACATCGTGCGCGGTTTCCACCAGCGCCTCGGGGTTGCCGAGCAGTGCGAGATGGGCGTGCCACAATGCGTCGCTCATCCACCACTGCACAAATGCGCGCCGCCCCTCCGGCGTATCGAGATCCATTGCGTCACGTAGATCGTCGCGCGAATCGTGCAACGCCCGCATCCCTACCGTTATCGTCAAGCTTGCGTCCTGCGGGAGATCGTCGGCGGGACGCTCATAGGCTTCTCGCGGCATGAAGCTCGCCATCACGGGGTCCATGCGCCCTTCCCTGATCCACCAGTTCATCAAGCCGCGCCGGCCGTCCACGCTCTCGAGGTCGAAACGCCAAAGGTCGTCGCGTACGCAATGCAACGCGCTCAGGCCGCGCGTTATCGGAACGCCAACGTCCTGTGTCACCCCGGAATCCGTTTCGGAATAGGTATGCGCAGGCATGAACGACTCGAACGAAGGGTCGTGACGCCCCACGCTCAACCACCAGCGGAGCAGGTGAAGCCGGCCGTCCCGCGTGGAGAGATCGAGCGACGCCAGATCCGGGCGGCTGAGTTGCAGCGCGTGCAGGCCGCGCGTGACGGGCAGCGCAAGATCCTGAATCACCCCGGGGTCCGGCTCGCCGTAGGCAGAAGCAGGAATGAAGGCCGTCAACGCGGGATCGCCCCTGCCGGCCTCCATCCACCACGCGATCAGCTTCTGCCGACCGCTGTGGGTCGTCAGATCGAAAACCGCAAGGTCCTCGCGCGCCATGTGCAGTGCGAGCAAGCCGCGCGTAATGGGCAGCGCGGCGTCCTGCTCGATCTGAACTGCCACTTGCGAGTAGTACTCCGCAGGCAAGAAACGGCTCACGTGAGGATCGCGCATGCCGTCCTGCATCCACCAGACGACCAGGGCGCGGCGCCCTTCGGGCGTATTCGTGTCGATCGCCTCGCGCAAATCGGGACGTGCATCGGCGAGAGCACGCATGCCACGCGTGACAGGCAGCGGCATGTCCTGGCGCAGCGCCGGATCGACTTCCCGGCACGCGTCGAGGCTCACGAACTCGACGTAACGCGCGTCGTAGCTTCCGGCCAGCATCCACCAGCGCAACGCGTCGCGCCGCCCTTGTGCCGACTCCATGTCGAAAGATTCGCGCAAATCATCGCGGGCAAGCCACGTTGCGTGCAAACCGCGCGAAATTGGCAATATGGCGTCTTGCGGCAGTTCGTCGTCGGCTTGCGCGAGCCACGCAGTTTGCCTCGCGTCGATTGCGATGCCCTGATTCAGATAGACGGCCGCGCAGTGCAAGGGCCGCATCGGGTCGAGATACGCCTGCAACACGCGATTGCCCAGCCACAGGCCATCGATGATGGGCGTTCGCGCGAACGGCCTGTCGCCTTCGCTGGCGAACACCGCGTCGAACCCGCCGGGGCGCCGGTGGTCGCGCAAGTCGCGGCCCGGCTGGACGATCGGGTTGTTGAAGAGAAAAACGTTGCGCTCGACAACCTGCGTAAGCTCGTCGGGAATCGTACGCGCGTCGCGGGACAACCCCCGCGAATGAAGCCACGTGTAATCGACGATGCGTGCGCCGCTCTCGCGCAGGCGCATGGAAAGCCCGTGCTCGTCCAGAATCGACATCGCCTTCGACTGAAAGCGCACGAGATTGGCCGCTCCCATCTCGAATACGGAATGCCACTTGCCGTGCGGCAAACCTTCTCCGGTCAGCCAGTCGACAAGATATTCGCGATAGTTGGCGGAGAGCGGAGCGTCATCGCGAAACGGTGTCGACGCGTCGGTACTGAAAACGTCGTCAAAGCCCAGTTGCCCCGTGAAAGAACCCAGCGCGCGAATGCGCCGAGGATGCGCCAGCAGAAACTTCGAACATCCCCACGTCTGGAAGGTGCGGCCCAGCATGCGTGCCGGCGCGGGATACGCATCCACATGCGCCAGCACGACCTGCGGATTCAGCGCCGCATAATCGAACATTGCACGATTGATGTACGGATAGAAGCCGTTGTACTCGTTTTCGAAAGCCGACGTGACGACATGCACCAGATCGTAGGACTCGAGCGCGTCCCCCACTTTCGCGAGCGCGCTGTCCCAGCCGCTGAACTCGCGGCGTGTATTGTCGCCGCCGATCAGCATCGCACGCGATCCGAGCGGCACCGCGCAATCGAGCGGCATCGCGGTGTCGATCAGAAGCGCATCGTAGTCGATGCCGTCGATCCGTTCGTACATTTCGCACAGGCGCTTGAACGCACCGCGATAGTCCTTGTCCGCGTAGCGGACAAATAGCGTCAGCACCTTCATTCTTCCAGCTCCACTTCGAAGATGATTTTGTTCTGGTCAGCGTTGGTCCAGCCCACGCGCTCGACATCGAACTGCTCGGTGCGATAGAAGAATTCGAGCCGCTCGAGGCAGCGATCCGTCGAGACTTCTTCGATGAGACGGCTGGCAAGCGTCAGAAGGTCTTCGGCGGCCGCACGCCAGCCGTAGGGCGCAGCGGGCGCGAGCGGCTGGCTGCGACGAGCCGTCCAGCCCGCGGCGTCGTCGAGCACGTCGGCCACGGCGGTCAACAATTCGTTGCGCGATTCGAACGGCACGATGCCCTCGACCGGGCTCACGCGCGCGCCGATCTCGTCCAGCAGCGTGCTGTTGCGCGCGATAACGCGTTTGCCGAAGGAAAGCGCCTTGATGATCGGCAGTCCGAATCCCTCGTAGTGCGACGGAAACACGAGGCAGGCCGACTCGCGAAAGAGGCTGTCGACATCTTCGTGCGAAAGCTGGCCCGAAGGATGTTGCTCGACGTTCGGATACTGTTCCGCGATTTCGCCCAGCACCTTGAAGCGCGTTTGCGGAAACGAAGCCGCCAACACATGCACGACCTCGTACAGCCCCTTGTGATAGTACTGGTTGCCGACAATCAAGACATAGGGCTCGTCCGCGGCCTGCGCCGGCTCTGCGGGCGCCGCCACGAAATATTCCGCCGGATCGAGCGAGCACCATGACACGACGGACGGCGCCTTCGCCGCCTGCGGAAAACGCTGCGCGAACGCGCGCTGCGTGTAGCCGCTGTTGTAGACGAAACCATCGGCGGTCGCGGCGGCCGTGCGCCAGACCCCGTCGATATGCGGCATGCGGATGTAGTGGCAGTCCCACGCGATCGCATCCATGATCAAGTACATGTTGACGAGCGCGAGTTTCGTCTGATCGCGCAGCTCGCTAAAACTCCAGGGCTGCGACAGACGCACGCAGGCATCGTATAGCGCATCGGCGGGCAGTTCGTAGACGAGCCGCTCGTGCATCGACCGATCGAGACCGTGAAATTGCGCCGACTGCGGCGAGACCCAGAACGACGGCTCGATGCCAAACGTTTGAGCCAGTTCGAGCAGCGGCGGAATCAGCGAGAGGATGTGCTGCGCCGTGCCGTTGAAGCCCGGCGCCAGGTTGCGGATGTCGAACAGCACGCGCCGCGCCGGCTTGGACTTGAGGCGATACCACAGCAGCTTCTCGAGCACCTGCTCCGGGAACGCGGCGCGGCGCTCGATCGCCCGATAAAGATCGCTTGCCCGCGCAAGCGCGGGCGCGGCCGCCGGCCCCTCGTAGCGGCCCGTTTCCGGAGCGAAAAACATCGCGCGATGACTGACGACCGCGCTATGCCCACGGCGGTTCGCTCGAATGAACAAACGTGCGAGCGCGTCGGAAAGATCGAACGAGTCGCCCTCGAGCCGTCCGAAATTGTCGAGCACGCTTGCTCGCACGAGAGCGGGCGCGGCCACCACGATACCGCCGCCCGCGTATTGCGGCAGATGCGCGAGCAGGGCGTCGAACGCCTGCGCCGTGGCGACGGGTTCGTCGCCACGCGTGCGCGGAATCGGCGCCGAGCCGCCCACGTTAGTTCGCGGCACGGAGAAACCGTACAAAGGGTCCGCGCTCATTGCGTGGCGCAAGGCATCGACCGCGGTCTCGTCGAACTGATATTGCGGCGAGGAAAAGAGCACGTCGGTGCGGCTCTCGATCAGCGGATACAGCACGCGATTGAGCGACGAGTGCCATCCACGCGCGTCTTCGACGATGACGATCTCGACGCGCGCGGCGTCGAGGCTGCCCAGCGCCGCCACGTCGGTGCCGGCCGTGACGAATACGACGACTTTCGACGCAAGCGCCGCGAGACGCCTGACTTGCGCGGCTTGTGGCAGGCAGCCCTCGGCGGGCGTAAATACGACGGCAAACTCGTTATTCAGCATGCGCTTCTTCCGTTTCAAGTAACCGGCAGTTGTCGATCGCCTCCGCGAAGGATCGGTAGACGTTGCCCGCTTCGAAATGCTCGCCAATGAAAGCATGGGCCGCAAGTTGCAGCGACTGGCGCCGCGTGTCGCTTTCGAGCACCGAGGCAATGTCCCGCGCGAATTCGACTACGTTTGTCGCGATCAGCACCGGAACGTCGCCCAGTTCGCGCAGGCCGTCGGCGGCCGAGGGCCACGCCACGTGCGCTTTGCCCCAGGCGAGGGCCTCGATGGTCTTGATCTTCAGGCCGGTCCCGACCCGGCAAGGATTCACCACGACCTGGGCCTCTTCGTACTCGCGCTCCAGATTCTCGACGAAACCGAGCAACGACACCGAAGGATCGTCGCACCAGACCTCGCGGCACACGCGGCCGATCACGTGCAAATGCGCGCCAGGATTGCGTGCCTTGACGAGCGGCCACGTGTAGCTGAGAAAGTCCTGCGTGCCGCGAACGTTGAACTCGTTGCCCGACGCGACGATGAGCACGCGCCCCGCCACCATGCGCGAGGGAACGGCGTGATGGATATCCAGATCGAAGCTCGTCAACAGCGCCTTGCGCTCGGGAACCAGCTTTTCGATTTCGTCCTGCTCGACGCGCTGAATCGCGAGAATCGCATCGGCGCGCTTCAATAGCTTGCGCTCCTGCTCGTCAGTGAGACTGAGCCCGTAGTCCTTGATGCCGTATTGCTCGACCGTTGCCTGCTTGCGGCAAAAAAGGTCGTGCGCGTCGATCACACGCAGCGTATCGGCGCATTCGGGCAGCGTGAGAATGCGGCTCATGAACACATACTGGGAGACCACGACATCGGGCCGCACGGCGGCGGCGATCGCCGCGATCTCATCGACGAACCATGCCGGACAGAATCCGTCCTGCAACTCGCTGAGCCGCGCGTCGTCGAGGTCGGAGTCGATCAGGGCGGAGGTGCGCGCGTTCGGGCCCGCGGGGCGCGGAATCACGCGATTGTCGAATACATAAAGATTATCGACGACGCCGCGCAGACCGGAAATGCACTCGTTCGACACTTCCTCGTCGCCGAGCGGCTTGATCACGAGCGTCATGGCGTAACCCTGCGCGCGCAACCAGCGCAACATCTTGTAGATGCGAATTTCGTTGCCCGCAGCGGGCGGGTAAGGCAACACGTGCGTCACCATCATCAAATGATGCTTCGCTCGTTGACCTTGCTCTAGTTTGAAAAATGCCGGGTTCATGTCAGCGCGTGTTTTGCTCTTCATGAGTAGTCGCGCGCGGGACGCTTCTACTCCGAAAGGGGTGAATGGGGCCGTCAAGCCAGTTCGTGGTACACGTCACGCAGTGCCGCCGTCGTCTTCGCCCACGTGAGGGCCGCTGCGTCGAAGCTTCCGGAGCCGGGGGCGCTCGTGCGCAGCGCGCCGCCCAGCGCGGCCGCCAGCACCGCGTCGTCACCCGGCGCAACGTAATGCGCATGCGCTCCAAAGTATTCGGCGCACGAACCTTCGCTCGTGATCAGGAGCGGCGCGCGTTGGGCCGCGGCTTCGAGCGCGGCGAGCCCCGGCGTCTCCAGCGTGCTCGGCAGGCAGAACAGGTCGCAGCCCGCGTAGGCGGAAAGCAGCATCTCGTCGTGCGGCGTGGGGCCGAGGTAAAGCACCTGATCGGCGCCTTCACGCAGAACGGCTTGCGAATACTCGGTGTCGCGCTGCTGCCCGATCAGCACGAGCTTGACGTCCGGATGCGCCTTCATGGCCCGCACGAGGCTCAACTGGTTCTTGCGCGGCTCGATATTGCCGACGTTCAGCACAAAGCGGCCTTCCAGCCCATGCGCCTCGCGAAACTTCGTGGGGTGCCCCGGCGTCAGGAAGAACTCGTCGATTCCGTTATAAACGGTCCTGAACTTCTCGCGCGGCAGGTTCAGCACCTGGGCAAGCGTGTCGCTTTCGATGTCGGAGTTCGTCACCACGCGATCGGCGATATCGAGCTGATAGCGGATTTCGTCAATCGGATACAGATGGCGCGTGGCATCGGTGATCCACAAACTCGCCGACACCACGAGCGGCAGCCCCAAACGCTTCGCGAACAGGCAGAAGTGCGCCGAGCCGCCCATGCACGAGAAGAAGTGCACGACGTCATGCTCGAGAAAACGCGGTTCCCACAGGTTGAACAGCGTGACGTCCACCGCGTGCAGCGGCAGGTGCTTACGATACGCAAGCAGTTGCACCTCGCCGCCGCCCGGCGTGTGAAACGCCATCGGATAGGTTGAGAACAGCACCTTCATGAAACGGGCCTCGCCGGTTGAATGGACGCCAGCATCTTCGCCGTGCGTGCGTCCCAGGTGTTGTCGCCCACGTAGCGCCGGGCTTCCTCCGCGCTCAGACGGCCGCGCGCGAGTTGCCGTTCGATGGCCGCGGCGAATTCGGGCGCGCTCGCGCCGATTTCGAGGCCCTCGGCAACGTCGGCGGTGAACGCAAGCGGCGTCGAAACCACCGGCAGGCCCGCGGCCAGATATTCGTAGAACTTCATCGGAAACATCGAGCGCGTGTAGTCGTTGAGCAGCGTGGGCAGCATGCCGACCTGGATGCCGCGCAGATAAGCGGGCAAACGCGCATAGCTGCGGTAGCCGAGCAGATGCACGTTAGGCAGCCTGGCGAGTTCCGCGACGAGCGGGCTCTGCTGACCTTCGCGCTCCTGGCCGATCAGCACGAGTTGCCAGTCGGGCCGCATCTTCGCCACTGCGATCAACAGCGCGAGATCCACCTTGAAGTCCGACAGCACGCCGTGATAGACGATGCGAGGCTCGGGAATCGCGGCGAGTTCCGGCGGCAGTTCGCCCGGCTCCGTCGCCTGGCCGAAATGCAGGGCATCGACGACGTTCGGGAAATAATGCGTGTTCGCGTTCAGGCGCGCGCAACGATCGCGCAGCGACTGCGCCGTGGTGAACACCGCCGTGGCTTCGCCGAGCAAGCGCTCCTCCGCCGCGTTGAACGCCGCGACATCGACGCCCGGAATTTCGCGCAGATCGTCCACGCAGTGATAGACGAGCCCGCCGCGATCCAGCGTGGCGATGGCGTCGAGCAAATAAGGGTGGTACGTCCACACGACGGGCTTTTCGAAGCCGAGCGCGTTGGCGCTGCGGTTCACGGTGAAGCGCAGCAGCGCGCGGTTGAACGAGCGCACGAGCGGCCAGTGATGGCGCGCGGGAAACGTGAGCGGCGACATCACCCAGATGTTGTCCGCGCGCGCGGGCGCACCGAGCACGACCGAACGCACGCCGCGCCACAGTCGCCTCCACAAACGCTTCCAGTCGCGCCCGCTCGCGACGCGCGGCGAACGAATGCCCACGCTTTCCACGTACAGCACGCGCCAGCCGCGCTTCGCGAGTTCGACGGCCGTGTGCTGCTTGTTGGTCCAGTACGGCTCGTCCCAGTCGGCGGTCGAAAAGAGGATGCAGTCGCGCGCTTCGCCGGCCGGCGCCCGATTCGCGCCGTGAGCGCCGTGCGCCGGATTGGACGGATCGTGCGCCGAAGGCGCCGCGTTGAACGCCGCGCTCGCCTCAGCCATCGAAATCCTCCAGCGGCATGCCGAGCAGATCGCCCGCGATGCGTTCGGCCGCGCGGCCGTCGCCGTACGGATTCGCGCGCGCACGCACGCTCGCGAGGCGCTCCGGCGCATCGAGCCATGCGCGCACGGCCGCTTCGATACTCGCGGCGCTCTGCCCCGCCAGCACCGACACGCCCGCATCGACGCCTTCCCGCCGCTCGGTGTGATTGCGCATCACCACCGTCGGCACGCCGAAAGTCGGCGCTTCTTCCTGAATGCCGCCCGAATCGGTCACGACCAGCGTGCTGCGGCTGATCAGATAGAGGCTGCTCGCATAATCGACCGGTTCGATCAAATGCAGATTGGTCACGTCCTTCAATTCGCGCATCACCGGCTCGCGCACGGCCGGATTCAGATGCACCGGGAAAACCCACTCGTAGCCTGCGTATGCCGCGCAAAGCGTGCGCAAGGCGGCGCAGATTTCGACCATCACGCCGCCGAAGTTCTCGCGGCGATGGCAGGTGACGAGAATGCGCGGCACCCCGGCGCTGAAGCGCTGCGCGATCGGCAGGCCTTCGAGCGCGCCGCCGCGGCGCATCGATTCGATCGCATCGACGACGGTGTTGCCGGTCACGACGATCGACGCCTCGCTCACGTGCTCGCGCAGCAGATGCTCGCGCGCGGCCGCCGTGGGCGCAAAGCTGCGCGTGGCGATGCGTGCGAGCATGCTGCGATTCGCTTCTTCGGGAAACGGGCTCGCGAGATTGCCGGTGCGCAAGCCCGCTTCGACATGCGCGACGCGAATGCCGCGATGGAATGCGGCGAGCGCGGCGCAAAACGCCGTGGTCGTGTCGCCTTGCACGATCACCCACTCGGGGCAAGCGTCGGCGAAAGCGGTATCGAGCCCGGCAATCAGCCGCGCGGACAGTTCGTTGAGTGTCTGGCCGGGACGCATGCAGTCGAGATCGACGTCCGGCGCAAGGCCGAACGACTGCAACGCCTGATCGAGCATCTCGCGATGCTGGCCGGTGCTGATCACGCGCACGTCGGCGCGGCCGCGCAATCGCGCCGCCACGGGCGCGAGCTTGATGACCTCGGGACGCGTACCGAGCACGATCGCGATGCGCGTCATTGCAACGCTCCCGTTTCAAGCGGCATGGCGCGGCCCCGGTATTCGACCGTCAGCCGCAGCGCGGGCGCGCCTGCGGGCAGCCGCGGCGCTACGCCGAAAAAACCGCCGTTTTCTTCAACGACGCGAGCTTGGGCGCGCGCGGCGAGAAAGTCGAGCGCGTCGTCTTCGTTGAGAAACAGCGGGTTGTCGGCCTTCGCGCGAATGTGCGCGATCAGGCCGCGGTGAGCGGCGATGCGCGCGGCTTCGTCGTTCCAGCCATAGGCGTAGCGCGGCGAGAACGGGTGATCGAGATAGCCGAACAGGGTCGAGGTTTCGTAGGCGAGATCGAACGCCTGCTTGAATACGGCGAGCGCGTCGCCTTCGGCCAGCATCGAAAAACCGTGCAGCATGCACTGCTGCGTATGGCCGATAAAACCGTCCGCCATGTGCGCGAGCGCGCCGCTGCGCGCCAGCACGAATTCGGGATCGTTGCGGATCAAACCGCCGACGCAGCCCGAATAGCCGGCATCGGCGAGCGCGTGCAACGCATACGGCGGCGACTGGTGAAACGGCGAAACCGCGTAGCGCACCGGCTTGCCCGTAATCTGGCGCAGCCGTTGCGCCGATTCGAGCGCTTCGTGCAGCGCCGCTTCGTAGCTGCCGCCCCAGTTGCCCGCGTGCGTCGCGCTATGCGAGAGCACCGCGCCGCCCGCTTCTGCCAGCTCGGCGAGAATCGCATGATTGCGCGCATCAGCAAGGTTGCCCGTGTGCACGGCGAGCGAGAACGGCACCTTCTCCGCGCGATACGCGTCCCATAGCGGGCGCGCCGATTCGACGTCTTCGTCGCAATCGAGCCGCGACGTGACGGCCGCGTCGTAGCCCCACGGCACTTCCGTGAGTACCGGATGGCACGGCAATTCGCCCGCGCGGTGGTAGCTCAGGAACCGCTCGACGGCACGCCATTCGAACGAATCGGCCGGACCCACCGAGCGGTTGAACCAGAGCACGCTGCCGTGCTCGATGTCGGTGAGCGCCGCGTACGAGGCCACGCGCTGCCCGTCGATCTCGACGCACGCGATTTCTCCCCAGCCCGTATCGAGCGCATCCGACAAGCCCCACAACGGTTCGGCCGCGCGAATCGCACCGTAGCCGAGGTTGTTCCATTCGTCGGTGAAATCGAAACGCTCGAACGGACGCCTCCAGCCTTGCGCTTGCAGCAACGCCGCGCGCTCGCCGTAGACCACCGTGGCCGCGCTCTCGCGCGAAGCGTACGAAGGCGCGCTTTCGCTGCGGCTCGCCCGCGCGAGCGACTCGGGCCACGCAAGCGGCTTCCATTGCAGATGCTCGACCAGATGATCGGCCACGCGGCCGAAGATCACGAGCTTGCGCGCGCCGCCGCGCAGCCACATCACGACTTCGGTTCCCCACGCGTCGGGCAGGTCCACCACCACCAGTGTTTCTACGCTCGCCAGATGCGCGCGCGCGATCGGCCGCACCTGTTCGCGCGTGACGCTGCGCGCGAACGCGGCCGTCACGAGCGCCCCCTGCTCGCGTGCGGCATAGGGATACAGAACGCCGATCATGCCGTCACCACGTGCCGGAATTTCGCACGGCGGCCCACGCGCACGAGCGCGTCGTGACCGACGAATTCGACCTTGAACGCTTCGCCCCAGAACGCGCGCAGCTTGCCGAGCGTGTCTTCCTGGCTCGCCCACGGCTCGGGCACGATGCGCAGCGTCGGCGGCTCGGTGCGCAGGTCGATCTGGAACTCCTGGATGCCGCCCACGCGATGGTCGAGCATGTCCTGAATGTGATGCGTCGGATGCGCCACGCCGTTGATGGGCACGACGTCGTGAATGCGCCCGACCACGTTGGTCAGGAAAAAGCCGTCGGCACGCGCTTCGACCGTTGCGAGATCGCCCGTGGCGTAGCGGATCAGCGGCATCAAGCGATTGCGGAAACCCGTGAACACGAGTTCGCGTGCGCCATCCGAATGATCTTCGACAAGACGGTTTTCGGCCCAGCCTTCCGATTCGAAAATCTGGAAACCCGCCTCGTGGCCGTCCACTTCATAAGCCATCACGCCGAGTTCGGCGAGGCCGTAGCGATCGATTACGCGGCAGCGCAACGCGCGCGCGATCACTTCGCGCATGTGAGGCTCGAGCAGTTCGCCGCTCGACTCGAACACCTCGAAGGTCTTGCTCGGCCCATACTTGCGCTCGATATAGCATGCGAGCGCGTAAATGGTGGACGGATGCGCATGCACGAGGTACGGCTTGCGCAGTCGCAGCGTGCGCCAGATTTCCTCGAGGCCGACGTCGTCGATACGATCGAAGAAGATGTTGCTGCGGTTATTGACGAAGCATTTGAAGTCTTCGCGCGACGGCCACTGCGGCACGGCCGCGTCGGGAAACCGGCACGCGAAGTGAAGCTCGGAACGCCACGCGTGCTTGCCCGCGCACAGCCGCGCGTAACGCGTGACCGCCGACGAATAATCGGCGGATTCCTGGTCGTAGAAGATCGTGCACGAAAGGCCGGTCGAGCCGCCCGTCTTGCACGCGTGATGGCGCAGTTCCGCGAGCGGACGCGAAAGCAGGCGGTCGCCCTGTTCGCGAATGATGTCCTTCGTCAGATACGGCAGCGCTTCGAGCCGCGCCGGATCGTCGAGCACGCTCAGCGGGTCGAACTGCTTCTCGCGAAAGAGATCGCGATAGTAAGGCACCTGCGCGCCCGCGAACTGAAGTATCTCGCTCAGGCGCTTGAGCGCGATCTGCCGGCGCTCGGCGAACGGCAACGCATAGTGCCGCTCCAGCTCGTGCACCTTCGGCGTGACGCTGCGCTGCTCGCGCCGCTCCGCGATGGGATAGCCGATATAGCCGCCCACGACGCCCTTGAGCGCGCGCAAAGGCTGGTACGACAACGCGCGGGTGCCGCAGCGAAGCAAGGGATGATCAGCTCGCATAACGAATCCGTGATGATGTTTACAACAAAGCAGCAAAGGACGATCGGGCGCTTTCGCCGCTCACGTCCTTTGCGCACCAGTTCCGGCTCCGGTTCCGGCTTCGGCTGGCTTCTGCGAGCGCAGCGCGGTCAGGTGTCGTCTTTCTCGTCTTCCGCCTTGGCCACCACGGCCGCATCCGACACGATGCGGCCATGCTGCATTTCGATGCGGCGCGTGCAGACACGCGATATGAGTTGGGGATCATGCGTCGCGACGACAAGGATCGACGCATTGCCGACGAGTTCGTCGAGGCGCTTGCGCGCCTTGGCGCTGAAGTCGGCGTCGCCGACGCTCAACCACTCGTCCATGATCAGGATGTCCGCTTCCACGCTCGTCGAAATCGCGAACGCGAGGCGCAGCATCATCCCGCTCGAGTAGGTGCGCACCGGCAGATTCAGGTACTCGCCCAGCTCGCTGAACGCCGCGATCTCCTCGATCTTGCTCCGGATCGTGGCAGGCCGCAAACCGTCCAGAATGCCGCGCAGATAGATGTTCTCGAAGCCCGTGGCGTCGGGGTCGAGGCCCATCGACACGTCGAGCAGCGAAGCCACCTTGCCCTGCATTTCGAGGCGGCCGCTCACGGGCGCGTACACGCCGGCGAGCGCGCGCAACAGCGTGGTCTTGCCCGAACCGTTGTGCCCGACGAGCCCGACGCGCTCGCCGTCGCGAATGCTGAACGACAGTTGGTCGAGCGCGGTCACGACCGCATGACGGCCGGCGTCGCGCCCGATGCGTCCGCCGGTCGTCAGGTTGAGCACCGCTTTCTTGAGCGAGCGGTGCGAATTTTCGTAGATGGGAAATGCAACCGAGATTTCCCGCGCGACAATGGATGAACTCACGTTTTTTTCAAAGCCAGTAAGGGACGCGGTCGCGATACTTGCGCATCAGGAACTGTGCGAACGCGAAACCCACCACCAGAAGCCCGATCGACCAGACCCACGACTCCCACAGGATCGGGCGGCCGGTCAACGGCGCGCGAATGGTTTCGATCAGGTGATAAAGCGGGTTGTATTCCGCGACCCAGGCGCGATCCTTTAAAATTTCCGGCGACCACATCACGGGCGTGAAGAAGAACACGACCTGCACCAGGTTGGTCACGATCGGCGGTATGTCGCGAAAGCGCGCGCACAGCACGCCAAGAGCCACGCCGAGCCACACCCCGTGCAAAAACAGCAGCGCAAGCCCGATCGGCACGAGCAGCATTTCCACGGTCGGCCATTTGCCGAAGCTCACCATCAACACGATGATGACGGGCAGGCTATGCAGCAGGATCACGAAATTGCGCCACGCGATGCGGCACACGTGCACCGTGAGCGGTATGCGGATCTGCTTGATGAGATACGCCGAGGCAATGAAGGACACGCAGCCTTCGTTCGCCATCGAGCCGAGGTACTGCCACACGACGAGACCGACGGCGAGATACGGCAGGTAATTCGAGATTTCCTGATGCAGCAGCGTCGAGTACAGCGCGCCCAGCACGACGACCATGATCGCCGTGCTCAGCGTGAACCAGAACGGCCCGATGACCGAGCGGCGATAACGCTGCTTGATGTCGTGCCAGCCCAGCGTGCCCCAGATGCGCGACGCCTTCAGCCCGACGATCAGATCGTCGCCGCCTGAGTGATCGGTGAGGGCGTCGCTCACGCGATCTGCGGAAACCAGTTCAACCATGTTTACGCACGTCCATAGATGTCCTGGAAGCGGACGATGTCGTCCTCGCCCAGATACTCGCCGCTTTGCACCTCGATCATGACGAGATCGATCACGCCCGGGTTTTCCAGCCGATGCTTGTGGCCCGCAGGAATGTAGGTCGATTCGTTGGTCGAGATGAAAAGCTCCTGCTCGCCGTTGACGACCTTCGCCATGCCGCTCACCACGATCCAGTGCTCGCTGCGATGATGGTGCATCTGCAAGCTCAGGCTCGCGCCGGGGCGCACCTCGATGCGCTTGATCTTGAAGCGCGTCCCCTCTTCCAGCACCGTGTAGGTGCCCCAAGGGCGATGCACGGTGCGATGCAGCTTGTAGGCTTCGTGGCCGCTGGCCTTGAGGCTCGCGTAGATCTGCTTGACGTCCTGAGTGCGATGACGGTTTGCGACCAGCAGCGCGTCGGGCGTATCGATCACGATCAGGTCTTGCACGCCGACCGCACCGATCAGGCGGTCTTCGCTCACGAGATAGCAGTCGCGCACGTCATGCAGCAGCGCTTCGCCTTCCACGCGGTTGCCTTGCTCGTCGGCGGCGGCGAGTTCGCTCACGGCGGCCCACGAACCCACGTCGCTCCAACCGATCGTGCACGGCACCACGGCGGCTTGCGTGCAGCGTTCCATGATCGCGTAGTCGATCGAGTCTTCGCGCACCTTGCCGAAGCCGTCGGCCTTCAGCTCGACCTGGCTCCAGCCGCTCGCCTGGGCGACGCGCGCATCGGCGAGCGTGGCTTCGACCGCTTCGAGAATATCGTTCGCATGCTGCCTGAACTCGCGCAGGATCGCGCCGCCGGTAAAGCAGAACATGCCCGAATTCCACAGGAAGCGCTGCGAATCCACATACTCGCGTGCCTTTTCGAGCGAGGGCTTTTCGACGAAGCGCACGACCTTGTCGCCGTCCGCTTCGATGTAGCCGTAGCCGGTTTCCGGCGATTCGGGGCGAATCCCGAAGGTAACGATCTTGCCCGCGGCGGCCAGCGCCTGCGCGCGCTCCACCGCGGCTGCGAACGCGGCCTGGTCGTGGATCAGGTGGTCGGCGGCGAGCACCAGCATGGTGGCGTCTTCGCCGTGCGTGGCCACGACGCGCAGCGCGGCGGCGGCCACGGCCGCGGCCGTGTTACGGCCGAACGGTTCGAGAATGAACGACGTCGCGCGGTTGTTGCGATTGACCTCGCGGAACTCGTCCTCGGTCTTGAAGGACAGCTCGCGGTTCGTGACCGTCAGCACTTCCTCCACGCCGGGCAGATCGACGGCGCGCAGAAATGCCTTTTGCAGCAGGCTCTGACCGTCCGCGAGCCGCATGAAAGGCTTCGGATGCAGTTCGCGGGAAACCGGCCACAGACGCGAGCCGGCACCGCCGCACAGGATTACAGGAATCAATTTCACAAGACCCTCGTCATTCGTTCGTATCTCTCAACACGCCGCGCGCGAAGCGCGGCGCCCGCGCGGCCCGGCTCAGGCACCGGACCACGCTTAAACAGGCGTTGCAGCCAGCCCCGGATCGCTTTCGAACACTTCCGCCTCGGCGAGGCGCTTGCCGGCGGCGTCCTTGGCCGCGACCTGCGGCTCGCCGTCGACCGGCCAGTCGATCGCCAGCGCCGGGTCGCTCCACAGCAGGCTGCGCTCGTGCTCCGGGAACCAGTAGTCGGTGGTCTTGTAGAGAAATTCGGCATGTTCCGAAACCACCACGAAGCCGTGCGCGAAGCCCTCGGGCACCCACAGCTGTCGCTTGTTTTCAGCGGACAGCGTGACGCCGACCCACTTGCCGAACGTCGGCGACCCGCGGCGCAGATCGACCGCGACGTCGAACACCTCGCCGCTCGTCACGCGCACGAGCTTGCCCTGCGGATGCCGGATCTGATAATGCAAACCGCGCAGCACATTGCGCGCCGAGCGCGAATGGTTGTCCTGCACGAATTCCCGCTTCACTCCGGTCGCCGCTTCGAACGCCTTCGCGTTGAAGCTTTCGAAGAAGAACCCGCGATCGTCGCCGAACACTTTCGGTTCGACGATCATGACATCGGGAATCGCCGTGCGTGTTATTGTCAAATTCATGGCGGCCTACCTGTTCGATTCGACGACGACGCGCTTCAGATACTGGCCGTAGCCGTTCTTGAGCAACGGTTGCGCGAGGCGCTCGACCTGCTCCGCGCTGATCCATTTCGCGTGATACGCGATCTCCTCCGGGCACGCGACCATCAACCCCTGACGCTTCTGTAGCGTAGCGATAAAACTCGACGCTTCGAGCAGCGAATCGTGCGTGCCGGTATCGAGCCACGCATAGCCGCGCCCCATGATCTCGACGTCGAGCTGCTGCATCGCGAGATAGCGCCGGTTCACGTCGGTGATTTCGAGCTCGCCGCGCGCCGAGGGTTTGATGTCGGCGGCGATGTCGCACACCTGGCGGTCGTAGAAATAAAGACCCGTGACCGCGTAGCTCGAACGCGGCTTGACGGGCTTTTCCTCGAGCGAACGCGCCCGGCAGTGCTCGTCGAATTCGACCACGCCGTAACGCTCCGGATCGTGCACGTGGTAAGCGAACACCGTGGCGCCCTCTTCGCGCGCGCTCGCGCTGCGAAGCTGGCGCACGAGATCGTGGCCGTGAAAGATGTTGTCGCCGAGGATCAGCGTGGAGGTGTCGTTGCCCACGAAGTCGCGGCCGATCACGAACGCCTGCGCGAGACCGTCGGGCGAGGGCTGCACGGCGTACTGGAGATTGATGCCCCAGTTGCTGCCATCACCGAGCATGGCCGAGAAGCGCGCGGTGTCTTCATTCGTCGAGATGATAAGAATGTCGCGAATGCCCGCGAGCATGAGCGTCGACAGCGGATAGTAGATCATCGGCTTGTCGTACACCGGCAGCAGCTGCTTCGACACAGAATGTGTGATCGGATAGAGCCGCGTGCCAGACCCGCCCGCGAGTATGATGCCTTTTCTCATGATTGTCGGGACAGAATCGATTCGATCAGATGACGCACGCCGCCCTGCCACTCGGGCAGATGCAGGCCGAACGCCTCGCGCAGCTTCTGCGTATTGAGCCGGGAATTGGCGGGACGCGGCGCGGGCAGCGGGTAATCGCTCGTCGCGATGCCTTCCACACGGTCGGGGAGAACCTTGAGCTCGACGCCCAGCGCCTGCGCGCAGCGCAGCACTTCCACGGCGTAGCCGTGCCAGCTCGTTTCGCCCGCGGCCGCGAGGTGATAGATGCCGCCGGGCGCCGTTTGCGCACGATGGCGGCGCACGATATGCGCGGTCACGTCGGCGATCAACGCGGCCGTGGTGGGCGCGCCGATCTGGTCCGCCACCACGCGCAGGGCGTCGCGCTCGCGCACGAGCCTGAGCATGGTCTTTGCGAAATTGCCGCCGTACGCGCCAGCCACCCAGCTCGTGCGCAACACGAATGCATCGGCGCCCTGCGCCAGCACGGCCTGTTCGCCCGCCAGCTTGCTCTTGCCGTAGACCGAGCGCGGCGCGGGCGTGTCGGTTTCCACATAGGGCGCGTCTTTCGTGCCGTCGAACACGTAGTCGGTCGAGTAATGCACGAGCATCGCGCCCAGCGCCTTCGCTTCCTCGGCGAGAATGCCGGGCGCAGTGCCGTTGATCGCGAACGCCGTGGCTTCGTCGGCTTCCGCCTTGTCGACGGCCGTGTAGGCCGCTGCGTTGACGATCACATCGGGACGCACTTCGCGCACCACGCGGCGCAGCATATCGGCGTCGGCAAGATCGCATCGTGCGCGCTCGAGCGCGACCACGCGGCCAAGCGGCGCGAGACTGCGGCGCAGCTCGAACCCGACTTGTCCGCCCTTACCCGTCACGAGGAAGGTGGGAGTCTCACTCGGCATATTGCTTCTTCACCCAGTTCTGATATTCGCCCGATTGCACGTCGGCGACCCATTCCTCGTTATCCAGATACCAGCGCACCGTCTTCGCCAGACCCGTTTCGAAGGTTTCGGCGGGCTTCCAGCCCAGCTCGCGCTCGAGCTTGCGCGCGTCGATCGCATAACGGCGATCGTGGCCGGGGCGATCGGTCACGTAGGTAATCTGGTCGCGATACGAGCCGGCCGCCTTCGGGCGCATTTGATCGAGCAGGTCGCACAGCGTGTGCACGACTTCGAGATTCTTCTTCTCGTTCCAGCCGCCCACGTTGTAGGTTTCGCCGGCCCGGCCGCGCGCGAGCACTTCGCGGATCGCGCTGCAATGGTCGCCCACGTACAGCCAGTCGCGCACGTTCTGGCCATCGCCGTACACCGGCAGCGGCTTGCCCGCGAGCGCGTTCGCGATCATCAGCGGAATGAGCTTTTCGGGGAACTGGTACGGGCCGTAATTGTTCGAGCAGTTCGTGGTCAGCACGGGCAAGCCGTACGTGTGGTGATACGCGCGCACGAGATGATCGGAGCCGGCCTTGGTCGCTGAGTACGGGCTGTTGGGCGCGTAGGGCGTGGTTTCCGAGAATTGCGGATCGGTCGCGGACAGCGAGCCGAACACTTCGTCGGTGGAAACGTGCAGAAAGCGGAACGCGGATTTTTCGCCGGCGGGAAGTTGATTCCAGAACTGACGCGCGGCTTCGAGCAGCGTGAAGGTGCCGACCACATTCGTCTGAACAAAATCGGCGGGTCCGTGGATCGAGCGATCGACGTGGCTTTCGGCGGCGAAGTGCAGGACCGCGCGCGGCTTGTGCTCCGCAAACAGGGCGTCGAGCGCGGCCCGGTCGCAGATGTCCGTGCGACTGAACACGTGGTTCGAATTACCTTGCAGCGACTTCAACGTCCCAAGATTGCCCGCGTAGGTCAGCTTATCGACGTTCAGGACGGCTTCGTCCGATTGACGGAACCAGTCAAGCACAAAGTTGGCACCGATAAAGCCGGCACCGCCCGTAACCAGGATCATGAAACTCCTTCTTTGGCGCGAGATGGAAGCGCGTCTGACTTTTTGCAAATCCCCGAGTCAGACAAGCCTGATGGATATGTATGTGGCTTCCGCAGAAAAAGAGCGCCAAATCTATCTTATTAGCATATTCCGACGCTCATTTTTGTACCGGAGATTATAAGGATAGCCGGGGCAAAAGCTATACCACTAACATCTTGAAACAGCTTGACAAATTCTAACATCGCGTGGTCGAGACCTCATAACCTCAGCGCAGGACCGCCGCGCCGGCCGTCGAGCCCTGCCAGCCTAGCCTCGACGCTCCGCCCCGCGCCACGATCCCCGTCCTGTGATACCTTCACACCCCTGCTTTCCCACGCTTTCCCGCTAAGCGCCGTACCCGAACCGACTCCAACCCGATGAAGAAGCAAGCGCCGTTCCCGGCCCCGCTCGCCTTTGGCGACTTGCAGGGCTGCATCACCCCGTTTCGCCAGTTGCTCGCCAAAGCCGCCCCCGCTCCCGGCACGCCGCTGTGGTTCGCCGGCGACCTCATCAACCGCGGCCCGGCGTCGCTGGAAACGCTGCGCGAGGTGATCGCGCTCGGCGAGCGCGGCGTCGCGGTGCTGGGCAATCACGATCTGCATCTGCTTTCGGTGTCAGCGGGCATCCGCAAGTCGAAGAAAGGCGACACCATCGACGACATTCTCAACGCCCCCGACGCCAAGGATTTGCTCCATTGGGTGCGCCATCGCCCCATCGCGCACTACGAAAGCGGCATGCTGATGGTTCACGCGGGCGTATTGCCGCAGTGGGACGTCGATCTGACGATGGAACTCGCGCGCGATTTTGAAAAAGCGTTACGCCGCGACGACTGGAAAACGACGCTCGCGGGACTTTACGGCAACGAGCCCAACCGTTGGTCGAAGGATCTGAAAGGCATCGAGCGCTTGCGCGTCACCTGCACGGCGCTCACGCGCATGCGCTTTTGCAACGCCGACGGCGCGATGGATTTCACCTCGAGCGGCGGCCTCGATTCGGCGCCGCCGGGATTCATGCCGTGGTTCGACGTGCCTGGCCGCAAAACCGCCGACATCACCGTGGTGTTCGGTCACTGGGCCGCGCTCGGGCTCACGTTGCGCAAGAACCTGATCGGCCTCGATTCGGGCTGCGTGTGGGGCGAACGGCTTTCCGCCGTGCAGCTCGAAGCCGACCCGCAGCAGCGCGTGCTCACACAGGTGCCGTGCGAAAGCTGCCGGGCGGTCAGCGGCTGATCAACGGCTCATCACCGGCTCATCAACGATTGAAGCGATCGGGCCGATCCAGCCTGGCTGAATCCAGCGCCTGACTCCGTCGATCCAACCCGCCGTTCAAGCCTGCGCGCCGTGGGCATCGCGGGCATCGGCCAACGGCTTCGAATCGGCCGGCGCCTCATCCGCCGCGCCAGCCAAAACCGGCCCGCGCATCGTTTCCAGCGCCGCGTTCACGGCTTCCTGCGCGCGCGCCGCGAGCGTACGGCGATCGTCGGCGGCAATCGGCTCGCCCACGTACACGTGCGCGGTGAGCGGGCCGGCCTTCAGCATCGCGTCGAGCGATTCCTTGAGCGACAGATCGTCGATATAGGCGGGCGCCGTGGACTGCCGGCCCTGCGCATCCTCGTAATAGATGCACAGCGGCTGCACCGGCTTGCCCGCCGCCACCGCCGCCTGGAACATGTTCGAGTGAAACGGCAACAGCGCGACGCCGCTCGAAGTCGTGCCTTCCGGGAACACGCACATCAGTTCGCCGCGTTCGAGCCGCGACGACAACTCCTGCATGATGCGGCGCGCGTCGCTGCGTTTCTCGCGCTCGATGAACACCGTGTCGAGGTTCTGCGCGAACCAGCCGATCAGCGGCCAGTGGCGAATCTCGGCCTTCGAGACGAACGGCGTCGGGCGCCACGCATTGATCACGTAGATGTCGATCCACGAAACATGATTGCTGACGACCAGCGCACCCGCGTCCAGCCGCGCCGAATCGTTGTGGACGACGAGTTTCATGCCGCACAGCGCGAGCATCTTGAGGGACCACGCGCGATTCATGGCGTGACGCGCGTCGGCGCTTGCGCGCGGAAAGCGCGTGGCCACGGTCCACGCGCCGCGCAGCAGATGCGCGAGCAAACGGGTCTTGCGGATAAAAAGGCTCATTGTCGGCGATAGGCTGAATCGGACGATGCTAACAGAGCTGCATGATACGAATCTGTCATGCGTGCCCGAGAGTGCGTCCAACAGTGGACCCAGCGGCGGACCCAACGGTGGACCCAACAGCGCGCTCGAAGCCCACGCGCCCCGCCACCAGCGTCGCGCGCACGACGGCGGGCAGCTCGTAGCCGAGGAACGGCGTATTGTGGCCCTGGCTCCTGAGCGCGCGCGGCTCGACGCGCCAATGCCCATGCGCGTCGAACACGCACAGGTCGGCGCTTGCCCCCACGGCCACGCGCCCCGCCGCTTCTGCGTGCGCCTCCGCGTGCGCCTTGGCGGGCGCCTCCTTGCGCACGCTCGATGCCGCCGACACGATCGCCGCCGGCGCCGCCGTGACGAGCGCGAGCGCCTTGGCGAGCGGCACCCCCGCGTCCTGCGCCCATTTCACCGTGAGCGAGAGGAACAGCTCAAGGCCGGTCGCGCCCGGCGTGGCTTCGGCGAACGGCAGCAGCTTTTCGTCGTCGTCGACGGGCGTGTGCTGCGAGCAGATCGCGTCGATGGTGCCGTCGGCCAGTCCCGCGCGTATCGCCTCGCGATCGCGCTGCTGGCGCAGCGGCGGATCGAGCCGGAACTGCGCGTCGAAATAGCCGATATCCATGTCGATCAAATGCACATGGTTGATCGTCACGTCGCACGTCACAGGCAAGCCCTCGGCTTTCGCGGCGCGCACGAGCGCCACGCCCGCCGCCGACGACACGTGCTGGATATGCACGCGCGCGCCCGTCACGCGCACGAGTTCGAACAGCGTGTGCAGCGCGATGGTTTCCGCGCTCACCGGCACGCCCGACAGCCCGAGCCGCGACGCCAGCGCGCCGCTCGCGGCCACGCCGCCCTTCGCGAGATACGCGTCCTGCGGGCGCAGCCACACGGCGTAGCCGTAAGTGCTCGCGTATTGCAGCGCGCGCAGCAGCACCTGGGTGTCGGCGATGGGCGAGTCGGCCTGCGTGAAGCCGATGCAGCCGGCCTCGGTCAGCGACACCATTTCCGTGATGACCTGCCCTTTCAGCCCGACCGTGAGCGCGCCGAGCGGATGCACGTTCGCGCGCCCGAGCTTGCCCGCGCGGTACTTGAGCATTTCGACAAGGCCCGCTTCGTCGAGCACCGGATCGGTGTCGGGCGGACACACGAGGCTCGTCACGCCGCCCGCGAGCGCCGCGTGCAGTTCCGAATCGAGCGTGGCCTTGTGTTCGTAGCCGGGCTCGCGCAAGCGCGCGCTCAGATCGACGAGACCCGGCGCGACCGTCAACCCGCGCGCGTCGATGACTTTATCGGCGTGAAAACCGCCGGGCGCCTGGCCGATCGCCGCGATCCTGCCCGCCTCGATGAACACGTCCTGCTTTTGCTCGGTGCCCGCCGCCGGGTCGATCAGCGTGCCGCCTTGAATATGGATCTTCATGCTGTACCGGATTAGTCGTTGTTGCCCGCGACGATGCCCATCACCGCCATGCGCACGGCAATGCCGAAGCTCACCTGATTGAGAATCACCGACTGCGGGCCGTCCGCGACCTGCGAGTCGATTTCGACGCCGCGATTCATCGGCCCCGGATGCATCACGATCGCGTCGGGCGCGGCCAGCGCGAGGCGCTCGGGCGTCAGGCCCCAGCTTTTGAAATACTCTTGCGCCGAAGGCAGCAGCGCGCCGCTCATGCGCTCGTTCTGCAAGCGCAGCATGATGATGACGTCCACGCCCTTCAAGCCTTCGTCGAGGTTGTGGAACACCCGCACGCCCATTTGCTCGAGGCCGCCCGGCAAGAGCGTGCGCGGGCCGATCGCGCGCACTTCGGGCACGCCGAGCGTGGTGAGCGCGTGAATGTCGGAGCGCGCCACGCGCGAATGCAGAATGTCGCCGACGATCGCCACGCGCAGCTTCGTGAAATCGCGCTTGTAATGGCGAATCGTGTACATGTCGAGCAAGCCTTGCGTCGGATGCGCATGACGGCCGTCGCCCGCGTTGATCACGTGTACGTGCGGCGCGCAGTGTTCGGCGATCAGATACGGCGCGCCGCTCGATGCGTGGCGCACCACGAAGAGGTCGGCATGCATCGCCGAAAGATTGCCGATGGTGTCGAGGAGCGACTCGCCCTTGCTCGTGGACGACGCGTTGATGTTCAGGTTCAGCACGTCGGCGGAAAGGCGCGTGGCCGCGATCTCGAAGGTCGTGCGCGTGCGCGTGGAGTTTTCGAAGAACAGGTTGAACACCGACTTGCCGCGCAGGAGCGGCACCTTTTTCACCTCGCGGTCGGTGACGCTCACGAACTGCGCGGCCGTGTCGAGAATGTGCGTGACGATCGACTTCGGCAAACCTTCGATCGACAGCAGGTGTTTCAGCTCGCCGTTTTTCGTGAGCTGCGGATTGCCCTTGAGAAAGCCGTAGCGAAAGCGCTCGTCTGGCGTGGGCTGTGTGTTCATCGCGTGAATCCTGGAGGTGATGCCGTGAAAGCGTGGCAACGTAAAACGTGCATGCGGACGATGCGCGGGCGTCAGGCGCCGCCGAGCGGCTCGGCATGAGGCTCGGTATGAAACGCGAAGCGGCCGTCGTCGCCGCGCGCGAGCACGAGGTTCGCGTTCTCGGGCAAGCGCACTTCGCCGCCGGTGAAGCGCGCCGCGACCGGCAGTTCCCGCCCGCCGCGATCGGCGAGCACCGCCAGCACGACCGCGGCCGGGCGACCGTAATCGTAGAGTTCGTTGAGCGCCGCGCGCACGGTGCGGCCAGTGGAAAGCACGTCGTCCACGAGCAGGATGCGGCGACCTTCCACCTCGAACGGCAAGGACGTGGGCCGCGCCTGGCCGTGCAAGCCCTTCTTCGCGTAGTCGTCGCGATGGAGCGCGACGTTCGCCACACCCCACTGCGCCGCGTCGAGATCCTGCGCGAGACGCTGCGCGACCCACGCGCCGCCGCTATGAATGCCGACGATGGCGAAGCCGCCGGGCGCGCTGAACGCGTCGGCGGCAAGGCCCGCGCGAATCTGGTCGAGAACGGCGCGATACAGCGCCTCGGCGTCGGGAAGCATCATGGCAGCTCGTCGAGGTATTGCTGAAGGATCACGCACGCGGCTTCGGCGTCCACATGCACGTCGCGCCCGACACGCTCGCCGCGCTCGCGCATGCGCGCTTCGGCATCGACGGAAGAATAGCGCTCGTCGACCCAGACCACGGGCAGGTTGAAGCGGCCGTTCAACTGGTTGCCGAAGCGCTGGGCGTGCTGGGTCATGAAGTGCGGCGCGCCGTCGGGGTGGCTCGGCAAACCTACCACGAGCACGTCGGGCCGCCATTCGCGCAGCAATGCGCCGATGGCTTCGAAACGATAGTCGCGGCTTTTGTTGGCGATGACCGTGAGCGCGCGCGCGTTGCGCGTGAGCACGTTGCCGAGCGCCACGCCGATGCGCTTTTCGCCGTAATCGAACGCCAGCAGGGTGGATTCGCCGGTCAGGGAGCGCGGCACCGCGCCGGCCGTCCGGCCGCTTTCCCGCCCAGCCGCGACGCTCATGCGTGACCCGCTTCGCCCGACAGCATGGACGACGAAATGCCGAGCAGCGCGAGCGCCGCTTCGAGGCGGTCTTCCGCCGGCACGTCGAACACGATCTTGGGGTCGGCTTCGACCGTGAGCCAGCCGTTCTTCGAGATTTCCTCTTCGAGCTGGCCCGCGCCCCAGCCCGCATGGCCGAGCGTGAGCAGGAAGCGCTCGGGGCCGCTGCCGTTGGCGACGGCTTCGAGCACGTCTTTCGACGTGGTCATTTCGAGCCCGCCCGGTACCGACATGGACGACGTGTAGTTCGTGCCTTCGGTGGGCGCGTGCAGCACGAAGCCGCGCTCGGTTTGCACCGGGCCGCCGAAATAAACGGGCACATGCAGGAGCGGCTCGATTTCGAGCTTCAGGTCGATGCGCGAGAACAGCGCTTCGAGGTCGATGTCGGTGGGGCGATTGATGACGAGGCCGAGCGCGCCGCGCTCCGAATGATCGCAAAGGTAAACCACCGTTCCCGAAAACGTGGGGTCCGCCATGCTGGGCATGGCAATCAGGAACTGGTTCGTCAGATTGATGCGATCGGTACTCTTGGACATGGTCTGAATTCTAGCAAAGACGATGCGCGGCAACGGCACGCGGGCAACTCGCGCGGCGCGCGCCGCACGCGCATGGCAGGGAATGACTCACTCTAACACGCGCGCGCCGTTCGGCTGCAAGGCGCGCGGCGCGTTGGCCGTCCGGCCAGGAGCGTGCAAGCGCGATACCCGGCGCGGTACGGCTCGCGCGGGGCCGCGAAGGCGATCGGGCTTGTGCGAGGAACGCCGCACCGCACCTGCCGACGCACTCCAAGGCAGCACTTAATGCAGCACGCCGCCGGCGATCGCCGCGCCGAGTGCGCGCACGGCCGGCGTGGCGTCGGGTTGCGCGATGCCGGCCGCGACCTTGTGCAGCATCGCGCGCAAGGTTTCGCTCGCTTCCTCGATGGCTTCGGCGCCCGGCACCGCCACCGCCGGCGCGGCCTGATCGGCATGCGACAGATGCGCCTGCGCGGCCAGCGTGGCCGCGTGCGCGGTGCGGCGCCAGGCAAGGCCCAACGCGTCGGCGAGCAGGCCCACATGGCCGAGACCCAGCGCCCACGCCGCCGCGCCGATGCGGTACGCCGCTTCGGCGGCCGTCAGCGCGTCGGAGGGATCGGCGTGCGCGCCCTCGCCGCGCAGCGCGAACGTGCGCGCATGCGTGCCGATGGCGAGCATGGCGGCGTCGGCGGTTTGCAGGAAATCTTCGTACGCATTGCCGTTGACGACGAGCGCGCCCAAGTCGCGCGATGGCGCCACGCGCGCCGCGACCGCCTCGGCGCGCGCGCTGTCCGCTTCCCACAGTGCCTCGGAGGCTTGCGTGCCGGCCACGTGCCAGTCGACCGTCAAGCCGTAGTCGTGCAGCAGATCGACGTCGTCGGTATCTTCGGCGGCCGCGCCGAACAGCGCGTAGTCGCGCCAGAGCCACGCGAGCGTCGACCTCACGAGCGATTGCGGCGCGTAACGCAGGCCGCGCGCATGCTCGCCGATCAGCAGATTGCAGCGCGCGTAAAAACGCCGCACGGCTTCGTCGCCCCACGAATCCGCGCCGCGCCGCAGCACGCGTCCGCACGCGGCGGCAAGACGCCAGAAGTCGTAGGGATCGGCGCTCGCAAGCTCGCTCATGCAGGCGTCCATCTCGTCGAATGCCGCGAGCGCGAGCGCGTCGGCGGCGCGGCTGCCGTTGCCGAGGCGGGCCTTGAGCGCGGGCAGCAGCGCGGCCTCGTAGCGCGCGCGCACCTGGCCGAAACGCTGCGTGGGCTGCGCGCGCAGCGAGGCCGGCGCGAGCGGCCGGCCGTGCAGCGCCACCTCGTCGTACGCGAGCGCCACGCCCGGCATATGCTCGCCGAGCGCCGCAACGAGCGCGTGCTGGCGCGCGAACAGCGCGGGCGAGCACGCGAGTTCGCGCAGATTGTGCCGATCGAGCGCCGCGGCGAGCGCTTCGAGCGCCTCGCGGAACGCGTCGCGCACGTGGGCGCCTTCGGGTTCGTCGGGCGTGTGCAGCGGGCGCGCGGGCATGCCCGGCGGCGGCGTCACGGCAACCGGCGCGGCAAGCGCGAGCGGCGAAGCCAGCAGCAGCGTGTCGGCGAAACGCGCGGCCGGCAGCCAGCCCGCGTCGCGCAGCGTGCGCGCCGCCTGGCGCAACGGCCGCGCGACATCGCGCTGCTCGTCGAGCGCGGCGAGCGCCTGGGCCAGCGCGCCGTGCGCGAACGGCACCTGGCCGCCGCGTGGATTGGGCAACGCTTCGAAGGATGCGAAAGAGGAAGAACGCAGACTCATGGGGCAGCGCCGGGAACGTTTGCGGGCCGCCTCGCTTCGCGGCGTCGGCGCATCGAGCGGCGCCATGCCGGCGAGGGCGGGCGGAGCGAAGCAGGCGGTGCGAATCGCGCCACCGCGTATCGAAATATCGACGTATCGACTTATTGACGTATCGACTTGCCGACCTTCGTACCCGCGTAGTGCGCGATTGCGGTGCTACGCCGCCGTTGTCATGCTGACGACGACGATCACCGGTACGCGAACGCCGCGCGCGTCACGCGAAACCTGGCGCGCAGTTAAGTATTCGATCACCGCGGCCGGCATCGCGCCGTGCGCGACAGCACAGTCCGGCGGCATTTCATCGACGGCCACCGCTTGGGCAATTTTCAGCAGTCCGTGCCGAAGCGATGAAAAACGCGCAAACCGTTACGCGGCATGCGCAATTTTTACGCCCGTACCGGTTGCCGACAGCCCGTTCAACGGTGCTTGATTGAAAACCGGCGCGGAGCCGGCGCGCGCGAGGCGCGCCGGCCGCCCGGCAAATCGGCTCGGCTCAGATCTGGACCATTTCGAAGTCTTCCTTGCGCGCGCCGCACTCGGGACACGTCCAGTTGATGGGTACATCCTCCCAGCGCGTGCCGGGGGCGATACCTTCGTCTGGCAAACCGGCTTCTTCGTCGTAGATCCAGCCGCAGATCAGGCACATCCAGCTTCTATATTCCATTCTTATGCCGCGTGAAAAAGTCCAAAAGCAGTGTGGGAAACGAGAGCCATGATGGTACCGTGTTGGCGTTTTTATGCCTAGCGACGCAGGGTCGGAAACGCCGGCCGCGCCGTCCGGGCGCACGCGAAGAGACGCCCGCCGCGCGAATGTGCGGCCAGCCGCGCAAAAATCCGCGACACGCGCGAGCCATCCGTCCCCCGGAAGCCGCATAATTGGAAACCGGCGACGCGCCGGCGCGGCACGCCGCGCGCCCGAAGCCCCTATCCTTTCGCCACGTTCATGCCCAGCGACACCCCTCCCATCGTCCTCACCTTCGGCCTTTCCGATCCCACCGGCGGCGGCGGCCTGCAAGCCGACCTGCTCACGCTCGCAAGCATGGGTTGCCACGGCGTTTGCGCGCTGACGGGCTACACCGTGCGCGACTCCGCGGGCTGCGACGAAGTCACCGGCCTCGATCCCGAAACCGTCGCCACGCAGGCTCGCATGCTGCTGGAAGACATGCCCATCGCCGCATTCAAGGTGGGCGCGGGCGCGCGCGCGGAAGTGGTGAGCGCGATTGCCGAAGTCGTCGCCGATTACGACGACGTGCCGCTCATCCTCGCGCCCGACTTCACGCTCGACGACGAACACGTGCTCGCCGCCGACGAATTGCGCGAAGCGATGGCCGACCTGCTCGTGCCGCAAACCACGCTGCTGGTCGCCGACGCCGCCACGCTGATCGCGCTCGCGCAGCCCGACGGCGACGCCGACGCGCCGAGCGTCGACGCGGCCATCGCCCACCTGCTCTCCACTGGCTGCGAATATATTCTGGCGATGGAAACGGGCACGCACCGCGTCGTCAACACGCTTTATTGCGAGGACGGCCAGTTGCGCCAGGATTTGTGGGACCGCGCCGCGCAACCGATGATGGGCGTGACCGACACGCTGGGCGCCGCCATCGCCGCATTGCTCGCGAATGGCCAGGAGCCGCCCGAAGCGGTGCGCGAGGCGCAGGAATATCTGTATCAGGCCGTGCAGAGCGCGTTCCGGCCCGGCATGGGCGCGTGGCTCCCCGACCGGTTTTTCTGGGCGCGCAGCAACGACAACGAAGAAGGCGGCGAAGCGCCCCCGCGCCCCGGCAGCGAGTTGCCGCCCGGCGAAGCCAAGCATTGAGCGCAAGCGCTCGATGAAGGCGCGGCGCGAAAGCCATTCGCGACGCCACGCAAAAACCACGCAGAAACCACGTAAAAGCCACGCGAAAACGCACCGTGGAGACGAAAAAAAACCCGCATCGCTGCGGGTTTTTTCTTTGGGAAAGCACCTCGCGATGCTTTCCCCGCACTTCGACGTCATTTCGGTCGAAACCGGAATTACATGTCCATGCCCATGCCGCCCATGCCGCCGGGCATGCCGCCGGGCATCGGTGCATCTTCCTTCGGCACTTCGGCAACGGCTGCGTCCGTCGTCAGCAGCAGGCCTGCGACCGAAGCTGCGTTTTGCAGCGCGGTGCGCGTGACCTTCGTCGGGTCGACCACGCCGGCTTCGACCATGTCGACGTACTCGCCCGTGGCTGCGTTGTAGCCGTAGTTGCCCGAACCCTGAGCAACCGCTGCCACCACGACCGATGCTTCCTCGCCGCCGTTCGTGACGATCTGGCGCAGCGGTTCTTCCATCGCGCGCAGGACGATCTTGATACCGGCGTCCTGGTCTGCGTTCGAGCCCTTCAGGCCCGAGACGGCCACGCGGGCACGGATCAGGGCAACACCGCCGCCGGGGACGATGCCTTCCTCAACCGCAGCGCGCGTTGCGTGCAGCGCGTCTTCCACGCGTGCCTTCTTTTCCTTCATTTCGACTTCGGTCGCAGCGCCGACCTTGATCACTGCCACGCCGCCTGCCAGCTTGGCAACGCGCTCTTGCAGCTTTTCACGGTCGTAGTCCGAGGTCGCTTCTTCGATTTGCGTGCGGATTTGCTTCACGCGCGCTTCGATATTCACGGCTTCGCCGGCGCCGTCGATGATCGTCGTGTTTTCCTTGCCCACTTCGATACGCTTGGCTTGACCCAGTTCTTGCAGCGTTGCCTTTTCGAGCGTGAGGCCGGTTTCTTCGGCGATGACCTGGCCGCCGGTCAGGATCGCGATGTCTTCCAGCATGGCCTTGCGGCGGTCGCCGAAGCCCGGAGCCTTGACGGCGACGGTCTTGAGGATGCCGCGGATGTTGTTGACGACCAGCGTGGCGAGCGCTTCGCCTTCGACGTCTTCAGCGATGATCAGCAGCGGACGGCCAGCCTTCGCGACTTGTTCCAGAACCGGCAGCAGATCGCGGATGTTCGAGATCTTCTTGTCGAACAGCAGGACGAACGGGCTTTCCAGCACGGCGACTTGCTTGTCCGGGTTGTTGATGAAGTACGGCGAGAGGTAGCCGCGGTCGAACTGCATGCCTTCGACCACTTCCAGCTCGTCTTGCAGCGACTTGCCGTCTTCGACGGTGATGACGCCTTCCTTGCCGACCTTGTCCATCGCTTCAGCGATACGGTCGCCGATCGACGAATCGCTGTTCGCCGAGATCGAGCCGACTTGCGCGATTTCCTTGTTGGTCGTGCAGGGCTTGCTCAGCTTGCGCAGTTCTTCGATTGCTGCCGCAACCGCCTTGTCGATGCCGCGCTTGAGGTCCATCGGGTTCATGCCCGATGCGACGTACTTCATGCCTTCGCGAACGATCGACTGCGCGAGGACCGTTGCCGTCGTCGTGCCGTCGCCGGCGTTGTCGCTGGTCTTGGAAGCGACTTCCTTGACCATTTGCGCGCCCATGTTCTGGAGCTTGTCCTTCAGCTCGATTTCCTTCGCGACCGAGACACCGTCCTTGGTGACCGTCGGGCCGCCGAACGAGCGCTCGAGGACCACGTTGCGGCCCTTCGGACCCAGCGTGACCTTCACTGCGTTGGCGAGAATGTTCACGCCTTCAACCATCTTGGAACGGGCGGAATCGCCGAACACGACGTCTTTAGCTGCCATCTTCTAACTCCTTGGGATTCTTGAATGGTGTGCGGTGGAATGAACTTACTTGTTCACCACGGCCATGATGTCTTCTTCGCGCATCACGAGCAGTTCGCTGCCGTCGACCTTGACGGTCTGACCAGCGTACTTGCCGAACAGGACGCGGTCGCCGACCTTGACGTCGAGCGCGATCAGCGCGCCCTTGTCGTCGCGCTTGCCCGGGCCCGTGGCCAGCACTTCGCCTTGGTCCGGCTTTTCTGCCGCTGCGTCCGGAATCACGATGCCGGAAGCCGTCTTGGTTTCCTGATCCAGGCGCTTGACGATCACGCGATCATGCAAAGGACGAAGGTTCATGGATAGATCCTCTCTCTCTTGATTAGGACTTGAAGCCGACTGAAGAAAACCTGGCTGCCGTGGATCGCCAGCCAGAGATGTAAGTGCACCGAGCGTTGTTAGCACTCTCATGCGGTGAGTGCTAATTATATGGACGGGTGGTGACAAATTCAAGAACGGGGGCGGATGACGTGGACCTGGGGAAATCCCTGACAAGATCGCATCGAACGTAAAACGGTGTCAAATCATCCGAACCCGAGAAGCCGCTGTTTTAGGCCGACGCTTAAGTCGTCGCGCCACGCTCGAGCCGCCTGGCTACGGAACGGCCGAACCGCATGGCCGGTTTTTCGACCAGAAAATACGAGACGTGGGCAACCGCCAGCGATATGGCAATGCATACGACCAGCATCAAAAGCGGCGAGAAAGCATGCGGCGCAGCAAAGGGCGGCGAGGAAAGCAGCAAATCGATGACCATCGAATGCAGGAGGTAGAGCGAATAACTGCATAGGCCTATCCACGCCAGGACTTTGCTGCGAACCGGCGTGACGAACGCAAGGAGCAGAAAGAGCGCAAGCGCAGTCGCCCACGAGCCATACATGCTGAAAAGCCCGATGTCCTGCGTTTTCAAATAGCAGACGATGCCCATCGCCGGCAGCAAGACCAGCCACCCGAAACACAGCAAGCCGATCGCCATTTTTCCTGCTGTCCGCAACTTGCCCTCGGACCACCTCCGCAAACACGCGCCGAGAAACATCGCGGAAAAATACGCGCAAAAATTTCCCCAGTTCATGTTGAGAATGCCGGGAATCGGATGGTTCCCTGCTGCGCCAGTGCTGCTGGCAATAGCGCCACCCAGATGCAGGGCGGCCGCGATGTGATGACCGATGGCCGTGACGTTTGTCCAGTAATCCAGATACAGAAGAAAAACGCAGAACAGCCCGCCGGAAATCGCGGCGAGAGCGAACGCGCTATCTATTAGCCCAAAGAGAAAAAGCCCATAGGCCATCACATAGAAAACCAGCTCCAGCTTGAGTGTCCAGTAGACGCCCAGCACGTTCTCGTAATGAAAGAAGTTCTGAAGCATCGTGGCGTTGGCCAGCGCCTGCGCGCCACCAATGGCCTCCCGGGAAACCACCGACTGAAGGACGACCGCGAGAATGAGCGAAATCCAGTAAGCCGGATACAGCCGGGTGACCCGCTTGACCCAAAAGTCACCGAGGTGACGATTTTTCTTCAGGCTGAAGGGAATGACAAACCCGGATATCAGGAAGAAAACGACCACGCCGATACGCCCCAGATCGAGGCCGGCAACGACGCTCTGCGCCCAGGTGTGCCCGGATGCAATCGAAGGTGCGGCATAGAAGTGTTCAACCAGCACGCTAACGGCGGCGAACGCGCGAATGGCGTCGATATGGTCTAGTCGGTGTTCCAACCAATGGCTCCGGTTCTTCGTTGGGCGTCAATTATAGGGATAAGTGCATCGTGTTCGCCTTTGCCAATGGGAGGCTCGCCCCAGCCCATTGCCGGTCGACGTCGAGATCGGCGCACAACCAGCGTTCGCGCGCGTACAAACACCGCGTCACCGTTTGTTCACAATGCGGCCAAACCTCCGACGCAATCCATCGACAGACAGCGCCATGCCCTCCTCTTCGCTCCCGCCGCCCTCGCCCGACGAGGTACACGTCTGGCAGTGGGATCTGGACGCGCCCGGCGGCGACTTCGAGCGTCACTGGCAAACGCTTTCGGCGCAGGAGCGCGAGCGCGCCGGCCAATTCCGCTTCGAGCAGCATCGCCGCCGCTACGTGGCGGGACGCGCGGAACTCCGGCGGCTCCTTGGCCGCTATCTGGCGATTCCCGCGCACGCCGTCGCGCTCGGAACCGGCGCCGAGGGCAAGCCGTTCTGCGCGACACAGCCGGCCGGCTGGCAACTGCGCTTCAACCTGAGCCACACCGCAAACGCGGCGGCGCTCGCGGTCGCGAACGGCTTCGAAGTGGGCATCGACGTGGAAAACCTGCGGCCCATCGAGGACTGCGTGCCGCTCGAAGTGTTCACCGCGCGCGAACTCGCGACGTACCGCGCCTTGACGCCGGCGCAGCAGCACGCCGTTTTCTTCGAAACCTGGGCGCGCAAGGAAGCCGGCCTGAAGGCGCTCGGCACCGGCTTCGTGCTGCCGCCGGGTCATTTCGAATTCGACCTCTCGATACACGGCGACACGACGCCACGGCTCGTCGGCGGCGAGGCGCGAGAGGCCGCGCAATGGCGCATTCGCGCGCTGCCGTTCCACGCGGCGCGCGCGGGCGCGGTGGCGGCGCGGCGCACGGACTGGTCGATCGTCAACATGAACTGAGCGGCGGCGGCTCGCGAACGCGGCGGCACGGCCAGCACCGCTAACACCCACCTTACGGCCGGCGCGGCGAACGGGACCCAAACGGCTCCTGCGCGTGCGACGCGCGCCACGCCAACGTGGGATACCGCACATCCGCGCAAACGTTGTCCCGCGACCGCCAAAGCCCCGCCGCCGCCGCCTTGCGCGCGGCCCTCAGCCTTGCGGGCCGTGGCTCTCCCGCCGTCGCGCGCGACCTGCTTGCTCCGCTCGTGTGTGCGAAGCCGAACGGAGCGCCATCCCGTAGACGATTAACTTTCACTTACAACATATTTCGCGCCCCGGACACGGATCGGGCGACGAAAGCTTGGCGCAATCGACCACTTCCGTGTCTGGCCGCGAAACGTATGCAACGGCGGTATGCAACGGCGCATGCGCAATCGCGAGGCGGGGGTTTTGAAAGATGACGGGAGACCGGCAAATGTCACACAGAGACGGATATTTAAGCGACTGGCCAGGCGGAACAGGTCAAGTCCCCGGCGTGGCGGCGCGCTTCGATGCCGTATGCGCGCAATTCGGCGATCGGCTGGCCGCGCTCGACGCGAGCGGCGAAACCACTTATGCGGCGCTCGGCGAGCGCTCGGCGCGTCTTGCGACGGTGCTCGCGCGCAAGGGGCTGGAACCCGGCGAGCGCTGCGCGATCATGGTGCCGCGCAGCCGCGACACGCTCGCGCTGATGCTCGCGATCCTGCGCGTGGGCGCGGTCTACGTGCCGCTCGATCCCGCGTATCCGCGCGCACAACTCGACTTTATCGTCGCCGATTGCGCGCCGAAGCTGATCGTCGCCGAAAGCGCGGCGCTCGCGAGCTTCGGCGAACGGGGCGAGAGCGGCGAGAGCGAAGGCACGCTGCTCGATCTCGCCGATCTCATGGCGGCGGCCGAGGCCATCGACGCCACCGAAGCCGCCGCGCTGCGGCCGTGCGCCGGCAACGACGCCGCGTACATCATGTACACCTCGGGCTCCACGGGCAAACCGAAGGGCGTGATCGTGCCGCACCGCGCGATTTTGCGCCTCGTGCGCGGTCAAACCTTCACCGCGCTCTCGCCGCAAACGCGCTTTCTCAATCTCGCGCCGCTCGCCTTCGACGCAAGCACGCTCGAAATCTGGGGGCCGCTGCTCAACGGCGGTTGCGCCGCGATCGTCAACGAAGTGCAGCCGTCGCTCGACGTCATCGCCGCTGAAATCGCGCGGCTGGGCGCCACGAGCGCATGGTTCACGGCGGGCCTCTTCAACGCGCTCGCCGATTACCGCATCGAGGCGTTCGCGCCGCTCCAGGAAGCGCTCACGGGCGGCGACGTGCTCTCGCCCCCGCACGTGCGCAAGGTCATGGCCGCGCATCCGGGGCTGCAAATCGTCAACGGCTACGGCCCGACCGAGAACACCACGTTCACCTGCTGCTACCGCATTCCGCGCGACGGCGAAGCGCTCGCGAACGGCGAAGCCATTCCGATCGGCGAGGCCATCGCGGGCACGCAGGTGTATCTGCTCGACGACAAGCTCGCGCCGGTGGCCGAAGGCGAGATCGGCGAACTGGTCGCGGGCGGCGAAGGCGTCGCGCTCGGCTATCTGAACCGCGCCGAACTCAGCGCCGAAAAGTTCGTCGACGATCCGTTCACGCCGGGCGCGAAGCTCTATCGCACCGGCGACCTCGTGCGCCGCCGCACCGACGGCGCGATCGAATTTCTCGGCCGCAACGACCGCCAGATCAAGATCGCGGGCAAGCGCATCGAACTCGACGAGATCGAGCACGCCCTGCGCGCGGCGCCCGGCGTGGCCGACGCCGCCGTGGCCGCGTTCGACGGCCGCAACGGCAAGGCCATCGCCGGATTCGTGAAAGCCGAAGCCGCCGAAGCCGACGCCGCAGCCCACGCCGCAGCCTTCGTGGCCGCGCTTCGCGCGCATCTCAAGCAAGCGCTGCCCGACTACATGGCGCCCGCCGAACTGCGCGTGTTCGCCGACTTTCCGCTCACGCCGAACGGCAAGATCGACCGCAAGGCGCTGCTGCGCGAACTCGAAGCACAAGCGCAGGCCACGGCCGCCGCGCCGGCCGCCGACGACGACGTCGCCGCGCAGCTCGCCGCCGTGTTCGAGCGGATGCTCGGCAAGCCCATCGACCGCCGCGCCAACTTCTTCGATCTCGGCCTGCGCTCGCTCGACCTGATGCGCTCGCACGCGATCATCGCGCGCGAAGTGACGGCCAAGGTCGCGCTCGTCGATCTGTTCCGCCATCCGAACGTGGAGGCGCTGGCCGCGCATCTGCGCGACGCGGGCGGCGCGGCGAACGCGCAAGCCGTTCGTCACGGCAATGGCGGCAACGGCGGCAACGGCGGCCGTGACGCGCACGACGGCGCGATTGCCGTGGTCGGCATGGCCGGGCGCTTTCCGGGCGCGCGCAACGTGGCGCAGTTGTGGGCCAACCTGCTCGCGGGCCGCGACAGCATCACGCATTTCGACGTGGCCGAACTCGAGGACAGCTTCGACGACAAGTCGCGCCGCGACCCGAGCTACGTGAAGGCGCGGCCGATCCTGCCCGACGTCGACCGCTTCGACGCGGGCTTCTTCGGCATGCTCGCGCGCGAGGCCGCGCTCACCGATCCGCAGCAGCGCCTCTTCCTGGAAATCGCGTGGGAAGCGTTCGAGGACGCGGGCTACGACCCGGCGCGGATCGCCGGCGCCGTGGGCGTGTTCGCGGGCACTTCGATGAACACGTACTTCCTCAAGCACGTCCTCACCGACCGCGGCGTGATCGACGAATTCACGAGCCAGTTCCAGATCGGCGAATATCAGAAGCTGATGGGCGCGGGCGATTTCGTCGCCACGCGCACGGCTTACAAGCTCGGCCTGACGGGACCGGCGGTCTCGGTGCAAACGGCCTGCTCGACCTCGCTCACGGCCATCGGCCTCGCCGTCGAAAACCTGCGCGCCGGGCGCTGCGACATGGCGCTCGCGGGCGGCGTGTCGATCACCTTCCCGCAAAAGCGCGGCTACTTCTACCAGGAAGGCGGCATGGGCGCGCCCGACGGCGTATGCCGTCCGTTCGACGCGGGCGCGCAAGGCACGGTGTTCGGCAGCGGCGCGGGCGTGGTGCTGCTCAAGCGCCTCGACGACGCCCTCGCCGACGAAGACCCGATCTACGCCGTGATTCGCGGCGTGGGCATCAACAACGACGGTTCGGACAAGGTGGGCTTCACCGCGCCGAGCGTCGATGCGCAAGCGCGCGCCGTCGCCATCGCGCACGCCGAGGCGGGCATCGACCCGGCTTCGATCGGCTATATCGAAGCGCACGGCACGGCCACGCCGCTCGGCGACCCGATCGAATTCGCGGGACTCGTGCAGGCGTTCCGCCTGGGCGGCGTGGACGGCGGCGAGCGCGGCCAGTTCTGCGCGCTCGGCTCGGCGAAGGCTATCGTCGGGCACCTGGACGCCGCCGCGGGCGTGACGGGCTTCATCGCCGCATCGCTCGCGCTGCGCCATCGCACGCTGCCGCCGCTCACGCACTTCCGCACGCCGAACCCCGGCATCGAACTCGCGAACAGCCCGTTCTTCTTCAACACGGCCGCGCGCGCGTGGGACGCGGGCGACGCGCCGCGCCGCGCGGGCGTGAGTTCGCTCGGCGTCGGCGGAACGAACGTACACATGGTGCTGGAGGAAGCGCCCGAGCGCGCGGCGAGCGCGGCCCGGAGCGATGAGGATTCCGGCAACGTCGATGGCGTCGATGGCGTCGATCGGGCCGTGCAGATCCTGCCGATCTCGGCGCGCAGCGCGGCCGCGCTCGAACGCGCGAAGGCGAATCTCGCGGCGCACCTGAGCGCGCACGCCGATCTCGCCCTCGCCGACGTCGCCGCGACGCTGCAAACGGGCCGCCGCGCGTTCGCGCATCGCGCCGTGGTGGTCGCGGAGAACCTGGAGCAGGCGCAGGCGAGGCTCGCGGGCGCGAGCAAAGGCGCGCTCGAAGCGCAAGCGCCGCAAGCCGCGCCGCCGGTCGTGTTCATGTTCCCCGGCCAGGGCGCGCAGTATCCCGGCATGGGCAACGCGCTCTATCGCACCGAACCGGTGTACCGCGAGTGGATCGACAAGGGCGCCGCCGTGCTCGCGCCGCACGTCGGCCTCGACATTCGCACGCTGATGTTCAGCGCCGCGCCCGAAGGCGACGACACGCCGCATCCGATCCGCTCGACGATCTACGCGCAGCCCGCGCTCTTTCTCGTCGAATACGCGCTCGCGCAGTTGTGGATCTCGCGCGGCGTGAAGCCCGCGGCCATGATCGGCCATAGCGTCGGCGAACTGGTCGCGGCCTGCGTGGCCGAAGCCATCGCGTTCGAGGACGCGCTTTCGCTGATCGCGCAGCGCGGCGCGCTGATGCAGTCGGCGGAACCGGGCGCGATGCTGGTCGTGCGCCTTTCCGAAGCCGAACTCGCGCCCATGCTGCCCGCCGACGTCGATCTCGCCGCCGTCAACGCGCCCGCGCTGAGCGTGGTGGCCGGTCCGTTCGCGGCCATCGAGGCGTTCGAGGCCACGCTGAAGGCAGGCGACATCGAGCATCGCCGCCTGCATACGTCGCACGCGTTCCATTCGCGCATGATGTCGGGCGTGGTGGAGGACCTCGCGAAGCTCGCCGGCACGCTCGCGTTCGCGCCGCCGAAGATTCCTTACGTGTCCTCCGTGACGGGCCAATGGGCGGCGATGGACCAGCCCGTGACCGGCCACTACTGGGCGCACCATTGCCGCAACGTGGTGCGCTTCAGCGACGCGCTCGCCACCGTGACCTCGGCCGCCGAAACCCGGCCGCTGCTGCTCGAAATCGGTCCCGGCCGCACGCTCGCGACGTTTGCCGCGCAAGGCTTGCCGAAGGACCGCTATCAGGCCGCCGTCGCCTCGCTGCCCGACTTCGCGCTGCGCGAGCGCGAGCTGGCCACGTTCGCCGAAGCCACCGGCCGGCTTTGGCTCAACGGCGTGACGCCCGACTGGAACATCGTGCAAAGCCGCAGCGCGCGCCGCATCCCGCTGCCGACGTACCCGTTCGAACCGGAGCGCCACTGGATCGACGCGCCCGCTCCTGCATCCCATTCCCAAACGACGACGACGCAAGCCGCGGCCGCGCCCCAAACCGCACCCGCCTCCCCGGCTGCGGCGGTTGCCCCCGCGGCCGCGCCTGCTTCGCCCGAGACCCACACCACCATCGCCCCGACCGCCATGTCCCAACCCGCCCAAATCGACCGCAAACCGCGTCTTGTCGCCGAACTGGCCTCGCTGCTCGCCGAAATGTCCGGCGAGGCGCCCGATCTGTCCAACCCCGACGTGACGTTCTGGGATCTCGGCTACGACTCGCTGTTCATGGGTCAGGTGTCGCGCCAGTTGCGCCGCCGCTACGACGTGACCATCAGCTTCCGCCAGATCATGAGCGACTACCCGACGCTGCCCGCGCTCGCCGGGTTCATGGACGGCGCGATGCCGCCCGATCCGGAACCGGCGGCGCAAGCCGCGCCCGCGGCGCTCGAAGCGCCCGCTGCCGCCGCCGCGCCTGCCGCAGCCGTGACCGCGCCCGCAGCGGCGGTCGCCGTGCCGGTTCTTGCACCGGTTCTTGCACCGGTTCTTGCACAAACCGCCGCGCCGCTCGCCGCGCAATTCGCCGCCGCGCCCGCCACGGGCGATCTGCAATCGGTGATTCGCGACCAGCTTGCCGCGATGCAAACCGTGATGTCGCGTCAGCTCGACGTGCTGCAAGGCGCGCCGCTGGCCGCCGCGCAACCGGCCGTGACCGCGCCCGCCGCGCCCGCCGCGCCCGCCGTCGCTGCACAAATCGCCGCGCCCGTTGCCGCGCCTTCCGCGCAAGTCGCCGCGCAAACTGCCGCAGCAGCCGCCCCCGCGCGCGCCGCCGGCCCCGAGATCAAGTTCGAGGAAAACCGCCCCTCGCGCTTCACGGCTTACAAGCCCGGCGCGACGGCCTCGGCGCAAACCACCGACGCGCAAAGCGCGTTCATCGCCGATTTCGCGCAGCGCTACTCGGCCAAATCGCCCACTTCGAAGGCGCGCACGCAGCAGTATCGCGCCGTGCTGGCCGACCCGCGCACCGCGAGCGGCTTTCGCGAAGAGTGGAAGGAACTCGTGTATCCGATCGTCGCGCAACGCTCGAAAGGCTCGAAGATCTGGGACATCGACGGCAACGAATACGTCGACGTCGTGAACGGCTACGGCCAAACCGCGTTCGGCCACACGCCCGATTTCGTCGTCGATGCGGTCAAGGCGCAGATGGACGAAGGCTTCGCGATCGGGCCGCAGTCGCCGCTCGCGGGCGAAGTCGCGCAAATGTTCGCCGAGATGACGGGCCACGAGCGCGTGACCTTCTGCAACACCGGCTCGGAAGCCGTGATGGCCGCCATGCGCCTCGCGCGCACCGTCACCGGCAAGGACAAGGTGGTGTGCTTCGACGGCGACTATCACGGCCAGTTCGACGAAGTGCTCGTGAAGCCGGGCAGCGAGGCGGGCGTGCCGCGCGCGTTCCCGCTCGCCCCCGGCATCCCGTCGCAGTCGGTCGGCAACATGGTCGTGCTGCCCTACGCCAAGGCCGAAAGCCTCGAATGGATCAAGGCCAATATCGACGACATCGCCGCCGTGCTGATCGAGCCGGTGCAGTCGCGCCACCCGAACCTGCGCCCGAAGGAATTCGTGCAGCAGTTGCGCGAGGTGACGACCGCGAACGACTCCGCGCTGATCTTCGACGAAGTGGTCACGGGCTTTCGCGTGCATCCGGCCGGCATGCAAGGCTACTGGGGCATCAAGGGCGACATGGCGACCTACGGCAAGGTGGTCGGCGGCGGCCTGCCGATCGGCGTGCTCGCGGGCAACGCGCAATACATGGACGCGCTCGACGGCGGCCAGTGGCAATTCGGCGATGCTTCGGTGCCCGAAGTGCCGCCCACGTTCTTCGCGGGCACCTTCGTGCGCCACCCGGTCGTGCTCGCGGCGATGAAGGCCGTGCTGCTGCATCTGAAGGAAGCCGGCCCGGCGCTGCAAGAGCAGCTCGGCGCGCGCATGCAGGCGCTCGTGCAACGCATCAACGCGCATCTGGAAAAAGCGGGCATCGCCACGCGCGCCGAAACGTTCTCGAGCTGGTTCTACGTGAACCTCGCGGGCGAGGATCGCCTGGGCAGCCTGTTCTATCCGTACATGCGCTACCTCGGCGTACACATCATGGAAGGCTTCCCCTGCTTCCTGACGACGAGCCACACCGACGAGGACATCCGCAAGATCGGCGACGCCTTCGTCGAAGCCATCGACGCGCTGCAACGCGTGGGCATTTTCGGCGGCACGGCGCACGCCGCAGCCGCCGCGCCGCGCATCGCCGCACCGGCGCCGCAACTCGCGCAAGCCGCGCAAGCCGCGCAGCCGCAGCTCACGCAAGCGCCGCTCACCGAGCCGCAGAAGGAAATCTGGATGTCGGCGCAGCAGAGCCACGAGGCGTCGCTCGCGTTCAACGAATCGTTCACGCTCGAACTCGCGGGCAATCTGAACGAAGCCGCGTTCGAGCGCGCGTTCGCCGCGACGGTCGCGCGCCACGACGCGCTGCGCGTCCACTTCTCGCGCGTGGGCGACACGATGATCGTCGATCCGGCCACCACGGTGCCGCTCGTCACCATCGACCTGGCCGGTCATGCCGATGCGGCGGGCGAACTCGCGGCCATCGTCGACGGCGAGGCGCGCGCGGTGTTCGACCTCACGCGCGCGCCGCTCGTGCGCGCCGCGCTGATCCGCCTCGAAAGCCAGAAGTGGGCGTTCGTGTTCACGGCGCATCACATCGTCTGCGACGGCTGGTCGATCAACATCATCCTGCGCGATCTGGCCGCGCTCTATGCCGCCGACGTTTCGGGCAAGCCCGCCGAACTCGACGACGTGCAGAGCTTCCTCGCCTTCGCGCAAGCGCAGAACAACGAAGGCGTGGACGCCGAAACGCGCCAGTTCTGGCTCGACCTCCATCGCACGCCCGCGCCGCAGCCCGAGCTGCCCGGCGACCGCGCGCGCCCGGAAATCAAAAGCTCGAACGGCGCTTCCACCACGCGTCATATCGGCGCCGACCTGCTCAAGCAGGTGAAAGCCGCTTCGTCGAAGCAAGGCTGCTCGCTGTTCGCGACGCTGTTCGGCGCGGCGCAGGTGCTGTTCGGCCGCCTCGCGGGCAACGACGACGTGGTGATCGCCGCGCCGATGGCCGGCCAGTCGAACGCGGGCGAAGCGCTGCTTGTCGGCCACTGCGTGAACTTCCTGCCGCTGCGCGTGAAATTCGATCGCCAGCAGCCGTTCGCCACGCACATGAAGGCCGTGCGCGACCATCTCTACGACGCCGGCGACCGCCAGAACTACACCTACGGCGCGCTCGTGCGCGACCTCGGCATCAAGCGCGACTTCAATCGGCTGCCGCTCACCGACCTTCAGTTCAACCTGGAGAAAGTCGACGGCGAACTCGACCTGAACGGCGTGACCACGCGCTTCGCGCCCAACGCCAAAGCCTATGCGAACTTCGATCTGTTCCTGAACGTGATCGAGTCGTCGCAAGGGCTGCGTCTCGATTGCGACTTCATCACCGACGTGTACGACGAAGCCACGATCCAGCGCTGGCTCGGCCACTACGAAACGCTGCTGGCCGCCATCGCCCGCGACGCCGAAACGCCGATCGCCGCGCTGCCGCTCCTGAGCGACGCCGAAGTGCGCTATTTGCGCGACGATCTGAACGCTTCGCAGTGCGATTTCGATCTTTCGCAAACCACGCCCGCGCTGATCGCCGCGCAAGCCGGAAGAACCCCCGACGCGCCCGCCGTCGCCGACGCCGCCACGAGCCTCACGTACCGCCAGCTCGACGCGCGCGCCGACCGGATCGCCCGCGCGCTAGTCGCGGCCGGCATCACGCCGCGCGGCCGCGTGGCGATCGCGATGGGCCGCGGCGCGCTCACGGTGGCCGCGATGATCGGCGTGTGGCGCGCGGGCTGCGCCTACGTGCCGCTCGACATGACGATGCCGGCCGCGCGCCTCGCGCAGATTCTCGACAACGCCGGCATTGCCGCGATCCTGAGCGACAGCGCGAGCCGCGACGTGCTCGAAGCGGGCGCGCACCGCGTGCTCGACGTCGAAGCGCTGCTCGCGCAAACCGGCGACACGGCGGCATTGCCCGCCGTGACGGACGCCGATTCGGCCTACGTGATCTTCACTTCGGGGTCGACGGGCCAGCCCAAGGGCGTGGAAATCCCGCATCGCGCGCTCAGCAACTTCCTGCTTTCGATGGCGCATGCGCCGGGCTTCACGGCCGACGACCGCATCGTGGCCGTGACCACGTTCTCGTTCGATATCTCCGGGCTGGAGCTGTTCCTGCCGCTGATCGCCGGCGGCCGGACGTTCGTCGCGGGCCATGAGGAAGTGCGCACCGGTTTCGAACTCGTCGCGCGCTTGCAGGAGCAGGCGGCCACGGTGCTGCAAGCCACGCCTTCGCTGTGGCGCATGCTGCTCGAAGCGGGCTTCAAGGCGCCGCAAGGCTTCAAGATCCTGTGCGGCGGCGAACCGCTGCCGCGCGATCTCGCCGACGCGCTGCTCGCCACCGGCTCGGACGTGTGGAACCTCTACGGCCCGACCGAAACCACGATCTGGTCGTCGGCGTCGCGCGTGGCGGCGAGCGGCCCGATCGTGATCGGCGCGCCCATCGCCAACACCGAACTGCACGTGCTCACCGACGACCTGCGGCTCGCGCCGCAAGGCGTGGCGGGCGAACTGTGGATCGGCGGCGAAGGGCTCGCGAAGGGCTACTTCAACGGCCTCGTGCTGACCAACAACGCGTTCCAGACGATTGCCATCGAAGGCGCCGCGCCGCGCCGCCTCTATCGCACGGGCGACCTCGCGAAACGCCTGCCCGACGGCTCGCTCCAGCATCTGGGCCGGCGCGACCAGCAGATCAAGCTGCGCGGCTTTCGCATCGAGATCGAGGACATCGAGGCCGCCTTGCGCAAGGCGCCGGGCGTGGCCGCCGCCGCCGTCGCGCTCCATACGGTGAACGACAGCGCGCGCCTCGTGGGCTATCTCGTCGGCAACGTCGATCAAGGCGCGGTCGCGGCGCATGCGGCCGCGCAACTGCCGGGCTACATGGTGCCGACCTTGTGGATGACGCTCGACGCGCTGCCGCAAACGGCCAACGGCAAGCTCGACCGCAAGGCGCTGCCGGTGCCGAGCGCCGACATGGTGGCGACGCCGGCGCGAGCGCCGCACGCCGCGCTGAAAGTCGTGCCGGTGGAAGCCGAAGCGAAGGCTGCGCTTGAATCTGTCGAAGCGGCCGAAGCGCCTGAAGCGGCCGAACCTGCGGCCGCCGCGCAGCCGGCCCCGGCGCAACCCGCGCTCACGCCCACGCAAGCCGGCATCGCCGCGATCTGGGGCGAGGTGCTCGGTCTCGCGCACGTGGGCATCGACCAGCCGTTCTTCAGCCTCGGCGCGGACAGCCTGCAACTCTTTCGCATCGTGGCGCGCATGAACGAGCGCGGCTTCGGCGTGGATGCGCGGCAGTTGATGAAGAACGTGACGATCGCCGAACTCGCCGCAAGCCTCGACGGCACGGCCAGCGCCGCGCCCGCCGAAGCGCCCGCCGCCGCCCGGCCGTCGATCCTGAACTTCAAGCGCCGGGTGGCCGAAGGAGTCTGAGCGATGAACGCACCCGCCCTGAAAATCGTCCATAGCGAAGCCGCCGAAGCGAGCCACGCGCTCTTTCCGGCCACGGCCTGCCAGGCGCGGTTCTGGCAGGAGCAGAAGGCGTCGCCGCAAGCCTCGGCGCTGAACATCGCGTTCCGGCTGCAACTTTCGGGACCGCTCGACGCCGCGCGCATCGAGCAGGTGCTCGGCGAACTGGTCGCGCGCCACGAGGTGTTGCGCACCGGCTTCCTGATGACGGGCGCGGGCCTGCGTCAGCAGGTCTGGAGCCGCGTGCCGTTCCGGCTCGACGAGGTGGACCTGCGCGGTTACGAGGAGCAAGCCGCGCGCGCCGAGGCGCAACGCGTGGGCGGCATGCAGGCGCGCACGCCGTTCGCGCTGAACGCGCCGTCGTTCTTTCGCGCGGTGTGGCTGCCGCGCTCGGCCACGCAGGGCGAATTGCAACTGACGTTCCATTCGCTCGTGATGGACGGCTGGTCGTTCGCCATCGTCGTGCGCGAACTCGTGGAAGGGCTCGCCGCGCTGCATGCGGGCCGCGAGATCGAATTCGCCGACGTCGACCTGCATCATGGCGATTACGCGCTGTGGAAAGGCGAATTCCTCGCGAGCGGCGCGCTCGAGCGCGCCCGCGCGCACTGGCGCGCCGAACTGAAGGACTTCGCGCGCTTCGACGTGCCGGGCGACCGTGCGCGACCGCCCGCGCGGCGCTTCCAGGGCGCGATCCGCTCCGTCCTGCTGCCGAACGCGTTGAGCGAGCGCATGATCGCGGCCGCCAAGGCGCAAGGCGTGACGCTGTTCAGCGTGGCCGCGGCAGGGCTGGCGATCGCGCTGCGCGACGCGGCCGGTCAGGCGAAAGTCGCGATCGGCACGCAGATGTCGGTGCGCGATCAGCAGGAACTCGAAGGCGTGGTCGGGCCGCTCATCAACACGGTGATCCTGCGGCTCGACGTGCCCGATGGCGCGACGCTCGCGGCCGTCACCGCGCAGTGCGGCGCGAAGCTCAGCGACGCCATCGAGCATCTGCACGTGCCGTTCGAGGAGATGATGGAAATGGCCGGCGAAACAGCGAGCGAAGCGGCCAACGAAGCGGCTGGCGCGAACCGCCCGCCGCTGTGCTCCGTGAACTTCGCGTTGCAGCAGAGTTTCGTGGGCGTGGGCGACGAAGTGCGCCGCGAAGCGTTCGCCGCCACCACCTCGCCGTCCTTCAACGCGGGCGCGCTCTACGACCTGAACTTCTTCATGGTGCGGCGCCCGGAAGGCTGGCGCATCTCGTGCGAGGGCGACACCGATCTGTACGACCTCGAAACCGTCGACGCGTATCTCGCCCGTTGGCGCGAGGTGCTGGAAACCGTCGAGATCGAAGCGGCCAGGCCCGCGGCCGCCGTTGCACCGCGTTCCGCACCGCCGGTTGCATCGGTTGCAGCGGTTGCGCCGATCGCGTCGGTTGCCGCGGTTGCGGCGGTTGCGTCCGCCGCCGCGCAAACCGCCCTGCCCGCCGGCGTGGGCGCGAGCGGCTTCATGAGCCAGGCCGATCTGGCCGCGCAAGCCGCCAACATCGTGCAGTTCAACGAAAACGCGCCCGGCACGCCGGTCATCGCGCTCAACAACACGGCCGTGTTCTACGAATTCTCGCGGCAAGTGGGCGGCGAGCGGCCCGTCATCGACATTCCGATGATCCCGCCCGGGCCGCCGCGCGCGTTCCCCGACCGCGCCTACGAGGACATTGCCGCCGACGCCGTGCGCCTGATCCGCATGGCGCGCCCGCAAGGCCCGTACATTCTGATGGGCCATTGCGTGCTGGGCGCGATCGCGCTGGAGGCCGCGCACCAGTTGCGCCGCGAAGGCGAAACGGTCGAACTCGTGGTGCTCAACGACACGTGGTGCCCCGGCTATCGCGAGTCGATGCCGCTTCTCGACCGCCTGTGGCGCAAGGTGCGCGTGCGCGCGCACGACATTCCGCGCGACTTTCGCGCGGCGCGGCGGCGCGAGACGTCCATGAAGGTGTTCCTCAAGCAGTTCCGCACGGTGCGCGCGCTGCGTCTGCTGCCGCTCGCCGAACGGCTCGGTCTTTTCAGGAACGACGGCCCGAACAACGAACTCGCCGAAAACCTCTGGTATATCGGCCATCTGCGCGAACAGCAGGTGCGTTACCGCGCCGCGCCCTATGACGGCGACGTGCAGGTGTTCCGCAGCGCGCAGGTGCTCAAGGGACGGCAGTTCGCGCACGATCTCGGCTGGGGCGCGGTGGTCACGGGCAAGCTCGTCGTCACCGAAATTCCGGGCATGCACGACGCGATGTTCCGCGCGCCGGGCGTGGCCGCCATCGGCAGGCAGTTGCGCGAGCGGCTGGCCGGAATCGAGTCGCGCGGCGCGGCGGCGGCGAACGGCGGCGCGCAGGACGAAGCGCACGACGGAACGCACGCGGCGCCGGGGCAGTTGAGGCATGCGGGCGCGTAGCGCGGCGCATGCACGGCCCATGCGTACCCGCCGGATGCTGCTGATCGCGTTGGGCGGCGTGCTCGTGGTGGCCGGCTTCATGTTCGCGAAACTTGCCGTGCCCGGCCTCTTTCGCCGCATGCCCGCGGCGGTCGCGGCGGAAACCGCGCCGCCGCCGGGCCGTATCCGCTTTGCCGTGCTCGGCGACTCGGACAGCCAGTCGTACCACGACACGCTGATGCTGGCCCCCGACGCGCGCGGCGGCCCGTGGCGCGCGACCACGTGGCAATGGACCGAGGTGCTCGCGCGGCTGCGCGGCAACGAGGTCGATCTCGGCGACTGGGGCGCGTGGGGCAGCGGCAAATATCGCGCGTATATCGAAGAGGCCGCGGGCGCTTCGGCGCGCACGCCGCGCAAGGAGGACTACCGCTACGACTACGCCGTGAGCGGCGCGGGTTGCAGCCAGTTGATGGGGCGCTCGCAACGTCAGGCGCTGCGCCTCGTCGAGCTGATGGACACCGAACCGCAGGCATGGCGCGGCGGCGTGGTGCTGATTCGCATCGGCATCAACGACGTCGGCGCGCACGACGTGCTCGACGCCCTGGCGCGCGATCCCGGCGCGGCGCGCCCCGCCGCCATCATCGACGCCTGCGTGAAGGCGATCGGCGACACGGTGACGCTGATCCGCAAGACGCATCCCGACACCAACGTGGCATTGACAGGCATCCTGAGCAATGCCGACTGGTCGGCCGAATTCGACAGTTGGCAGTCGGCCCGGCAGATCGCCAATATCGACGCCGGTCTCGACCGCTTCGACAACGGCTTGCGCAAGATCGCGGCCGGCGATCGGCATGTCGCCTTTCTCGACGACCGCGCGTGGTTCCGAAGCCAGTGGGGCGAGCGCGACGCTCACGGCCGCCCGGTGTACAAGACGGTGAAGCTCGCGCCGGGCTGGGCCGTCACCAACACGTCCGGCGACGACCCGCACAACGCCGTGCTCGACGACGGTCACGCGGGCGTGGTCTGGAACACGCTATGGGCGCAGCACCTCGTGGCTTCGCTCGACGCCGCCTTCGGCCTGCGCATCTCGCCGATCACCGACGCCGAAGTCGTCCGCTTCCTGCAACCGGCTTTTTCCGGCGGCCCGAAGTAGCGCCGCCGCGCGCGACTCGCGCGCCGCGGCGCCGGAGTTCAGCGCTTCATCAAGCGCCGAACCGTTCTGAGCGGCGCCTTCAACCGGTTCATCGGCGCGAAAACGACTTCGGAGTAAGTCGTGGGATTACGCTGTTCGAGCGTCGAGATCAACGCGCGCTTCACGCCGTCGCGCAACGGCGAAACGCCGGGCGGCACCGGCTTCAATCCGAGCGAGCGAAGCAGATAGTTCGCCTGATAGACGCGCGCCCGCCGTTCCAGCGGCCGCATGCAATAGCCGATGCTCACGCTCACCGAAATGTTGTCGTCGTTCTTGACCCAGTGCGGCGCGAGCGGCGGGTGATGCACGACCTCGCCCGGCGCGAGACGGTACACGGTGCCGCGCGCCTGCATCTGCCGGCGGTAACGCGCGGCTTCGGCGTTGCCGTTGTAGAAGCGCTCGACTTCCTGGTCCGGCACCAGCTCGCGGTCGGCGGCGGGAAAGAGACACACGTCTTTCGCGCCCTGCACCTGAAACAGGAAGTTGGTTTCGTGATCGATATGAAACGGCGTGGTGATGTTGGGCGAGGCGAGAAACAGCGTCATCGTGGCCCACGTGATGTCCTTTCGCAGCGGCAAGCCGGAAAGCGCTTCCAGCTCCGAGGTCATCGCGTCGAGCACTTCGGCGTAGTCGGCGTCGTAGTCCTGCGCGCGGCTGAGCTTGACCCAGGTGCCCATTTCGCCCAGCCGCGACACGGTTTCGGCCAGCCGCTCGCCTTGCGCCCGCGCGTTGAATTTCGCGTCGCTGAATTTTTCGTCGACGCTGGCGCGCTTCAGATTGAGCGCCACGAAACCGCTGTCGCCTTGTCTGTCGATCACTTTCTGCGCCAGTTCGACGATGCGCGGAATCTCGAACAGGCCGGTGCGATGCAGGCTGTGACCGAACTTGAACGAATGCTGGTTGAAATGACTCCGGAACGCCGCTTCGTCGACATGAAGAAGCGCGCCGGCGGCGCGCGGCGTGGGCGGGGTATCGGCGAGAACGGCGCCGTCGGCAGGAACGAACATGTGACACCTTCACGGTTATGAAAGACACGTATGCGGGCGAGCGCGCCGCGCGGCACGAAGCGAACGTCAGGCGCCCTGCATGCTCATGCCCGCGGCGAAGCGAGGCGCGGGCACGGGAGGAATCGCTTCGCGCTCGAAATGCAGCCCTTCGAGAACCGGCACGGTTCGCTCGGGATGAAACGGAATGTCCACGCTCAATTCCGGCACCGTCCACCGGTCGCGCAGCCGGTAGCCGTGCGACTCGAAATACGCCATCACCTTCCGGCGATTGAAAAGCCGGTAAGGCATCGCCGACGTGACGTGATTCTGGATCGTCCAGACTTCGCCTTCGTCGAGCAACGGCAGCTTGTTGATGAGGATGTGCGAGGGCAGCGCCGCGACCGTTTCGAGAACGCCCGGCCCGTTTTCGCCGAGCGGATCGGGCAGGTACTGCATCACGCCCAGCATCAGCATGATGGCGGACGGCGGCGCTTCGCCCAGCTCGGTGCCGAAGCTGATCATCGACGACTTGAGCCGCTGATGGCGCGCGATGCCGCGCTTGACCATTTCCGGCACGTCCACCACATGCCAGCGCATGGGCGCGGGCAGCAAATCGTAGCGCGAACAGATTTCGTAGAAGACGCCGCCCGCGCCGCCCATGTCGAGCACCGCCTGGTCCGACTTGAGCAGCCGCGAAAGCCAGAGCATCACGGCGAACTGCGATGTCTGAAAGCCTGGCGGCGCGGCGTCCGCTTCCTCGTGAACCAGCACCTTCGCAATGCCTTCGTCGTTCCAGCCCACGGTGTTGAATCCGGTCGCGGCACGCTCCGCGTGCGCGAAACTCCCATACACGCCGAAGTACAGATTCATTTGCCTCGCCCAGACGAACCGCGCATAAAGCCGCGACACGCCCGGCAATCTGCCGAGCCACGCGCCCACGACGCTATGCATCAAGAGAGCCTTCAGCACTTTCTTCATGAGACCTCCCGGAACCCGTCGCCGCACGGCACGGGATTCACGCTGGTTTTTTCGACGCGAACCGATTCGAAAAAACACGACTCACTTCGCAAAGCGGCGTAACGGCAATTGCGCTCGCGGCGGCGCTCGTGGGCAGCTCGCGCCATGAACGCTGGGTTCAGGCTACTGCGCCGCGAAAGGTCTCAATGTGCGTTGGCGAACCTACTCCGCTATTCGGCTCGCCCTATCCTGTTAAGGAATTTCTGTATAAATCGGCCGATGCCGAAGCGGCTTTTTAGCCGCCCCTTCACGGCATTCAACCGATCTTTTCGACGAGCGCACGCCAGCTCGCCAGAATGGATTCGCGCTCGAACGTGCGCAGATGCGCGCGCGCCTGCGCATTCCTGATCGCGCGCTGGTCGCCGGGCATCGCCGCCAGCGCATGCAGGCCCGCAATGATCGACGGCACCTCGAGCGGATCGGCGCCGAGCATCGAATCGCCGCCGATTTCCGTCAAGATGCTCGAACTCGAAACGAGACAGGGCAAGTCATACTCGATGGCCTCGATCACCGGCATGCCGAATCCTTCCAGCAGACTCATCAGGACAAAACCCGCTGCGTTGCGATACAGCCAGCGCAGTTCTTCGTCGCTCGTATAGCCCGGCATGACGACGCCGGGCGTTTGCTTCGCCAGTTCGATGGCGGCGTCGGCACCCGGCTCGCGTCCGCCGACGATCACGTATTGCCAGCCTTGTTCGGCGAGCCGGCTCGCCGCGAATGCCTCGATGCAGCGCACCTGATTCTTGCGGTCGCCCACGCTTCCCACGGTGAGAAAGAACGGCGCGGCAATGCCTTCGACGCGGCGCCCCTCGCCTTCCTTCACGCCAAGCCGGGTTGGAATGTAGATGACGCTCGACGAAGCGAAATCGTCGCCGTAGAGCTTGTGAAATTCCTGCTGCGAGGTCTTGCTCACGAACACCATGTGCGGCTTGATGCGCTGGATTTGCGCATAGGCGAGCACATACATGTCCTTCACGCCGGGCGCGAAGTATTGCGGATGCGTGATCGGCCCCACGTCGTGACAGAGCACGATGTCGCGCGCCTCCAGCCGGTGACGCACGACGCTGAGCGGGTCGAGATGCAGCGTGGGACGCGGATTGCGGATCACGGGCAGCAGCGACGCCGCGCGCGAGCGGTAGACGCGCGCGAGCGTTTCCTTGTGCGTGAGCCGCCCCACGACGCGGCGCATGAAGTCGTGGCGCGGAAACTCGTGGAATCGGCCGTAGCGCACGCGCGATACGCGGCTGCCGAGCGTCGAAATAATATCCTTGCCCAAAAACAGCTTGCCGGTGCGATCGTTCAGCGCCAGCGAGAAATCCACGTCGATCGACATTGCCTAACCCCAGCTCTCTTTCTTGAAGGAATCAACCGGTCACGGCCCGGACCGCTTCGCACAGGCTGCGCGCCGCCTGTTTCCAGGTGAATTCGGCGGCCTGCCTTCGCCCCGCGGCAATCAGGCTTTGCCGCGCGGCTTCGTCGTCGAGCGCCGTGAGAATATTCGCGCGCCACGCCGGCGGGCTGAACGGGTCCGCATACAGCGCCGCGTTGCCGCACACCTCCGGCAGCGCGCCGAACGGCGCGGCCACGACGGGGCAGCCCAGCGCCATCGCTTCCAGCGGCGGCAAGCCGAATCCTTCGGTCAGCGACGGAAACGCGAGCGCGCCCGCATCGGCCATCAGCCCGACCAGTTCGGGATCGCCGATACGGCCGGCAAAGCGCACGTTCGGCGGCACGACGTGCCCGAGCGCTTCGAAGTCGGCCCGCGTCGCGCCGCCGAACAGCACGAGTTCGACCTGCGCGAGTTCCGCGCCCGCGAAAGCCTCGAACAGCACGCCGATATTCTTGTGCTTCTGCGTATTCGCGAGCGCGAGCACGTAGCGCCCGGGCACGAGGTTCAAGACCGAAAGCTGCCGGCTGTCGGGGCGGATCTGCAAGACATGATCGCAACCGTTATGCACGACGACGATCTTGTCGGCGGGCGCAATGCCGTAACGCACGAGTTCCTGCTTCGAGAATTCCGAAACCGTGAAGATGACCTTGTGCCGCTTGCCGATAAAAAAGAACAGAAACTTGTACCAGAGCCGAAACGGCAGCGAGTAGGATTCCGGCGCGGAATACACCTGGGCGTCGTGAATCATCGTGGCGGAATTGCGATGAAACAGCGGGCCGAGATTGCAGAGATTGAGGATGAAATCCTTTCTGCGCGCCAGCGGAAAATAGATCTGCTCCCACGCGATGCGGTGCATCTTGCGCACCTTGGGATCTTCGCGAATGCACGAAATCGCGCGGAAAGGCGGAATTTCCACGCATTCCCTCACCATCACGGCATAGTCCATGCCGTCGGCGGCGCGCGCGGCGAGCAGCGTGTCAGTGGCGGCCATGAGTTGCTCGGCAACCCTGTGTACGCCCGTCGGCGCCGCGCCGAAAAATTTCCCGTTGAACGCTATCGTCTTCGATGCGACCGTTTTCATGGCTTTTTTCCGCATACCCACGCTTCAATCGTCTCGCTACGGTAGCGGCTCGACGAGCGCGGCACTGCTGCCTAACGTACGAAAGGTACGAAACGGTACGAAGCGGTACGAAACGGATAAAGGCGCGATGACGCGAACCGCGCCTGCCGCAGCGCGTCACGGCGTTTCGGCACGAATTGCCGAAGGAATCCGAAAGCGCCGTCAAATCAGGTAATTAAGGCACCCGCCCAGCGTTCGCCGACGCACAAACACGCCAGGCCGCCTCCGCCAGAATGTCCGTGACGCGCACCGGACCTTCTCATGACCAGACCCAGCCTGAAACGCAGCGCCACGTTCAACTTCATCGGTGGCTTTCTGCCCATGCTGGTCGCCTTCGCGACCACGCCCATTTACCTTCACCATATCGGTGCGGCGCGCTATGGCGTGCTCGCGATCGTCTGGATGGTGCAAGGCTATTTCGGCTTTCTCGATCTGGGGCTGTCCTCGGCCACGTCCAACCGCATCGCGCAACTTGGCGAGGCGCCGCACGGCGAGCGCGAATCCGTGCTGTGGACCGCGTTGATCCTCAACGCCGCGCTCGGTCTCGCGGGCGGCGTCGCGCTGTTTGCCGTCATGCACGTCTTGCTCGCGTACTTCGACATGGGCGCGTCGCTGCGCACCGAGCTGCTGCCCGCGCTTCCCTTGGTGGCGTGCCTCGTGCCGCTCTCGAATCTCATCAGCGTGCTGAACGGCACGTTGATCGGCCGCGAGCGCTTCGGCACGCTCAACGCGGTGTCGTTTCCCGTCACGCTCATGTATCAGCTCGTGCCGCTCGGCGCGGCGCTCCTCTTCGGGCCGAATCTCTTCTATCTCGTGTGCGGCACGCTCGTGGCCGGCATCGCGGCGCTCACGCTCACGGCGCTCGTCGTCTGGCGCGTCTTTCCGCTCAACTTCTCCGGCGGCCCGCGCCGCGCGCTGGTGCGCCCGCTATTTTCGTACGGCGCATGGATCAGCGTGACGACGCTCGCGCAGCCGCTGCTCGAAACCGCCGACCGTCTGATGATCGGCCATGCGCTCGGGCCGCAGGCCGTCACGTACTATCAGGTGCCGTTCAACCTCGCGGGGCGCGTGCGGCTCTTTCCCGCCGTGATCGCGCGCGCGCTGTTCCCGCGCCTTTCGTCGCTCGACGCCGCGAGCGCCGCCACGCTTTCGGCCAATGCCATGCGCAGTCTTGCCGCCGGACTCACGCCGATGATGGTGTTCGGCATCTTCCTCATGCAGCCGTTTCTCACGCTGTGGCTGGGCGCCGAATTCGCCGCGCGGGCCGCTTCGGTCGGCGAGACGATCCTGCTCGGAATCTGGATCAATTCGATCGCGATGATCCCGACCTGCCATCTGCAAGCCACGGGACGCCCCGGCATCGTCGCGCGATTTCAAACCTACGAGATGTTGCCGTTCTTTGCGTTCCTGTGGTGGATGATGCAGTGCTTCGGCGTGTTCGGCGCGGCCATTGCGTGGAGCGCGCGCTGTCTCGTCGACGGCGTGCTGCTCATCTACGTCGCGCGCCTCGATGCGCGGCCCGTGCGCATGCTGGCCGCGCCCGCGCTGATCCTGTGCGCCGCGTTCGCCGCCACGCTCGCGTTCGCGCCGCTTTCGTGGCAGAGCATCGCGGCATGCCTCGGCACGACGGCGCTTTCGCTCGCGTGGAGCGCACGCGCCGAACCGGCCGCGGCGGCGCGCGTGCGCGACATGCTGGCGTCGATGCGCAACTACACGCGGCGCTGGGCGCAAAGCCAATGACGCGGCCGCGCGCGACCGCTTTCGCCAGCCACCATCATCGCGATTCATGAAGGAATCCGAATCAATCGCCCACAGCGGCGTGAACTTCATCCGCTACGCGATGTCGGATTGACCACGGCGATGCAGGCGGGCGCCGGTCGACATTTTCCAACCGTGACACTACGCGTGACATTGCGCGTGAGACCGCGCCAGACATGAACAAGCTCCGTTCCCTTACCGTGTTGCGCGCCATTGCGGCCACCACGGTCATCGTCTTTCATATTCTCGTCAACACGGCGCACACCTTCGGTCAGTTCGGCGTCGACATCTTCTTCGTGCTGAGCGGCTTCGTGATCGCGCTCGTGCTCGACAGCCGCGAGCTGAGCGTGGGCCGTTTTCTCGCCGATCGCATCGCGCGCATCGTGCCGCTCTATTGGCTGCTCACGTGCTGCGTATTCGCGGGCACGCTCGTCGCGCCGGCGCTTTTCAATTCGACCACGGCCGACTTCGGCAATCTGCTGCGCTCGCTATTCTTCGTTCCGTATCGCAAGGAAAGCGGCGAACTCTTTCCCATGCTGTTCGTGGGCTGGACGCTCAACTACGAAATGATGTTTTATCTCGTGGCCGCGCTCTCGCTCGTTCTCATGCGCCGCTACCGCCTGCTGTTCGCCGCCGCGCTGCTCGCGGCGATCTTTTGCGCGGCGCGCGCATTCAACGCGGGCGATGCGCTTTCGGCGTTCTATTCGTCGCAACGCATCTTCGAGTTTCCGCTCGGCTTTATCGCATGGCGGCTGTGGCGCCAGGGTTTTCGCCTGCCGCCGGCACTCGCGGCCGGCGTCGCCGTGCTTGCTTATGCGTGCATGGCTTATGTGGACTGGAACGCGATCGCGGATTTTCCGTTGCTGTGCTTCGGCATCCCGGCGTTCCTCATGGTGATGGCCGCGCTGAGCCTCGAAGCGTCGCTCGGCAACGGGCCGCTCACGCGCGGTTTCGTGTTCGTCGGCGATGCGAGCTACGCGATTTATTTGAGCCATCCGTATTGCGTCGAAGCCGCGCGCCGGTTTCTGCCGAAGATGGTGGACGGTTTCGATGCCACGGCGCCGCTGGGCGCCGCGTTCATCGTCGCCGCGGCCATTGCCGTGGGCGGCGCGATGTACCGGTTCGTCGACGCACCGCTGCATGCGCAGGCGCGCACGGCGTTGCGGCGCTGGCTCAAGCGCCCCGCGCGGGCTTCGGCGCAGGCCGCCATCGCCGGCAGCGAAGCGCCGCAGCACAATGGGCCGCTCGAACAAAAGGCGCATTGAGGGCGCGGACGCGGGAGGGGTGGTGAGGTTGGCGCTGGTGGCGGTGGTGGCGATGGCGGCAATAGTGGCGATAGCGGCGTGCGCATAGGCGCCCCATGAGCGTCGTGACTTTTGTTAGCGGCGATAGTGGCGTATCGCGCGTTTCGCCTTAGCGGCAATAGCGGCGCAGCAGTGTGAGTGCCGTAATCGACGTTAGGGACGCAATCGACGTTAGCCGTGTAGTCGGGATAACCAGCGTAATCGGCACTAGCGGCGTTAGCGGCGTTAGCGGCGTTAGCGGCGTAATCGGCGTAATCGGCGTAATCGGCGTAATCGGCGTAATCGGCGTAATCGGCGTTAGCGTAATCGGCATTAGCGGCATTAGCGTTAGCGGCATTAGCGGCATTAGCGGTGCAACCCGCTCACCCCGCTCAACCCGCTCCAGCAACGATAACAACCTCATCAGCGACAGCAGCGCAAAGCCCGCCACCCCCGCAAACGACTCGTCCAACGCTTCCAACGCAAGCTACCCCAATCCCACCCGCTTCCACAGCCGCCACGCCGCAAAAAGAAAAACGGGCGACTACGCCCGTTCTTCATCGCCAGCCATCCCGCACTCGCCTCACGTTCCCGCTTGCGGCGTGACGGGCGCCGCGCTTTCCACCCGCTCCGGCTTGCTGAGCCACGCGCGCAGCATGCGGCGCCCCAGGCGCATGGTCGGCACCTCGAACTTGCGATAAGACAGTATGGAAACGCCCACCGCAACCGGAACGAACACCGCGAAAAACACCGCCGGCCGCCACGCCGCGCCCACCGGCAAATGATTCACCGCGATCGAGGTCGCGCGCATCACGAAAAGATGCGTGAGATACAGGCTGTACGAGGCATCGCCGATCAGCAGCAGCAGCTTAGGATAAGCGGCCTCGCGTCGGCCCAGCACCACGCCCGCGAAAATCAGCGCGGCGGGCGGTCCCCAAACGAGGCCGCGCAGGTCGAACTCGCCGTGAATGGGCAACCCCGTGAAAAGCCAGCCCGCCACGCCCGCCGCGAACAACACGATCTGCGCGGGCAAGCCGAGGCGAAATCCCGAGATGCGCAACTGCGCGAACAACGCGCCGAACATGAATTCGAGAATGATCGTGTGCGTCCAGCTTTTCAGCACGATGGTCTCGGGATGCAGCCACGCGCCCGCCGCGACGAGCGCCGCGAAGATCGCCACCAGCGCGAGATAGACGCGGCGGATGCCGAGCAGCAGCACCACGGAAATCACCACGTAGAAGAACATTTCGTAGTTCAGCGTCCAGCCGAGCCCGAGCACCGGCTCGGGCGCACCGGTCGCCGGATTGGTGGACGGCAGGAACGCGAGCGAGCGCAGCACGTAGGGCAGCGTGACGAAGCTCTTGTGCTTGAGCGCGGGCACCACGAGGCCGATGGCCACCGAAAGCAGCGTGACGACCCAATAGAGCGGCACGACGCGCACGATGCGCTCGCTGATGAACCACGTGGCGCTGGTCGTGGCGCCGGCGCCGCCCGCGCGCTGGCCCGAGATGATGTACATCATCACGAAGCCGCTGACGACGAAGAAGATGTCCACGCCGAACTGCCCTTTCGCGTTCACGAGCAGCCAGAGGTTGGACGCGGAAGCCGACGCGCCCGCGTCCACTTCCGTCGCCGCATGGCAGATCATGACGAGCAAGGCCGCGACCGCGCGCAGCGCCTGAATCGAATCCAGTCTTTTCATTGCATTGCCCCTCGAATCCGATGACCGGCGATCGTTCGCGCGAACGCGTCCGCGCGAGTCATCCATGCGAAATCGCCGCTGTTCAAAGCCGCGCCGCGCGCTCGGGCGTGAGCCTGCCGCGCACGAAATCCCACAGGCCGATAAGGTTGCCGCCCAGCCGCCCGCGCCGGTCGACCCATGGCTCCGGCGCGAAACTCCTCACCACATTGCTCGCCACGTTGCGCATGACGTGATCGAGCGCGTCGCGCATCGGCATGGTTTTCTTGCTGACGAGATAGAGCGGATTGATGACCTGCGAATAGCCGAGCTTGCGGCCCGACACGCGCCCGCGCTTCACGCCCAGATGCACGCCGAGCGCCGTGTTGATGCGCACGACGCGATAGCCGCGATTCCAGATCTGGCCGCCGAAGTCGCGGTCTTCCTGCCAGCCGTACAGCACGAGGCGCTCGTCGAACCGGATGTCGACGATCGCGCTCGCGCGAAACGCCATGTTGCAGCCGTACGGGCCGCCCGTCGGCGCCACGTTCAAATGCTTCGGCACCTCGTGCGTGCGCGCGAGAATCGCGCAGCCTTCCTCGAACGAATAGCCGGGGCCGTGAATGCCGTCGGCGATCACGGTGCCCGTCACGCAGGCAATGGCCGGATCGGTGTCGAAGGCGCGCAGCACTTGCGCGATCCACGTGGGATGCATGAGGAAGTCGTCGTCGAGGATGATCACCACGTCGAAGTCCTCGGGCACCTGGTCGAGCGCGTGATTGCGCTGCACCGTGCTGCCCGGCTGGCCCATGATGACGCGCAGTCCCGGCCGGCTCGCGAGGTTGCCCACGTCCTCGTCGCTCACGCACGAGACGATGACGAGGTCCGGCTTGACGGTCTGCGTGTCGACGAACGCCACCACGCGTTCGAGCACGGCGGCGCGGCCGCGCGTGGGAAAGATCACGCAGACTTTAGGTTGTTTTTCGGTCAACGGCAGATGTTGTTCCAGATGTTGTTCTATGGTCATGGTCACTCGCGAACAGAGACTCGAATCCATCCCTTGCCTTTTCCCGCGAACCGGAACGAGCCGCGCCGGGAAAAGCATCGTGTTGATACGGCCGATCCTACCGATACGGCAGACGAATGAATGCTGCCTGCCCCACGCACGCGCACGCAAACACGAACGCGGCATCGAACCCATCCGGCGCGCGCGCGGGAGGCGTCATTCCTTCACGCCTTGCGGCACCCACACTTCGCGCGACACGGCCCGGCGCGGCGCGCGCGAAGGCAGCGCTCCCGCCGCCGCCGCGAACAGATAGAAGCACGAGCCCAGCTCGAACACGCCCGCCGAGATCGACGCCACGATGAGCGTGGCGATCATCGCGTGCCGCGCGGCATGGCACACGGCGCGCTCCGTGAGCGGGTAATGCGCGGCCACGGGCGTGAACAGCGACTTGCCGATGAAAAGCGCATAGCAGACCACGCCCACGACGCCGAGATTCGCGATCAGCACCACGAGAAAGCTCGAGGTGCGAATGCTGCCGAGGCCCACGCCGATGCCGTAGGTGTCCATGAAATTGGTCACGCCCTGCATGTTCCAGCTCATGCGTTCGACGCCCGAGGAACTGTCGGCTTTGCCGAACACGGTGGCGTTGACGAAATCGGTGAGCACGTTCGCCACCACGGGCAGGAACAGCACGACGTAGAGCGAGCCGAGCAGGCCCGCGCACGCGGCAATGATCCACAGGCGGCGCTTGCGCGCGCCGGCGTCGGACGAGACGCGCCCCGGCCGGCTGAAGAGTTGCACGAACATATACGCGCTAAGGCCCACGTAGGCCGTGCCCGAGGTGGACAGCAGCAGCAGCGTGCCGGCCGCCGCCGCGAGCGCGCCGGAAAGCCTGGGCCGGTAGCCGACCAGCCAGAGGTTGAGGCAGAACACGAACAGCGGCAGCGTGAAGGTGGAAAACGCCGACGTTTCCGGGAAGGTGCCCGTGATGCGCACGAGGCCGCCCATTTCCTCGCCGCTCAGGTCGGCGTATTGCGCGGTCTTGATGACCGACATCACGTCGAGCCCCACGGCGTGCGTGCCGATGTCGATCACGCCGGCCGCCACGTCGAGCAGCGTGAGCAGGAGCATGCCGCTCGCGAGCGCGCGATAGGCGCCGCGATACTTGAGCAGCGCATACATGCACGCGTACACCACCACGTCGCCGACGCAATAGAACGCCTGCGAGAGATTGCCTGAAACGGGGCCGAGCGGCTGAAGCAGCGCCGTGCCGCCCAGGTCGTGATCGACGGGAAACACGAGCGTCGAGCCGCGCAGCAGCCGCGGCAGCACGATCGCGCCGAACACGCCCCACACGCAGGTGCAGAGCAGCCAGAAGCCCGGCTTGTCGAGCGCGAACGCGTCGCCGATGCGCTTGCCGCCCGCGAGATTGAACGCGCGTATCGCGAAGAACGCGAGAAAAAGCTGCGCGGGCATGACGCCGATGCCGCCAAGACCCAATGCGAGCGTCGCGCCGAACAGGCAGCACGCCGCCATCGCGTACACCGCGCCGCGATACGACGTATAGAGCGTGGCGAGTCCGATGACGAACACGAGCACGCCGAATAGTGACAGTTGCACTTGCTTCACCCCCAGCCGCTCCCCGCACGGTCCTGCGAAGGCGGCTCGCTAAAACGTTTGTGGTCCGCCTGAAATCACGCGGAACGCCAGCGGCGGACCTCCGGCTCGGCTTCGGCGTTCACGGCGGCATGGACGGAAGCGGCGTCGGCAATATCGACGGGCTCGCGGCTCATCGCCACGGCGCGCTCGACCACGCCCATGAACTCGCGCTTGAAGCGCTCGGCCGTGAAGCGCAGCGCGTTGCGGCGGCACACTTCGGGCCGCAACGGCGGCGCCGCTTCGAAGCGCTCCACCGCATCGACAATGGCCTCCACGCTCTGCTCGTGGAAAAAGAGCCCGGTCGCGCGCTCGGGATCGGCGGACTCGACGACGATCTCGCGCACGCCGCCGCGCCCGAGCGCGACCACGGGCGTGCCGCACGCCTGCGCCTCGACCACCGAAATGCCGAAGTCCTCTTCGGCCGCGAACACGAACGCGCGCGCGCGCTGCATCCAGTCCACCAGCACCGCGTCGGACTGAAAGCCGAGCAGCGTCACGTTGGGCGTGGCAAGGGCCTTGCAGCGCGCGAAATCGGGGCCGTCGCCGATCACCACGAGCCGGCGCGACGGCATCTTCGCGAAGGCTTCCACGATCAGCGGAATGCGCTTGTACGGCACCATGCGCGACGCGATCAGATACACGTCCTCGCGTTCCTGGCCAAGCTGGAACCGCTCGACGTCGACGGGCGGGTACACCACGGTCGCGTCGCTGCCATACGCCTTGTGGATGCGCCGCCCCACGAACGCCGAGTTGGCGATGAACGCGTCCACGCCGTGCGCCGTGCGCTGGTCCCAGATGCGCATGTAGTGCAGCAGCGCGCGCACGATCCAGCTTTTCGGGCCGCGCCGCATGCCCGCTTCGGCCAGATATTGATGCTGCAAGTCCCACGCGTAGCGGATCGGCGAATGCACGTAGCTCACGTGGACTTGATGCGGCCCGGTCAGCACGCCCTTGGCCACCGCATGATTCGACGAAATCACGAGGTCGTAGCCCGAGAGATCGAACTGTTCGATCGCGAGCGGCATGAGCGGCAGATACGCGCGAAACGAGGTGCGCGCGCGCGGCAGATGCTGGATGAACGAGGTTCGCGCGCGTTTGCCGCCCAGCACGCCGCGCTGCTCGTCGGGGAAAAAATCGACCACGCTGTAGAGATCGGCGTCGGGGAACAGTTGCAGGATCTGCTCGACGACTTTCTCCGATCCCGCATACGTGGCGAGCCATTCGTGCACCACCGCCACGCGTCCGAAGCGGCGCGTGTCGAACGAAGGGGGAACGGGTGCGAGCGTTACATTAGCCACGGCGAGATCTCCTCGATCAGCCTGGCAGCGGTCGCGCGCCAGGTGAGTTCCTCGGTGCGTGCGCGGCCACGCTCGCGCTGGCGCGCGCGCAAGGCGGCGTCGGCGGTGATGTTCTGAAGCAGTTGCGCAAGCTCGGCGGGATCGTCGGGCGAGGTGTAGAGCGCGGCGTCGCCGCACGCTTCCTGCACGGCCGGCAGGCGCGAGGCGATCACGGGGCAGCCCAGGGCCAGCGCCTCCACGGGCGGCAAGCCGAAGCCCTCGTAGCGCGACGGATACACGAAACACGCGGCGCGCCGGTACAGCGCGGCCAGCTCGCCGTCGCTCACATAGCCGAGGTGCTTCACGAACGCGGGCAGCGCGTCCTGGCCCGAGCCGTACACGCGCGCGTCGCCGCCGCCCACCACCACGATGTCGAACTGCGCGTTGCCGATCAAACGCGCGGCGTCGGCCACCAGCCGAAAATTCTTGTGCCGGTTGAGGCTGCCGACCGCGAGCACGAACGGGCGGCCGTTGAGCCTGGGCGCGATGGCGTCGTCGTCGGCCGCCACGCGCAGCATATGCTCGCCGCTCTCCGGGACCACGCCGATCTTGCGCTGCGGAATGCGGTACGCGTCGCTCAATTCGCGGCGCGAAAATTCCGAAACCGTAATCACGCGCTGCGAAACGCGGCCGAGCTGCGGCGCCATCAGCCGATACCAGGCGACGAACGAGCGGCTGTAGCTGTCGGGCACGCGCGTGGGCGCGGCGTCGTGCAGCACCGTCACCTGGCGGCGATACATGAGCGGGCCGGAGTTGCACAGGTTCAGCAGCAAGCGGCCGCGCGCGGCCTGCGGCAACGCGAGCTGTTCCCAGCGCACGCCGCCGCCCTTGCCGCTCGCGCGCAGGCCGATATGGCGGAACGGATTCGCGATCGCGGCCATCGCTTCGGGCACGACGATCTCGGTGCGCAGACCGGCAGCGAGCGGATCGCGCAACTCGATGAGTTGATCGAGCGCGCGGATCGTCTCGAACGCGAAGCGGTCGACGCCCGTCGCGCGGCGGCCGAGGAAGCGGCCATTGATCAGCAGGTTGGGAGCTTGCACGTGTGTCATCGAAAGGGTTCAGGGCATCGCTTGCGACGGGCCTTATCGGTTCGCATTCGGGCGGCCGCGCAACGGCGATTCGTATGACGCCGAGTGTGGGCGATCTTCGCGGGAGCGAATGTTCGCCTTCGCTCATGCCATATCAAGTTGCGCGCGGGTTTTCGATCGCGTGCGCGCGGGCGAACGCGCGCGAAAAACGAAACCCGGAAAAGGCAAAAGCCGTTACGCGCAGGACCGCGTAACGGCTTCCGGTTCGAGCTGTTTCCATCCGGCAAACCTGACCGGATGCGCGGCTCGCGGCGCTCAGTGCTCGGCCATCCTCGCGTCCTTGGCGAACCCGTAGCTCGAATAGCCGTAGGCCGCATAGTCGCTGCCGTAGCGGCCGGGGCGCGAGGTCATGTCGTTGAAGATCACGCCGCGAATCGGCACGCCGACCTGCTCGAAGCGGCGCACCGATTCGCGCAGCTCGGCCACGCTCGTGGAGCCCTGGCGCGCGATCATGAACACCGTGCCGGCCAGCTTGCCGACGATGCCCGCGTCCGCGACCGGCAGCACCGGCGGCGCGTCGATCAGCACGAGGTCGTAGTTGGCGTTGGCCCACTCGACGAAATCGGAGAACGTATGCGCGCGCAGCAGCTCGCTCGCGTTCATCACGTAGCCGCCCGTCGCCACGAAATCCACGCCCGGCATCACGTCCTGATGCACCACTTCCTCGTATCCGTGCTCGCAGGCCACGATGTCGGTCACGCCCGGCGCGCTGGGCACGCTCACGTGGCGGTTGAGCGTGCCGCGCCGCAGGTCGGCGTCGATCAGCAGCACGCGCTTGCCCGCCGCGCCGAACACCGCCGCGAGATTGACCGAGACGAACGACTTGCCCACCATCGGCGTCGGGCCGGCGAGCAGCACCACGCGATTTTCGGCGTCCTGAAGCGAATGCTCGAGCGCGCTGCGGAAGCTGCGCAGGCTTTCCACCGCCGCGTCGAACACGGCGGTATGCGCGAGCACCGTCTTCGTGCCCGGCGCCTGCTGCGGCAGGCGGCGCGTCATGTTCTGCTGGATGCGGCTGCGCGGCACCGCGGCGAACACGGCGAGGCCGGTGCCGGTTTCGATTTCGTCGACGAGCGTCACGCCGCGATTCATGCGCTGGCGCAGCAGCACGATGCCGACGCCGGCGAAAAGGCCCGTGAAGAACGCGGCCACCACCAGCACGGCGCGCTTGGGCCGCACCGGGCTTTCGGGCGGCACGGCGGCGTCGATCATGCGCACGTTCGACACGCGGCCCGCCTTGAGCAGCCGCAGTTGTTCGCGGTTGTTGAGCAGGTTCGTGTAGATGTTGGTGTCGACCGTCACTTCGCGTTGCAGCCGCACGAGCCCTTGCTCGATGGGCGGCAGCGCGCGCGTTTGCGCGGAAAGCTGCGCGAGCGCCTTCTGCGCTTCGTCGAGTTCGCCGTCCACGGCCACGAGCGCGGGGTTGTCGGGCGTGAAGCGCGCCATCAACTGCGCGCGCTGCTGGCGCAATTCGGCAATGCGCTGCTGCGCCGTCGACGAACTCTGCAACAGCGCCGCCGCCTCGGCGCCCAGATCGACCGCGCCGTGCGCCGAGCGAAACGCGTTGTACTCGTTTTCGGCCTTGTCCAGTTGCGCCTTGAGCACCGGCAGCTGCTGGTCGAGAAACGCGATCGACTTTTCCGCTTCTTCCTGCGTGCGCTGCGCGTTCTGGCGCACGTATTCGTTGCCGATGGCGTTGAGAATGGTGGCCGTCAGCACCGGATCGGCGCCGTCGAGCGCCACGCCGATCACATCGGATTCCTTACCTTTTTCGGAGATCATCAACGAGGCTTGCAGCCCCTGGATCGCGCTCAGTTCCGAGTCGCGCCCGATATCGAAGCGCACGCCCGGCTGGGCATCGACATGATTCACGAGCAGGTCGATCGAGCCGCCCGTGACCGGCTCGTGCAGCATCTCGCCCACGCGGCCGTCGAACTTCAGGCCGTTGCCTTCCACCGTGTACGCGCCCTCGCCGTGCCAGGTGAGCACGAACGGCTTGCCGTGCAGGCGGTCGGGCACGTCGAACTGCGTGACGTCGATGGCTTCGTCGCCCCACGCGTAGCCGCCCTTGCCCGACCAGCCCGCGAGGCCGAGATGGTGCGCGGCCCAGCGGCCGACCACCGGAAAATAGCGCGGCGCCGTGCGAATGTAGAGCTTGGTCGCGTTCACCGCCGACGACACCACGAGGCGCGAGCGCAGCACTTCCATTTCCGCAGTCGCCTCGGTCTTGATGGCGAACTGCGAGGAGAGATCGGCGAGCGCGGTCTTGGCGGGATTCGGGCTTTCCTCGACCTGGATCAGCATGTCCGATTCGTAGACCGGATGCGCGAGCCCCGCATACATCACGCCGATCAGGGTCGCCACGGCCGTGGCGATCATGATGGTCTTGCGGCCCGCGTAGAGCGTGTCGAGCAGGTTGCCCATGTGTCCGCCCTCGGACACGGGCGCAAGCGGTATCACCGTCTCCGCCGGCCCCTCGAGCAAATATTCGCGGTGCTTCATCTTGTCCTCTCGCTAAGTGTGGTCGCGCCGCGCCGTGCGGCTGATGTTTTTGTGGCTCGTCAAGCGCTCAATATCCGACCGCGCGGCTCGCGGCCGCCGCCTGGGTCGTGGGCAGGATCAGGCTGATGACACGGCTCCATTTGACGAGGGAGGACGTATCGACGAATACGACGTCGTTGGGCTTGAGCTCGAACGAATCGGCGGTGGCCATCGCGGAAGCGCTGCTCGCGTCCAGATGGAACACGGTCGGCTTGGCGGTGTCGCGCCCGCGCACGACATAGACCTGCGAAGCGTCGCCCGACGCCTGGCTGATGCCGCCCGCGTTGCCGAGCGCCTGGTTCAGCGTCATGCGGCCGTTGTTGAACATCACGCCGCCGGGGCGCTCCACCTCGCCCACCACGAATACCTTGCTGTCCGCCTGCGCGAACACGCGCACGAGATCGCCGTCGTGCAGGATGATGCGGTCGGGGTTGAAGCCCTTGCGGATCATCTCCGGCATGTCGATCACCACCGTGCTGTCGCCGCGCGTCACCGCGACCTGCGAGCGGTCGGCGGTGCTCGTGAAGCCGCCCGCGCGGTTGATCGCCTCGGGCAGCGTCATCGGCCGGTCGTTGAGCACTTCCACGCCGGGCGTCTTCACTTCGCCGTCCATGTACACGCGCTTGCTGCGGTACGTGACGATGCGCACCGTCACCTGCGGCTGGCGCACGTACTTCGCGAGCTTGTCCGCGAGCACGTCGCGCACGCCCATCTCCGAAAGCCCTTCGACCTTCAGCGGGCCGATATAGGCGTACTGGATGAAGCCGTTGGTGTCGACGGTGTAGCCCGACGAAACCGACGTCGCGCCCGACTGCTGATCGGTCTGGCCGGTGGCGTCCATCGACGGCATGTTCAGTTCCGGGTGATCCCAGACCACGATGCTGAGAATGTCGCCGGGGCCGATCTGGTACGGCGCGGGCGTGCCGAACAGCTTGCGGATCTCGGGCGAAATGCCGGTCGGCCGCGCCTCCCGCTCCTTCGCCACTAGCTCGCCCGTGATCTCCACGAGCTGCCCGTTGGGGGCGCCGTAGCCCTTCGCCGCGAGACTGTCGGGCACCGCGCCCGAGCCGTCCGCCGCGCTCGACACCGCAGCCGCGTTCGCGTTGGCCACATGGGCGTTGTTGTTGCTGCTGCCGCCCGGCGGCGCGAAGCTCATGCCGGGCGCGAGCGCGCAGCCGCTCAAGCCCGCCAGCGCCGCGCACGCGAGCGCCGCGGCCGCGCGCCGCGCACGGCGAATCATGGCGTGCCCGCGCACGCCTTCTTGCGCCGCCCGGTCCGGCGCGTGGTGTCTTGCGTCCATCGTATTCGTATCCATAGCCATAACCCCCATCCCGTGTTACAGGCGTTCCGCGCCATAGCGTGTGGCGCGGATACAGAATCTGCCAGGGCGCATGCGTGCCGCTCAGTACGCGCCGTTACCCCGAATCACCACGAAGAAAGTCTTGAAGAGAATTCCCATGTCGCGGCGGAAGGTCCAGTTCATCACGTACGACACGTCGAGCGTCACGCGCGTCGCGTAGTCGATGTCGTTGCGCCCGCTCACCTGCCAGAGCCCGGTGATGCCCGGCGTCGCCATCAGGTAGTACTTGCTGGCTTCGCCGTAGCGCTCCAGTTCCTGGTCGATGATCGGGCGCGGGCCGACGAAGCTCATCTCGCCGCGCAGCACGTTCCAGAGCTGCGGCAGTTCGTCGAGACTCGACTTGCGCAGGAAGCGGCCGATCGGCGTCACGCGCACGTCGTTCTTGAGCTTGAATTCGCGGTCCCATTCGGCGCGCGCCTCGGGGTCGCGGGCCAGCAGCTCGGCCAGCACTTCCGCCGAATTCACCACCATCGAGCGGAACTTGAGGCACTTGAAGGTCTTGCCGTTGCGCCCGACGCGCGTGTGTCCGTAGAGCACCGGGCCGCCGTCGCGCCGCACCTGCAACGCGACGAAAATCAGCAGCGGCGAGAGAATGACGATCGCGCACAGCGCCGCGACCACGTCGAAGCCGCGCTTGAGCGCATGGCCGATCACGGCGGGACGCACGGCGTTCGCGCTGCGCGGCTCACTCACGTCGAGCGGCTCGCGATGCCACCAGGCGCGCGTGAGGCGCAGCACGCTGAACTCGGAGAAAAAGAGCGTGTGCGAGGCCATCAGCGAAATGCCCGTGGTGAGCGTCCAGTAGATGAACCACGGCAGTTGCAGCAGATGATCGTGATGGATCGCGTAAAGCAGCACGAGGCCGCAAAGCTGCACGGTGATCCACGCCACCACCGTGCGGCACGCCACGCGAAAGAGCGAGCGGCTCTTGCGCGATCCATAGGTCCCGCAAGCGGGAAACACCGACAAGGCCAGCGCTGCGCAGAAAGCCACCAGCGTAGGATCAGGATGATGAGGCTGGCCCAGTTGCGAATTCAGATTCAGATGCACGGCGCAAATGGCGCCCAGCACGATCAGCGCGATATCGGTTGCACGCTGTGTTAGATCGGACATATCCCTACCCCAGTGCGTGTCGCTTTCGGCGGTCTTCATGGTTGTCGCGGTTGTCTGCCGAGTGCGAATGCCGCGCTGAAAATCACCGCTGCCATCCGACTCGAAACTCCACGTCCACAGATTACGAAGCAGGCAACAAAGGGTCCGTGCGCAATCCCACAAACTTCTCGCGATCCCTTGTACAAAGCGTTCGTCGGCATTCCCAGGCTTTGCGAAAGAGGTCAAAAATGCGCGGAAAAGCGCGCCGATGCGAAAGCGCGCCAGTACGTCTTACTCGTGATACGTCTTATCAACTGAGGTATCGCGCGATGCTCGGGTCCATGCGCGGGCGCGAATGTGGGCAAGCGCACGCAGCATCGCCATGCGAAGTGTGATGACGCGCATCCTGGCGATCTGTTCGTCGTCGCACACACGTCGCGGGCGCTCGCGCGTGAGAATGGCCGGACTGAATGGCGGTGAAAGGGAGTTTCCGCGACGCCGGCATGGGCGAGGCGCCCGGAATCGGCTGGCCGCACAACGCGAGGAAGATGCCGTGGAATACGATGGGAATGGCGTGGAGCGCGAAGCTCGGCACGACGTGAAGCGTGACGTGAAGCGTGCTGCGCAGCGTGGCGTGAAGCTCGATGTGAAGTGCGATGCGAAGCTCGATGTGAAGCGCGACGATGCGAAGCGCCACGTAAAGCGTGAAGTAAAAGGCGAAGTGAAAAGCGATGCGAACCGCCGAGCGAACCACGAAACGAACCACGAAATGAAGCACGCTGTTAAACCACACGCCGTGGCCGCCCTTTCGCAACGCGCTCGCCGTTCATGCCGTGCGCTCGCGGCAAGCCTTTGCGCATTCGCGCTCGCTTCGTCGATTCTTCCGGCACGTGCCGAGGACGCCGCGCGCGCGATGCCCGCCGACGCCTTCGTCGACACGCTCGCCGTCAACACGCACATCAATTACCTCGACGGCGCCTACGCGAATCTTCATAACGTTGCCGACGATCTCGCGTGGCTCGGCATTCGTCACGTGCGCGAGTTCACGCCGGGCAACGCCGCGCCGCTTTCGAGCTACGTATTTCTCGCGCAACGCGGCATCAAGTTCAATCTCGTGATGCATCAGGACGTGGAGGCTTCCGTGAAGGAAGCGGCACGTCTGAACGCGGCCGCGCCGGGCAGCGTCGTGGCGCTCGAAGGCTACAACGAGATCGACCACTGGCCCGTCACCTACGGCGGCCTCACCGGCATGGCGGGCGGCCTCGCCTCGCAGCGCGCGGCCTTCACGCAGGTGCGCGCGACGCCGGCGCTCGCGGGCGTGGCCGTCTACGACCTGACGGGCTACGACCCGAAGTCGCTCGCCACGCGCGCCGATTCCGCCGATTACGTGAACCTGCACGTCTATCCGCAAAACGGCGAGCAGCCGACCTGGAACGCCGAAGGCAACCGGTGGATGGCGCCCGCCATCGCCACGTTCAGGAAGTTCGGCCTGCCCGCCGTGATTACGGAGTTCGGCTATTTCTCGTTGCCGCAAGCGGGCTGGTACATGCTCGGCGTGGACGAGGCAACCCAGGCGAAGGGCGTGCTCAACGGTTATATGGATGCGGCGGCCGCGGGCGTGAAGCGCACCTACGTGTACGAACTGCTCGACGAGAAACCCGACCCGCAAGGCAAGAACAACGAGCTGCACTACGGCATGTTCCGCATCGACAACAGCCCGAAGCGCGTGGCCCAGTCGATCCGCAACCTCACCGCCATGCTCGGCGCGAACGCGGCGCGCCCCGTCAATCGCGAGACGAAGGACACGCTCGCGTATTCGATTTCGGGCATGCCGCCCTCGGCGAACCGTCTGCTGCTGCAAAAGAAGGACGGCCGCTTCGTGCTGGTGCTGTGGAACGAAACGCCCATCTGGAATCGCGAGAAAGGCACGCCGCTCGAAAGTCCGCCCGCGCAGGTGCAAGTGGATTTCGGCGCAACGGCGAGCCGCGTCGACATCTACGATCCGATGCTTTCCGCCGCGCCGCTCTCGAACCATCGCGACGTGCGCAGCCTGAGCGTGGCCGTGCCCGACCATCCGGTGCTGATCGAAGTGACGCTCGCCGCCGCGCCGCGCGCCTGAAGCGGCGAAGCGACCCGAGGCAAGGGAAAGCACCGGAAGCAACGGGAAGCGACGCGAAGCGCCGGGCGAGCGTGCGCGCCTTTGTATAATCGCGCATTCCCTCTTCTGGTCGCGGTCGTCCCTTCATGCTCAGTTTCGCACTCGGCTTTCTCGTCTCCTTGCTGGTCACGCTGCTGATCGTGCGCTATGCGCATCTGCATGAAAGGTTTTCCGTCGACTCCGATCTCGAAGGCGTGCAGAAATTCCACGCGCGGCCCGTGCCGCGCATCGGCGGAACCGGCATTCTCGCGGGGCTGCTGGTGGGCGCCGTGCAGTTGCATGGCGCGTATCCGGCCGTCTCCAACGGCATTCTGGGCGTGATCGCGTGCGGCATTCCGGCGTTCGCCTCGGGGCTCGTCGAGGATCTGACCAAGAAGGTCTCGCCGCTCGTGCGCCTGATCTGCACGATGGCGGCCGCCGCGCTCGCGTATTTCCTGCTCGGCATCGCGGTTACGCGCATCAGCGTGCCCGCGCTCGACTTTCTGCTCTCGTACGCGGCCGTTTCGTGCGTGATTACCGTGCTCGCGGTCGCGGCGCTCGCCAACGCGGTCAACATCATCGACGGCTTCAACGGCCTCGCTTCGATGGTCGCGTTCATGATGTTCGCCTCGCTCGCCTACGTGGCGTTCCAGGTACACGACCCGGTCGTGCTTTCGGCGTCGTTCATCATGATGGGCGCGGTGCTGGGCTTCTTCCTGTGGAATTTCCCGGCCGGCCTGATCTTTCTCGGCGACGGCGGCGCGTACTTCATCGGCTTCATGCTCGCCGAACTGTCGATCCTGCTCGTGATGCGCAACCGCGACGTTTCCGCGTGGTATCCGGTTCTGCTGTTCATGTACCCGATCTTCGAGACCTGTTTTTCGATCTACCGGAAAAAGTTCGTGCGCGGCATGTCGCCCGGCATTCCCGACGGCGTGCATCTGCACATGCTCGTCTACAAACGGCTGATGCGCTGGGCCGTGGGCGCGCGCACCGCCCGCGAACTCACGCGCCGCAATTCGCTCACGTCGCCGTATTTGTGGCTGCTGTGCCTGATCGCCGTGATCCCGGCCACGCTGTTCTGGCGCCACACGCTGCACCTGTTCTGCTTCGTCGTGGTGTTCGCGCTCACTTACGTGTGGCTCTACGTGAGCATCGTGCGCTTTCGCTCGCCCAAATGGCTCGTGGTGCGGCGCTCGCACCGGCGCGGCTGATTTTCGCCGCGGCCGCCGTTCCGGCTTTCAAATTCGCCTACTATTGAAAGGTTGACGGCGCGCGCGCACGCCGCCGTCACGCCCCGCAGCATGGCAACCGCAGCACCGCAAGGCGCATGGCCGCCGGCCCGTGCGCCTTTCGTTCTTTCGTTCTTTCGTTCTTTCGTTCTTTCGTTCTTTCGTTCTTTCGTTCTTTCGTTCTTTCGTTCTTTCGTTCTTTCGTTCTTTCGTCCTTTCGTTTTCAGGGAGAGCCGATATGAGCCGTTATCTTGCGTTGACGTTCGCATTCCTCGCCGTGACGCTCGCCGCGTGCAATACCGTCGCGGGCGCGGGCCAGGACATTTCGAAGGGCGGCAACGCCATTTCGGACACCGCCGAAAAAGCCAAGTAACTGGCGCACCGGTTGACGTTCCAAAGGGCGGCCGCGGCCGTCCTTTTTCGTCGGGCGCCGCTTTGGCAGGCGGCTTCCGGAGCGGTCGTGTCCCGCATCGGCCGGGTTACGCGGCGTGCGCCCCCGCGCCCTTGAGCCGCGCCACTTCCGCTTCCAGTTCGCGAATGCGCGCGTCGCGCTGGTCGAGCGCCGCTTTCACGTCCGCCGCCTCGAAGCGCTGCGGAATGTGCTGCGGGCAGTTCAAGTCCCACGCCTCCACGGTGAACACGATCGCCCGCGCGGCGCGCGCCTTGTAGCCGGGCGCCATCAGCTTGTCGAGCAGCGCGGGATCGTCGTCGACGACGCGCGCCCGTCCCCAGATCTTCACGCGCCGCCGCCGCGCGTAATCGACGAGCAACAATTGGGCGCGCGGATTCTCGCTCAGGTTGCCGAGCGTGATGTATTGCTGGTTGCCGATGAAATCCGCGAACGCGATGGTGCGCGCGTCGAGCACGCGCAAAAAGCCCGGCGGGCCGCCGCGATGCTGCACATAGGGCTGGCCGTCGGCGCTTGCGGTCGCGAGGAATGCGCTGATCTGCGCTTCGACGAACGCTTCGATCTCGGGGTCGAGCGCCACGCCCCAGCCGTGCTCGCGCTCCACGCGTGCGTACAGTTTGCGCGAGCCGAAGCGCGTCTGCATCGCCTTCACGGCCGGCGAAAACGCGACGTCGCTGGGGTAACGATAAGCTGGGGTGGTCATGGCGAACTCCGTTGAAGGCCGGAGTTATCAGATTAGTCTTTCCACCTGAAAAGAAAATAGCGCTTCCACGAGATTCATCCTCCCGAAAAACGGAAGATGCCGCCGCTTCCAGGCGCAGCACGTGCGCGTTCCTGCCAATGCGCCCGCGCGCGGCACCTGTGCGCGCGGGCCACTGCGATCGCGCTACGCTAGCCGCTCACGCCGCGTGGCGCGAGTTCATTCAATCGCCCGGGAGGAACCATGTCGAAAACGATCTGGATTGTCGTCGCCAATCGCGTGACCGCGCGCATCTTCGCCGCCGAAAGCCCGCTCGGCGCCATCGACGAGGTCGAGACGCTGCTGCATCCGCAGGGCCGCGTGCCCGACGAGGATCTCGTCACCGACAAGCCGGGCCGCGTCGGCGACCGCCCAGGCGGCGGCGCGCGCAGCGCCACCGACCCCGACACCAGCCCGCACGAGCACGAAACCACCGTGTTCGCGGGCGAGATCGCGCAAATGCTCGAAAAGGCGCGCAACGAGCAGCGCTTCGGCACGCTCGTGATCGCCGCGCCGCCCGCGTTTCTGGGCGCGCTGCGCAAGGCGCTCGACGCGCAGACGCGCGCGCTCGTCACGCTCGAACTCGACAAGGATCTCGCGCAGTTCGACGCCCGCGCGCTGCGCTCGCATCTGCCCGAGCGGCTGGTGCGCGCCGAGGCTTGAGCGGCGGAGGCGTCTGTTGATTGAGGGCGCTTGTCGGCGCTTGGCCGCCGCTTGGCCGTCGATTGGCCGTCGTTCGTCGTCGTTCGTCGTCGTTCGCCGTCGCTTGCCGTCGCTTGCCGTCGCTCGCCGTCGCTTGCCGTCGCTTGCCGCTCGTCGCGGCTGCGGCGGCCGTCGATTGCCCGTCGTTCGTCGTCGCTTGTCGTCGCTTGGCCGTCGCTCGTCGTCGCTCGCCGTCGCTCATCGTCGCTTTCCATCGGCTGTGTCTTGCGTCGATCAACGTTAGCTAACGCAAGGCGTGACCGCTCGCCGTCGCGCCTCATCGCCCGCCCTCGCCTCCGATCACTCGCGATCCCCGCCGTTGCGCCGCCGCCGCGTCAACCCGCCAGATGCGCGACGCACGCGCGGATAAATCCGATCGCGTTCTCGCCCGCCAGCATGCCGAGCAGACCGACGAGCGCGATCGTCGGCGGAGCGGGCGAGCGCACCTGCACGAAGTGATAAATGAGCCCGACCAGCGTGCCCACCGCGAACGACACCAGATACGCTTTCATGCCCGTCTCCTCGCCGCTCATTCCATGTCGATGACGACGCGTCCGCGCGTGCCCGCCGCGACCGCCTCGTAGGCTTCGCGCGCGCGCGCGAGCGGGTAATGCGCGGCCACCACGGGCGCCTCGAAACGTCCCGCGTCGAACGCCTCGGCAATCGCGCGCATGAGCGGCGCGGATTCGGCCACGCCCAGCTTCGCGCTGTCCGCGCCCAGAAGCTGCGTTTCGTTGTGATAGAAGTCGATCAGGTCGAAGTCGACGCGCCGCTTGCCCGTCGCGCTGATCTCCACCACGCGGCCGCGCCGCTTCGCGAGCGCCAGCGCCAGCTCGAACGCCACGCCGCCCACGGCGTCGTACACCACGTCCGCGCCCGCACCGTCCGTGAGTTCGCGCACGCGTTCGGCGGTGCGCTCGTCCATCGGCACGAAGGCGTCGATCAGGCGCGCGGCCGGCGAGCCTTCCACGGGCGCGTCGCGTCCCACGCCGATCACGCGCGCGCCGCGCGCCCTGGCGATCTGCGTGACCGCACCGCCCACGCCGCCCGACACGCCGATCACGGCAATCGTTTCGCCTTCGCCCAGGCGCGCGTAATCGACGGTGCCGAGCCACGCCACCACGAAGTTCACGCCGATGGAAGCCGCCTGCGCATGGGTGAGCGCGGCGGGCTTGCGCGCGAGCGCGGCCACCGGCACTTCGACGTATTCGGCGTGCGTGCCGTCGCGCGTGAAGCCGATATCGCCGCCCGTGCCCCAGACTTCGGCGCCGAGCCACTCGTCCGGCCCCACGGCCACGACGCCGCTGAAGTCGCGGCCCGGCACGCGCGGCGGCACCGTGTGATCGAAATGACCGGAGACGTTCTTCACGTCGCTCGGGTTCACCGAGGCGCTCACGACCTTCACGAGCGCGTTGCCGGCAGCGGGGGCCGGCGTGGGAAGATCGAGATATTCGAGGACTTCGGGCTTGCCGAAGGACTGGAACCGGATGGCTTTCATGGCAGGACTCCGTTGATCTGATGGAACAGTGAACGGAAGTCTAGATTGCCGATGTTCCGGCGAGTGGACAGACGCTTTCGAATTTCGGACAAAACGCGCGCCAACGCGCAAGCCCGCCGGGGCGCGGCGGGCTTTTATCGGCGAACCGACCTCAGAGCGCGTCGAGCGGAATCTTGAGATAACGCACGCCGTTGCTTTCCGGCTCGGGCAGGCGTCCCGCGCGAATATTGAGTTGAATCGACGGCAGGATCAGATTCGGCATCGCGAGCGTGCGGTCGCGCGCCGTGCGCATTGCCACGAAAGCGTCCTCGCTCACGCGCTCGTTCAAATGGATATTGCCGCGCCGCTCCTCCTCGACCGTGGTTTCGAAGCGCGGCGGGCGCGTGTCGGGCGGCGTTTCGGGCGGATAGTCGTGGCAGATGAAAAGCCGCGTGTCGCCGGGCAGATCGAGCAGCCGCCGCGCCGAGCGATAGAGCGTGTGCGCGTCGCCGCCGGGGAAGTCGCAGCGCGCCGAGCCGACGTCGGGCATGAACAGCGTGTCGCCGACGAATACGCAATTGCCGATGTGATACGCGAGATCGGCGGGCGTGTGACCCGGCACGTGCAGCGCGCGCGCCGTCAGGTCGCCCACCTGGAACGTCTCGCCGTCGGTGAAGAGATGATCGAACTGGCTGCCGTCGGCCGCGAGCGTATCGCCGAGATTGAACACGCCGCGAAACACGCCCTGCACCGTGCGGATATGCTCGCCGATGGCGATCTTGCCGCCCAGTTGCGCCTTCAGATACGGCGCGGCCGAAAGATGGTCGGCGTGCGCATGTGTCTCTAGCAGCCATTGCACCGACAAGGCATGCTCGCGCACGAAAGCGATCACGCGGTCGGCGCTGGCCGTGGACGTGCGGCCCGCCTTCGGGTCGTAGTCGAGCACGGGGTCGACGATCGCGCAGGCGGTGCCGCGCCCCGCATGCACGACGTAAGTGACCGTGGACGTGACCGGATCGAAGAACGGCTCGACGCGCGGATTGCAGCCGAGCGGTTCGGAGCGCACGGGTTCGGAACTGACGGATGCTGGACTGAGCGGTTCGGACATGGCGGCGATGTTGATGAATTCGATGCGATATTGAAGCACAATTTACGAATGAATATAATGTTTATCAACATAGTGACAAGCGCTTGACGCGCGACATATGAACTCACCGCTCACTCCCGAATCGCTCGCGGCGCTACGCGAATCCGCCGAAAAATGCTGTGCGCTGCTCAAGGCGCTCGCGCACGAAGACCGCTTGCTGCTGCTCTGCCAACTGGTCGAGGGCGAGCGCAACGTGGGCGAGCTGGAAGCCCAGGTCGGCGTGCATCAGCCGAGTCTTTCGCAGCATCTGGGCGTGCTGCGCGAGGAAGGTCTCGTCGAAACCCGCCGCGAGGGCAAGTACATCTATTACCGCCTCGCGAGCATCGAAGTCATTCAGGTCATGCAAACGCTGTCGAGCCTTTATTGCGGCCGCCTGCGCGCCAAGGCCTGACGCTCACCCCTTTTTTCTGGAGTTTTCGAGTCGATGCAAACACAGCACAACGTAGAGGCGTGGGACGTGGTCGTGATCGGCGGCGGCACGGCGGGCATTTCGGTCGCGTCGAGCCTCTTGCGCCGCGCGCCCGGTTTGAAGCTCGCCATTGTCGAGCCGGCCGATCATCACGACTATCAGCCCGCGTGGACGCTAGTGGGCGGCGGCGCCTACGACGTGCGAAAAACGCGCCGCCCGATGGCGAGCGTGATTCCGGCGGGCGCGAAATGGATACGCGCGGCGGCGGCGCGCATCGAGACCGATGACAACGCCGTGGTGCTGGAAAACGGCGAGCGCGTGGCGTACCGGCAACTCGTGGTCGCGCCGGGCTTGCGGCTCGCGTGGGAAAAGATCGCCGGTTTGCAGGAAACGCTCGGCCAGAACGGCGTGACGTCGAATTATCGCTACGAACTCGCGCCGTACACGTGGCAACTCGTGCAGCAGACGAAGCGCGGCACCGCCCTCTTCACGCAACCGGCCATGCCCATCAAGTGCGCGGGCGCGCCGCAAAAGGCCATGTATCTCGCGTGCGATCACTGGCGGCGAGCGGGCGTGCTGAACGACATCGACGTGGAATTCAACCTGCAAGGCGCGGCGCTGTTCGGCGTGGCCACGTTCGTGCCGCCGCTCATGGCCTATGTCGAGCGCTACAACGCGAGGCTCGCGTTCGCCTCGAACCTCGTTGCCGTGGACGGCCCCGCGCGGCTCGCCACCTTCGAGGTCAAGGACGCCGAAGGCAACGTCGCGCGCGTGCAAAAGCGCTTCGACATGCTGCACGCGGTGCCGCCGCAAGCGCCGCCCGGCTTTATCGCCGAAAGCGGTCTCGCGGATGCGGCCGGCTGGTGCGAAGTCGATCACGCCACGCTTCAGCACCCGCGCCACGCCAACGTGTTCTCGCTCGGCGACGCGTGCTCGGCGCCCAACGCCAAGACCGGCGCGGCGGCGCGCAAGCAGGCCGTGATCGTCGCCGAAAATCTGCTGGCCGCGCGCCGCGGCGCGCCGCTCGCGTTGCGCTACGACGGCTATGGCTCGTGCCCGCTGACGGTGGAAAAAGGCAAGGTCGTGCTCGCGGAATTCGGCTACGGCGGCAAGCTGCTGCCCACGTTCCCGCTCGATCCCACGCAACCGCGCCGCCTCATGTGGTTCCTCAAGGCGAAGGTGCTGCCAAGCTTTTACTGGTGGGGCATGCTCAAGGGCCGCGAATGGCTCACGCGCGCCGGGCGCAATTGAGCACTTAACCAGGCACGTAACCGCGCACCTAGCCGCGCACTTAGCCGCGCACTTAACCGAACACTTCGCTGGGCATTTAACTGGGCGCGGCGGCCGGCGTTGCCGCTCAGCCTTCGAAGTCGAGCCCGCCGAGCAGCACTTCGGGCTCGGCTTGCGTGAGCGAGGCGAAGTCGATGGGCCGCGCCGACTCCCACGCCTTGATCTTGCGTTCGAGCGAATCGAGATAGTGCGCGAAACGCGCCTCGCCGTCCGGCTCCAGCAAGCGCTCGATTTCGTCGACGTCCCAAGTGAGCGCGACGTTCAGCGCGTACGACCCATGATGGCGCGAGCCGTGATAAGGCTCGGCGCGGATCAGCACGCGCGTCGGGTGACCGCGCCCTTCGCACGGCACGACCTCCACGCGCACGGCGTCGTCGAACTGGCGCGCAAGCGCGGCCGCGATGCGCGGCGCGAAACTTTCCTCGAAGCGATGAATGGCATCAATGCTCATGCGCGGAACGCTCCATATCGACGAAACGGGCAAAAAGCGGACGAAACGGACGAAAAGCGGCGAACGAAAAGCGGCGGACGAAACGTCGTTGCATCCTACCGCGCCGTGAGCGCATCAGCCAAACGTCGTAGGAAATTTGACGGCCGTGAAAGATGACGCGCGCGAGTCACGCCACGCGCCGCTCGCGCGCGGCCACCGCGCTGCGCACGCCTTCGAGCGAATACAGCGCGAGCGCGATCCAGATCGCGCCGTAGCCGAGCGCGCGCACCTGGCCGAACGGCTCGCCGTAGATCAGCACGCCCGTGAGCAGTTGCAGCGTGGGCGTCGCGTACTGGATCAGCCCGAGCATCGAAAGCGGAATGCGCCGCGCCGCCGCGCCGAACAACAGCAGCGGAATGGCCGTGACCGGCCCCGAAAGCGCGAGCAGCAGTTGCAGCCCGAACGGCGCGTGGGCGAAATGGCTGTGGCCCGCGAGCGCGTCGACGCTCAGATACAGCACGGCCACGGGAAAGAGCAGCAGCGTTTCGAGCGTGAGCCCTTCGAGCGCGCCGATCTGCGCGGTCTTGCGCATGAGGCCGTAACCGCCGAAGGTGGCCGCGAGCGCGAGACTGATCCACGGCGGCGCGCCGTTCTGCCAGGTGAGCCACGCCACGGCCGCCGCCGCGATGGCCACGGCCGTCCATTGGAGCGGGCGCAGCCGCTCGCCGAGAAACGCAAAGCCGAACAGCACGTTGATGAGCGGCGTGATGAAGTAGCCGAGGCTTGCCTCGACGATATGCCCCGCGTTCACGGCCCAGATATAGATCCCCCAGTTGCCCGACAAGAGCGCCGCGCTGCCCACGAAGCGCAGCACGAGCCGCCTCTCGCGCAGCGTCGCGCCGAGCCAGCGCCAATGGCGGCGCGCGACCAGCACGGCGGCGACGAACAGCAGCGACCACGCCATGCGGTGCGCGAGCATTTCGGGCGCGGGAATCTGGTGCAGCGTTTTGAAGTAGATGGGAAAGAGGCCCCAGAGAACGAAGGCCGCGAATGCGTAGAGAATGCCGGGATTCATGTCGGGTTGGGGTTATGCGGCGGCCTCACCCTGCGCCGGGCCGCCGGTTTTGCGACAATAGCGGATTTTCGCCGCCGGCGAGAGCCGTTGTCCAGCCCGGCGCGCCGCCTCGTTCGCACGTCCCGGCGCGCATGCGGCGGCCGAAAAATCTCCCGACGGCTCGTGATCGAGCCTTGATTCAGCCATAAAGCGCGCGATGTCCCTACCCCATATCGAATGGCTTTACTCCGTCTCCGGCCTCTTCGTCGGCTTCCTGGTCGGCTTGACCGGCGTGGGCGGCGGCTCGCTGATGACGCCGATCCTCGTGCTGCTTTTCAACGTGCATCCGGCCACGGCCGTGGGCACCGACCTGCTCTACGCGGCCGCGACCAAGTCGGCGGGCACGCTCGTGCATGGTCTCAAGGGTTCGGTGGACTGGCGCGTGACGCTGCGGCTCGCGGCGGGCAGCGTGCCGGCGGCCACGGTCACGCTGATCTTGCTGCACCGCTACGGCATGGACACGCCGCGCGCGGGGCACCTGATCCAGGCGGTGCTCGGCGTCGCGCTGCTCATCACGGCCATTGCGCTGATGTTCCGCCCGCAGCTCGCGGCGTTCGCGTCGCGGCATCGGCGGGAAGCGGGCGAGGCGCGCACGCTGTTCTTCACCATCCTGACCGGCGTCGTGCTGGGCGTGCTGGTGTCGCTCACGTCCGTGGGCGCGGGCGCCATCGGCGTGACGGTGCTGCTGCTGCTCTATCCCGCGCTGCCGACCGTGCGCATCGTGGGCTCGGACGTCGCGCATGCGGTGCCGCTCACGCTGCTCGCTGGCGCGGGGCACTGGCTGCTCGGCTCGATCGACTGGCAGATGCTGCTTTCGCTCCTGTGCGGCTCGCTGCCCGGCATCGCGATCGGCAGCCTGCTTTCGTCGCGCGCGCCCGAGCGGCTCTTGCGCATGCTGCTGGCCGCGACGCTCACGCTCGTGGGCGTGCGGCTCGTGCTCGCGTAGGGTTCGAAGCGGCGAGCCGCGAAGCGACGCGTTTCGCATCGGCCAGCCACGAAAATAGCGTGTTTCCGCCCGGCGGCCCGCGATAGGACGCGGTTCGAACCGTCAAGACGCGTTTCGAACCGCCGGCCGCGAAAGCAGCGTATTGCCAGCCGGCGCCCCGCGATAAGACGCGTTTCGACAAGACGCGTTTAAAACCGCCGGCCGCGAAAGTAGCGTATTTCCAGCCGGCGCCCCGCGATAGGACGCGTTTCGATAAAGACGCGTTTAAAACCGCCGGCCCGCGAAGCGCCGCGTTTCCAACCGGCGGCCGGGAATCGCACGAACCAGAGCACGAACCGGCGCGCGACCCTGTGCGAACCGGCGCGAACCGGCGCAACCATTCCCCGAACGGTCCGGCTCGACCGGGTTCCCGGCTTCAAACGTACGGCGCCTGGCGAAAGAATTTGCCGTTGAGATCGACTTCGAACTGGCGCAGCCACTGGCCGCGCGCGTCGATGCGATAGGCCTGCGCCCACGCGCCGCGCCGCACGATCAGGAATTCGCCGTGTTCGGGATCGTTGGGATCGGCTTCGCCGCGCACGTCGAAGTGGATCGGCGCGAAACCGTGACGCGCGCACGCAAGCTCGAACGCGGCGCGATCGACGAGAGGCAAGTCGGTATAGGTATGGATAGTCATGGCGATTCCCTGCAATCGGGCCACATGAAGCGCGCTTTCTGACGGACGCGCACGCACTATCACGGTATACCCCCAACCGCGTAAAAACTGTGTGTCACGCCACATCTCTTGCACGCGCGCAGGACTTCGGATTTCGTATGAAGGCCGCGCAACGCCCGCGCGGCAAGGGCGAGGCAGGCGCTGCGCCAAAACCGCGCGCAGTGCGCGCCGGGCATGTCGAGAATGCGGCAAACCGCGCGCCAAAAAACAAAGCCCCGGACTGGCCGGGGCTCGTGTGCTGCGCGCATCGGACCGCGCGGCGATTACTGCTGCATGACCGTCAGCTTGTTGTTCACCGACTTCACGCCCGCCACGCCTTGCGCGACCGAACCGGCCTTGTCGATCTGGCCCTGATCCGGCACCGAGCCGCTCAGCGTGACGACGCCGGCGCGCGAGCGCACGGTGATGTTCGACACGTCGATGCCCTGGCCCTTCGACAGCGCCTTGCGCACCGTGTAGCCGAGCTTGCGATCGGCCTTTTTGGCCGTGGGCGCCGGCTTGGCCGATGCCGTGGCGGCCGGTGCGCTTGCCGAGTCGTCCTGCGCGTAAGCCGCGCTGCCTGTCACCGTCAGGGCGAGTGCCACGCCCAGCGTCTTGAGAATAGCGACCGATTTCATGTTCTCTCCTTGTTTCTTCGCGTTGTTGCCTTGATAGGACCGTCTTTTCCACCGGCAAGCGGCGCTCGCGCCGCGTGCCGGCATGATCCGACGGTTTCGTTACGACTACCGATGGCGGTCGCGCCCAACGCGCGATGCGCGCGCGGACAGCGCTGCCAGGGTCTGGAAACGCCAGATTGCGAGAGGCAAGGATGAAGGACACGGGTGGTGCTGCGTCCCGGCAGGTCTGAGCCTGCTTGCGATTGTTCGCGATGACTCGTTGATGCTTGTCGATACTTGTCGATGCTCGGTGACGCTCGTTGCCGCCGGCGCGTCATGGCTTCTTCGTTGTTGCTCTCGTTGCGCACTGCCGGCTGCTTGGGCCGCCGGACTCGCCGATCGCGGCTCACCGGCACCTTCGCGGTGCAGCGCGCCGGCATTAGCGACATCGGCGACATCGGCGACATCGGCAACATCGGCAACATCGGCAACATCGGCAACGTCGCCGACATCGGCGAGACCTCAACACCGATGCGGCTCACCGGCATTGCGGCGAACGACAATTTAGCCTGGCTTAAGAACAAGCGCAAAGAGTTTAGCGCAGCCGCGTCAGGCGTGCGCTTAACAGGCGGCAAGCAGGCAGCAACCAGGCGGCAAGCGCGCAACACCGCCGCGCGCGCCTCGCAACCCGGACGAACCCCGCGCCGCCGCAGCGCCGAATCTCATGTACCATCGGCGCTCTATGCTTCGCTTCGTGCTCAGTTCCGTGTTTCGCTCCGCGCCTGGCTCCCTGCCCCGCTCCCTGCGCCGCTCGACGTCCGTCCGGCGCGGCCATTCGTCGACGCAAACCGACCGCGTCGGCACGCCATGCGGCATGCCACACCCCTGGAACCTTCCGAGGCCCGCTTTATCCCGATGAAGTCCCCGACTGGCCGCAAATCTCCTCCCCGTCTCGTCGCGCGTTTCGTGGCGATTTCGTGGCGCGACCTGGCCGTCTCGTTCGGTCCCATCCTGCTCGTGAGCCTCGCGGCCATCTGGCTCGCGGTGCGCCTGATCCAGCCCGCGCCGCCCAACACGCTCACGATGAGCGCGGGCCCCAAGGGCAGCACGTTCTGGAACGCCGCGCAGAAGTACAAGACGATCCTCGCGCGCAACAACATCACGCTCACGGTGCTCGAATCGGAAGGCTCGGCGCAAAACCTCCAGCGCCTCTCCGACGCGTCCGCGCACGTCGACGTCGCCTTCGTGCAGGACGGCCTTTCCAGCACGGTGCCCGCGGGGCTCGTGTCGCTCGGCAGCGTGGCCTACGTGCCGCTCGCGGTGTTCTATCACAGCCCCGTCGCGCTCACGCGGCTCTCGCAGTTCGAGGGTCAGCGGCTCGCCATCGGCGCGGAAGGCAGCGGCACGCGCGCGCTGGCGCTCGCGCTCCTGAAGGCGAACGGCATCGAGCCGGGCGGGCCGACCAAACTGCTGCCGCTTTCCGGCGACGACGCCGCGCGCGCGCTCGTGGCGGGCAAGATCGACGCGGCCTTTCTCGCCGGCGACTCGGCGCAGCCGCCCGTCATGGGCCGCCTGATGCGCATGCCCGGCGTGCGCTTTTTCGACTTCATCCAGGCCGACGCCTACGCGCGCCGCTTTCCGTATCTCACCGCCATCACCATGCCGATGGGCGCGTTCGACCTCGGCCGCAATCTGCCCGCCACGGCGCTGCATTTCATCGCGCCCACGGTCGAACTGGTCGCGCGCGACTCGCTGCACCCGGCGCTCTCCGACCTGCTGATCGAAGCCGCGAAGGCAGTCCACGGCCGCTCCACGCTGCTCCAGCACGCGGGAGAATTCCCGGCGCCGCGCGCGCAGGACTTCCCGATCAGCGACGACGCCGCGCGTTATTACAAGTCCGGCAAGGGCTTCCTCTACCGCGCGCTGCCGTTCTGGCTCGCCAGTCTCGCCGACCGGCTCGTGGTGCTGCTGGTGCCGATCATCGTCGTGCTGATTCCGGGCCTTCGTCTCGTGCCTTCGCTCTACGCCTGGCGGGTAAAATCGCGCATCTACCGCTGGTATGGCTCGCTGATCGCCATCGAGCGCGCCGCGATGGCCGACACGTCGCCCGACGAACGCCGCGCGCTGGTGCGCAAGCTCGACACGATCGAGGAGTCCGTGAACGGCCTGAAAATGCCGCTCGCCTATGCCGATCAGTTTTATGTCTTGCGCGAACATATCGGTTTCGTGCGCGCGCGGCTCGCGGCGGCGCGCGAGGCGGACGCCGCCGAAAGCGAATCCGCGCAGGAAGCCGCGCCGCAGGAAGGCAGCGCAGGCCCCGCGAAGCACGGCGCGGAAGCGACAGAAGCGACACAAGCGACGACACAAGCGACAAAAGCGACAAAAGCGGCAGAACCAGCAAAAGCAGCACAAGCAGCACAAGCGGCCGGGCGCGGCGACACACCGGCCGAACCCGGCGGACAAACGCGCCAGGACCGCACGGTGCAGCCAGGCAAAAGCGAAGAATCTTGAACCGATGACGGGCCGCTCGAAGAACGGCCCGCATGATGCGCAAACCCATGCGCAAACTGATGCGCCCATAGCGGAGGAAACCATGATCGACGGCATCGACGCCAACCAGCCTGCCTGGTTCTACGACTTCGTGTCGCCGTTCTCGTATCTGTTGCTCGAACAGCACGAGAAATGGCCCGGTTTCGACTTCGTGCCCGTGCCCGTGCTGCTCACGGAACTGTATCGCCACTGGGGCCAGCCGCTCGGCGCCGCCGTGCCCGCCAAACGCATCTTCACCTACCGGCACGCGCTCTTTCGCGCGGAACAGCTCGGCATTCCGTTCAAGATGCCGCCCGCGCATCCGTTCGATTCGATCAAGCCGATGCTGCTCGCCATCGCGGCCGGCGGCGACTTCGCGTGCGTGCGCGAGATTTTCCGCTTCATCTGGCGCGAAGGGCGCGACCCGTCGAGCGAGGAAGGCTTCGAGCAATTGTGCGAGCGCGTGGGCATCGCGCACGGCGAATCGATCATCGAGGAAGAAGCCGTGCGCGCGCAACTGCGCCGCAACACCAACGACGCGATCGCGATGGGCGTGTTCGGCGTGCCCACGTTCTGGATGAACAAGCAGCTTTTCTGGGGCGAGGACGCGTTGCCGATGGTGCTCTATTGCGCGCGCAGCCCGAACTGGCTCGACTCGCGCGAAGTGAAGCGCATCAGCGCGCTGCCTTCGGGCCTGCCGAAACCCGCCGTGAAGTGAGGCGGCGGCGGCCGTTCATACGCGCGCCGCGGCGCCGCTGATGTTCGCCATAGCGCGGGGCCTATGGCGGCGGCGCGCGCGGCAGCTTATGGTGATGGCTGAGCGCGCACGCCCACGCGCCCGGCCGTCACCCGAAGCGCGTGATACGTACCGAAGCGCATACCGCAGCGCAAACCGAAGCGCATCGGCGTGACCTGAGCGCACCCAAGCGTAACGAAGCGCACCGAGCGCCCCGCCCCCATGGACGACGATTCCGCCCTCACACTCGATATCTGGCTCGTGCGCGTGCTGCGCACGCTGCTGATCGAGCGCAGCGTCACGCAAGCGGCGCTGCGCCTGAACCAGACGCAGCCTGCCGTCAGCACGGCGCTGCGGCGGCTGCGCGAAATTCTCGGCGACCCGATCCTCGTGCGCGGCAAGGCGGGCATGGTGCCGACCGAGTACGGCGAGTCGCTGCTGCAATACGCGCAACGCGTGCTGCGCGACGTCGACTTCGTGGCCACGCCGCACGGCGACTTCGATCCCGAGCGCTCGAAACGCACCTTTCGCGTGGCCGCGCCCGACTATCTCAACGACTTCTTCATGCCCACGCTGATCGCCCGCTTTCGCGAGGCGGCGCCCGCGGCGCGGCTCGAAATTCTTTCGCTCGCGCCCACGCTCGATCATCATGGCGCGCTGGAGGCGGGCGAACTCGACATCGTGATCGGCAACTGGCCCAAGCCCGACGCACGCTTCGAGCGCAGCGACCTGTTCTCCGACAAGATCGTCTGCATGATGCGCGCCGATCACCCGCTCGCACGCCGCGAACTCACGCGCGAGGCGTATCTGGCCGCGCCCCATCTCGCGCCCACGCCCTACACGGGCGCGCGCGCGAGCGCGATCGATCTGGGCTTTGCGAAGGCGGGCGCGCAACGGCGCATCGTCGCGACGCTCCCTTATTTCGGGCTCGTGCCGCAAGTGCTGCTGCAATCGGATCTGATCTTCACGACCACGCGCCGCTTCGCGCAGCACTACGCGCGCATCCTGCCGATTGCCGTGGTCGATACGCCGATCTCGTTCGCGCGCATTCGCTGTTATCAGATGTGGCACCCGCAGCCGGACCGGCCCGGCGACGTCGCCTGGCTGCGCGCGTTGATCGACGAGGTTTCGGGGATGCTGACGAGCGAACGCGGCCCGCGGCGCGCGCGCAAGACGAAGCACGCGCAGGACGGCGCGGCTTGATGCGCTGCCCGGTTCGCGCCGCGCGATAAAAAAGGCGCCGCGCGGGCGCCTTTGTCGTTGCTTCGTTGCTTCGTTGCTTCGTTGCTTCGTTGCTTTGCTCGTTAGCGTGAAGCGAGCGCGTTACGCCGACACCAACGCCTCCGACACCGCCCGCACCGCCACGCGCATCTGCATCAACTGCGCGGCCACCGCCACCGCAATCGACGAAGGCGCCTTGTCGACGATGCCCGTCACGCCGATCGGACACGTCATCTCGTCCATGCGCGCGGCGTCGAAACCGCGTTCGATCAAGCGCCGCTCGAACTTCACGCGCTTCGTTTTCGAGCCGATCAAGCCGAACCACGCGAAATCGCGCCGCCGCATGATGCGCTCGGTCAGCTCGAAGTCGAGCGCATGATTGTGCGTCATGACGATGAAGTACGCGCCCGGCGGCGCGCCGTCGACGACGGCGGCCGGCGTGTCGGTCGCTTCGACCTGCACGTTGGCGGGCACTTCGTCGGGAAAGAGTTCGTCGCGCTCGTCCACCCATTGCACGACGCACGGCAGCGCGCCCAGCAGCGTCACGAGCGCATGCCCCACGTGCCCTGCGCCGAACAGCACGACGTGCATCGGTCCGTATTGCGGCACCGGCGTGCCGCGCCGGCCGATCACGACACGGCCGCGCTCGTCCTGTCTTACGCAACGATCCGGTGCGAAACCATTCGGTACGCAATGATTCGATACGAAATCATTCGGATTGCTTATCATGATTCGGCTTTCCCTCGTTCGCGTTCGCTCAGCCGCGCGCCATCGCACGCACGGCACGCACGCCCTTGAGAATTTCCTCGGCGGTCGCGGGCGCGTTCATCGGCGGATTGAAGCGGTAGTCGGCCACGCTCGCCACCGCGTCGCGAATCGCGAAGAACACCGAAAACGGCAGCAGCAGCGGCGGCTCGCCCACGGCCTTCGAACGGTGAATGCTGTCTTCCGCATTGCGGTTCTTGAACAGCTTCACGTTGAATTCGGCGGGCGTGTCGTTGACGGTCGGAATCTTGTAGGTGGACGGCGCGTGCGTCATGAGCTTGCCGTCCGGCTTCCACCACAACTCTTCGGTGGTGAGCCAGCCCATGCCTTGAATGAAGCCGCCTTCCACCTGCCCCACGTCGAGCGCCGGATTGAGCGACGCGCCCACGTCGTGCAGCGCGTCGGCGCGCAGCACGCGCATTTCGCCCGTGAGCGTGTCGATCGCCACTTCGGAAACGGCCGCGCCGTACGAGTAGTAATAGAACGGCCGGCCGCGCAACGTCGCCTGATCCCAGTAGAGCTTGGGCGTGGCGTAGAACCCGTCGGACCACAACTGCACGCGCGCGAGATACGCTCTGGAAACCAGCGTTTCGAACGGCACCACCGTCTCGCCGACGATCACCTCGTCGTTCGCGAAGCGCACCCCGGCGGCGCTCACTTCGCCCTTGCCGAAGAGGGTGGCGGCGAGCGCGGCGAGGCGTTCGCGCAACTGGCGCGCGGCGTCCTGCGCGGCCTTGCCGTTCAGATCGCTGCCCGTGGAAGCGGCCGTCGCCGAGGTGTTGGCGACCTTGCTCGTGTCGGTGGCGGTCACGCGCACGCGGCCGAACTCGATGCCCAGCTCGTGCGCCACCACCTGCGCGACCTTGGTGTTGAGGCCCTGGCCCATTTCCGTGCCGCCGTGGTTCACGAGCACGGAGCCGTCGGTGTAGATGTGTACGAGCGCGCCGGCCTGATTGAAGTGCGTGACGTTGAACGCGATGCCGAACTTCACCGGCGTGAGCGCGATGCCTTTCTTGAGCACCTCGTTGTTCGCGTTGAATTCGCGAATCGCGGCGCGGCGCGCGCGATAGCCGCTCGTTTCCACGAGTTCGTCGATCAACTCGTGAATCACGTTGTCTTCGATCACCTGACCGTAGGGCGTTTCGTTGTTGTGCGTCTTGCCGTAGAGATTGCGGCGGCGCACGTCGAGCGAATCGAGACCGAGCGAGCGCGCCACGTCGTCCATGATGTATTCGATCGCGAACGCGCCCTGCGGGCCGCCGAAACCGCGAAACGCCGTGTTCGACTGCGTGTTCGTCTTGCCGCAAAAACCGCCGATGGAAACGTCGGGCAGCCAGTAGGCGTTGTCGAAGTGGCAGACGGCGCGCGTCATGACCGGCCCCGACAAATCGGCGGAAAAGCCGCAGCGCGAGGTCATGTCGACGCTGACGCCTTCGATCGTGCCTTCGTCGTCGTAACCCACTTCGTACGTGTAGTGGAAGTCGTGGCGCTTGCCCGTGATCATCATGTCGTCGTCGCGATCGGGGCGCAGCTTCACGGGGCACAGGAGCTTCCACGCGGCGAGCGCCGCGCAGCACGCGAAAATGCCCGACTGCGATTCCTTGCCGCCGAAGCCGCCGCCCATGCGCCGGCATTCCACGAGCACGTTGTGCGAATGTACGCCCAGCACGTGCGCCACGAGATGCTGCATTTCGCTCGGGTGCTGCGTCGAGCACCAGACGTGCATGCCGTCGTCGTCCTTCGGCACCGCATAGGCGATCTGCCCTTCGAGATAGAACTGTTCCTGGCCGCCGAGCAGCATCTCGCCTTCATGCCGGTGCGGCGCGCGCGCCGCGCGCGTGGACGCCTCGCCGCGCGCGAGCTTCATCGGCGGCAATACGGACTGATTCGCGGCGCGCGCCTGCTGCGCCGTGAGCACCGCGGGCAATTCCTCGTACTGCACTTCGGCGCGCCGCGCCGCGAGCCGCGCCGTGTCGTGCGACGTGGCCACGACGATGAACATCGGCTGGCCGACGAACTGCACGAGGCCGTCCGCCAGCACGGGATCGTCGTGGATGATCGGGCCGCAGTCGTTCACGCCGGGAATGTCCCCGGCGGTGAGCACGGCCACGACGCCCGGCGTCGCGCGCACTTTCGCGAGATCCATCGCCACGATACGCGCATGCGCCTTTTGCGAAAGACCGAGCGCGGCGTGCAGCGTGCCCGCGACCACGGGAATGTCGTCGGTGTAGGTGGCGCGTCCGCTCACGTGCAGATGCGCCGATTCGTGCGGGCGCGAGACGTGTACCTGCGCGAACGGCTCGTGCGTGGTGACGGCTTCTTCGCGCGCCTTCGCCTCGTCGAGGAACGGTTCGGCTTGCTGGTTCATGGTTCGTTCTCCGTATCTTTTTCGCGGGTTCCCGTCGTGCGCTCAGGCGCTTTCCGCCGCCACGGCGCGCACGTTCAGCGCCTGCGGGGCGAGCGGGTTGTGCGGACGCGTTTCGAGCCAGAAGCGATACAGCGTGTTCTTCGCCGTTTCGAGCCGGTATTCGCTCGTCGAGCGCATGTCGGAGAGCGGCGCGTAGTCGTTGCCGAGCGCGATCATCGCGGCTTGCGCCGTGGCTTCGTGCCAGTGCGCGTTCGCGAGCACGGCTTCGGCATGCGCCGCGCGCTGGGGCGTGGCCGCCATGCCGCCGAACGCGATGCGCGGCTCGCGGATCACGTCGCCGTCGGCGATATAGGCAAAGGCCGCGCACACCGCGGAAATGTCCGAGTCGAAGCGCTTCGAGACCTTGTAGGTGCGAAAGCGCAGATTGGCGCGCGCGCCGGTGCGCGTGGGCACCTTGAGCGCGAGCACGAATTCGTGTTCGGCCATGTCTTTCTTCTGGTACGCGAGATAGAGGTCTTCGAGCGGCAGTTCGCGCGTGACGTCGCCGCCGCGCAGCACCACGCGCGCGCCGAGCGCGATCAGCCCCGGCATGGAGTCGCCGATGGGCGAGCCGTTCGCGACGTTGCCGCCGATCGTGCCCGCGTTGCGGATCGGCAGCGAGGCAAAGCGCTTCCACATTTCGTCGAGTTCGGGATAGTGCTTCGCGAGTTCCGCGTAGGCGCGCTCCACGCTCACGGCCGCGCCGATTTCGACGAACGCGTCGCTCACGTCGATCCTGCGCATCGCGTCGATCTGGCCCACGTAGACGACGTCGCCGAGTTCGCGCATCTGCTTCGTGACCCACAGGCCGATGTCGGTGCTGCCCGCGAGAATGCGCGCGGCCGGGCGCGCGGCCTTGAGCGCCGCGAGCGCGTCCACAGTGCGCGGGGCGTCGTACCGCTGGCCCTGGTGTTCGTAGTGGAACGTGTCGGCGCGCTCGAGCGCGGCGAGCGTTTGCGCGAGCGCTTTCACGTCCACGGGCTGCTTCGGCGGGCCGGCCTGGAACATCTGCTCGGCGGCGTCGAGGATCGGCCGGTAGCCTGTGCAGCGGCACAGATTGCCCGTGAGCGAATCGGCGATCTGCTGGCGCGAGGGCGTGGAGCACGCACCCTTGCCCGCGCACGCCCCGCCCGCCTGCTCGTGGCCGTGCTTCTCGTAGAGTGCCCACATCGACATGACGAAGCCGGGCGTGCAGAAGCCGCACTGCGAGCCGTGGCAATCGACCATCGCCTGTTGCACGGGGTGCAGCGAGCCGTCGGGCTGGCGCAAGTCCTCGACGGTAAAGAGCGCCTTGCCGTCGAGCGTGGGCAGGAACTGGATGCAGGCGTTCACGGCCTTGAAGCTCACGCCGCCCTGCGCGTCGCGCTCGCCGACGACGACCGTGCATGCGCCGCAGTCGCCTTCGGCGCAGCCTTCCTTGGTGCCGGTGCAGCGCGCGTCTTCGCGCAAATACTGGAGGACGGTGCGGGTCACGCCCGCGCCGCTGACTTCGCGGATCGCGTTGCGGTGATAGAAGCGAATTGGCTGGCTCATTCTCTGGCTCTGGGTTCAAGCAGTGGACGATTCGAAAACTATCACCGCCAATATTGACAACCCATAGGCACAGGAGCATGGGCGACATATCGTCAGCGCGATAAAACGGGCGCTCCGGCGGCTTCGGCGCTTATTCCTGCGTGGCCGGGCGGACGATTTTCGGGCGCCGATACGGAAATAGCGTCATCCGGCTAGCTGCGCGGGCGGCTGAGCTTGGGCGGTCACGCGCGCTCGCGCCCCAAATTCGCCGCAATCGTGCGCCCAACGCATTTCAACATCGCGCAACTTCGCGGCAAACGCGCTCCGCGCGGACGAGAAAGCCATATCGTGAAAAATAGCCGCTTCCGCCGCCCGGAGCGGCGGTTCCCAATCAGCGGGAAAACCGGTTCCATGGGACAATTACGCCTTTCCCGCCGTTTTCCATCCTCGTTTTCCCCATGTCCGCTGATTCTGCGCCCGCGCGCACCGGGTTTTCGACGACGTTGCAGATCATTCCCGTCGTCTTTTTCACATTTCTTTGCTATCTCACCATCGGCATTCCGCTCGCGGTCCTGCCGGGCTACGTCCACAACGACCTCGGTTTCAGCACGGTGATCGCCGGCGCCGCGATCAGCGTGCAGTACATCGCCACGCTGTGTTCGCGCGCGCTCGCGGGCCGCTCCGCCGACACGCTCGGCCCGAAGAAAACGGTGAGCATCGGCCTGACCCTGTGCGGCGCGAGCGGCGCGATGCTGCTGCTCGCCACGCTCGTCGACCACTGGGCCGGTCTTTCGCTCGCGCTGCTCGTGTGCAGCCGCTTGCTGCTCGGCTGCGGCGAGAGCCTGTGCGGCACGGGCGCGATCCTCTGGGGCATCGGCCGCGTGGGCACGGCCCACAACGCGCGCGTGATCTCCTGGAACGGCATCGCCACCTATGGCGCGCTCGCGATCGGCGCGCCGCTCGGCGTGGAGCTGGTGCATTTCGTCGGCTACTGGACGCTCGGCATTTCGGTGATCGCGCTCGCGGCGCTCGGCTACTGGCTCGCGCGCCCCATCGCGCCGGTGCCGGTCGTGCATGGCGAGCGCATGTCGTATCGCAGCGTGTTCACGCGCGTGCTGCCGCACGGCATCGGCCTCGCGCTCGGTTCGGCGGGCTTCGGCTCCATCGCCACCTTCATCACGCTGTTCTACGCCGCGCGCCACTGGCCCAACGCGGCGTTCACGCTCACCGTGTTCGGCCTCATGTTCATCGGCGCGCGCTTGCTGTTCGCGAACACCATCAAGCGCTTCGGCGGCTTTCGCGTGGCCATCGTCTCGTTCTCGTGCGAATGCGCGGGCCTGCTGCTGCTGTGGCTCGCGCCCGCGCCGCAGGTGGCGCTCGCGGGCGCGGCGCTCACGGGCTTCGGCTTCGCGCTCGTGTTTCCCGCGCTCGGCGTGGAAGCCGTCGGCCTCGTGCCGCCCGCCAGCCGCGGCGCGGCGCTTTCGGCGTATTCGGTGTTTCTCGACCTTTCGCTCGGCATCACCGGCCCGCTCGCGGGCTATGTGGCGAACCTGTTCGGCTACGGCTCGGTGTTCCTCTTCGCAGCGCTCGCGGCAGCGGCCGCGGTGGCGCTTTCGGTGTCGTTGCATCGGCGCAGCGTGCGCGGCACACAGCAAGCGGGCGCGGCTGCCGGCGCGGCGCAAGCCGCCGTGCGGCAACCCGAATAGCAGATCGCATAACCAACCGCATACCCAACCGCACAACCGGCCGCATAACCGGCCGAACAGCGGACCGCGTGGCGAAGCGAGTAGCGAGCCGAATCGCCGATCGAACGAACAAAGCCGCGCTCCAGCCATCGGAGCGCGGCTTGCCGAATCCAACCCGGAACGGCGGCCCCGCTTTTCGACGCCGCCGCCGTCTTGCGTTTACTTCGTCACCTTCTGCTTGTCGAGCCCCTTGCCCGTGGCGTCGTTGTAGCGTTGCACGTATTCCTCGGTGAGCTTGCGCACCGCGCGGCCGATCTTGCGGTAATCCGACTCGTTGAGATTCGCGAGCGACACGCGCCCCGAAGGATGCGGCGTGCCGAAGCCCTTGCCCGGCAGCAGCACGACGCGCGCTTCGGCGGCGAGGCGGAACAGCAGCTCGTTCGGCTTCAACTGCTTCATCAGCCATTCGACGAAATCGCGGCCATAAAGCTTCTCGCCCGTGTATTCCATGTCGAGGATCGTGTAGTAGTCGACCTGGTTGGGATCGTCCTCGTCGTAGCTCACGCCCATTTCCTCGAACAGCGCGCGCTTGCGGCTGCGGATCAAGCGCTTGAGCGCGTTCTTGTACGCGTCGGGCGTATCCATCAGCGAGAACAGCGAGAACAGCACCATCTGCACCTGCTGCGGCGTGGAAAGCCCGGCCGTGTGATTGAGCGCCACGGTGCGGCTGTCGGCCACGAGGCGGTCGATGAACTTGAGCTTATCGGGCTCGGTCGTGATCGACTCGTAGCGCTTGTGCAGTTCCTGCTTCTCCTCCTTCGGCAATTGCGCGAGCAGATGATCGAGCACGTTGTCGCGATGCGTGGCGATCGCGCCCAGCCGCCAGCCCGTCGCGCCGAAATATTTCGAGTAGGAGTACACGAGAATCGTGTTCTTCGGCGCGAGCGCGAACAGCGAGACGAAGTTGTCGGCGAAGGTGCCGTACACGTCGTCGGTGAGCAGAATGAGGTCGGGGCGCTCCTTGATGATGTCGGCGATATATTCGAGGCTTTCGTCGTCGATCTTCACCGAAGGCGGGTTGCTCGGGTTCACGAGGAAGAACGCCTTCACCTTCGGGTCGCGCAGCTTGTCGAGTTCCTGCTTCGAGTATTGCCAGTTGTTCTTCACGTCGGCGTCCAGATGCACGACGTTCAACTGGTAATCGTTGAGTTCGGGAATCTCGATGTACGGCGTGAAGATCGGCATGCCGAGCGCGATGGTGTCGCCCGGCTTGATGAGGAAGTTCTCGCGCATCGTGTTGAAGATGTACGTCATCGCGGCCGTGCCGCCTTCCACCGCGAACACGTCGAATTCGCCCACGAACGGATGCTTGCCGATCATCTCGCGCCGCAAGTATTGCCCGATGATGATCTCGGTGTTCTTGAGAATGCGGTCGGGCACGGGATAGTTGCAGGCGAGAATGCCTTCGCACATCTCGTAGAGAAAATCGCCCGCCGACAAACCCAGTTGGTCGCGCACGTAAGACACCGCGCCCGCCAGAAACGCGATGCCCGCCTGCCCCTTGTTCTCGCGCACGAACAGGTCGAAGCGCTCGACAATGCCGTCGCGCTGCGGGAAGCCGCCCACGCCTTCGGGCATATAGGCGAACGAGCGCTCGGACTCGCGCATCGCGAAGAGGCCGAGTTGCCAGAAGCCGTGGCGCGGCAGCGTGGCGAGAAAGTTGGGGTTGCCGCGGCCCGCGTTGAGCATGGCGAAATTCGCGGGGCGCGCCGCCGCGCCGCCGCCGGCCGCCTTGATGAGTTCGTCCTTGAGTTCGAACGGGCTGAGCGCCGCGAGGCCCGCCTCGTCCTTGTCCTTGCCACCGTTGCCGTTGCCGTTGCTTTTCGCTTTCGATGTCATGGTGTTCTCCGCAAGAATAGATAGGATCACGAATCAAGCCAAACCGACGACGAGCGGGCCGAGCAGCGTGAGCAGCACGTTGGCGATCGCGTAGGTGATGGCGAACGGCACGGTGGGCACCGCGCTCTCCGCCTTGTCGAGGATGCCGCCGAAGGCCGGGTTGGCGCTGCGCGAGCCCGACAGCGCGCCCGCGAGAATTGCCGCGTTGTTGTACTTGAGCACGTAGCGGCCGAACAGCATCGTGAGGATGAGCGGCACGATGGTCACGACCACGCCCAGCAGGAAGATGGTGATGCCGCTTTGCTTGATCGTCACCACGGCCTGCAAGCCCGAGTTGAGACCGACCACGGCGACGAACGCGGCAAGCCCGAAGTCCTTGAGCAGTTGCGAGGCGGCGGGCGGCATCACGCCGTACATCGGATGCTTGCCGCGCATCCAGCCGAACAGCAGCCCCGCGAGCAGACAGCCGCCGCCCGAGCCGAGCGTGAGCGGAATGCCCGCCACGTTCACCACGATCAGGCCGACGAGCAGGCCCAGCACGAGCCCCACGCCCATGTAGATGAAGTCGGTCTTGTTGCTCCACGCGAGTTCGTAACCGGCTTGCTGCACGGCGCGCTTGGTGTCGGTCGCGGTGCCGTAGACGGTGATGACGTCGCCGTGTTCGAGCTGCGTTTGCGGCAGCACCGGCACCGGCTGGCCCGCGCGCTCGATCTTCTCGATGTACACGCCGTGGCGCATGTCGTGGTCGACGTTCTTGCGCACCTCGGCGATGGTCGTGTGATTCATGCCCTTCTTCGTGAACACGAGCTGGCGCGTTTGCATCACGAGGCTCATGCCGCCCGAATCCGCCACTTCGGGGCCGATCAGCGCGCCCACTTCGACCATCTGCTCGCGGCGGCCCACGACCAGCACGAGGTCGTCGCGGCTCAGCACGAAATCGGGCGTGGAATCGACGATCTTGCCTTGCCGGCGAATCTTCTCGATCGCCACGAGATCGCGCTCGGCCTGCTCCAGTTGCCTGACCGTCTTGCCCGCCGCCGTCTCCACGCGGAACACGCGGCCGAACAGCTCGGGCAACGCGTTCAACTGGCCCGGGCCGGCCGCCCCGGCGCCGCCGCCCGACATCTCGCGCTCGGCGTCCATCGAGGCGTCCTTGAGGCTGCGCCCCATGAACTTCGGCAGGATGTTCACGCAAACGATGATCGCGCCCAGCGAGCCGAACACGTAGGTGACGGCGTAACCGATCGCGACGTCGGCCTGCATCGCCTTCACCTGGTCGGGCGGCAGGCCGAGCCGCGCGATGGCGTCGCCCGCCGTGCCGATGATCGCCGATTGCGTCATGCCGCCCGCCGCCAGCCCGGCCGCGAGACCTTTGTTGAGATGAAAGAGCTTCGCGCAGATCACGACCGTGGCAAGCCCCGCGAGCGCCATGAACACGGCCATGGCGATCTCGCGCAGCGTCTTGCGGTTGAGCGAATTGAAGAAGCCCGGCCCCGAGTCGTAGCCCACGGCGTAGATGAATACGGCGAACATAACCGCCTTCACGCCGTTGTCGACCGTCACGCCCACCTGACTGATGACGACGGCCGCGAGCAGCGACCCGCCCACGCCGCCGAGCTGAAACTTGCCGAAGTTGATCTGGCCGATCCAGTAGCCGACGGCCAGCGAGAGAAAGAGCGCGATCTCCGGTGACTTGTGAAAAATGTTATGTAGCCATTCCATCATGCCCTCGCTTTTGGGAAGGAACCAACGCCCGTTTTCCTGGTGCTGCGCATGAAGCGCGGCCGGGCTCAGCCGCGCTTATCCAATCCTTTCAACGGAGCTGCGCCGCGAGCCCCACGACCACGGGCCCCATGAGCGGCAGCAGGATGTTCGACAACGCATAGGTGATCGTGTAGCCGATCACGGGCGTGGCGTTGCCCGTCACGCCGACGAGCGCGCTGATGGCGGGCGTGCTGCACTGCTGGCCCGCGATGGCGCCCAGCAGCATGGGCGCGTCGAGCTTGAGGAACATGCGCCCGATCCACAACGAAAGCAGGCCCGGAATCAGCACCATCAAGATGCCCGCGAGCGGCAGCGCGAGGCCGTATTCGCGCACGAGCTTGATGGCGTCGGGGCCGGCCGACAGTCCCACGGCCGCGATGAAGGTCGCGAGGCCGAAGTCCTTGAGCACCTGCGCCGCCGCCGAAGGCAGCGCGCCCACCACGGGAAAATGCGAGCGCGCCCAGCCGAACAGCAGGCCCGAGAGCAGGCAGCCGCCGCCCGTGCCCAGCACGAGCGAGACGCCGCCCACGCTCACGCCGAAGCGCCCGATCAGCATGCCGATCACGATGCCCAGGCCGAGATACACGAAGTCGGTTTTTTGCGTCTGCGGGATCACGTAGCCAAGGCGCTTCGCGCCGCGCGCGACGTCGGCGGGCGCGCCCAGCAGCGTGAGCACGTCGCCGCGCTGCACGACCGCGCCGGGCAGCGCGGGCACCGTGACGTCGAGCCGCGTGATCGCGCCCACGTAGATGCCGCGGCCTTCCTCGGGCTTCGCGCGCTCGCGCATCTGCGCGAGCGTCGCGCCGTGCAGGTCGCGGCGCGTGAGCATCACGTCCACGCGCTGCGCGAGCAGCTTGACGAAGCCGCCGCCCGGCACTTCCGTGCCGAAGCCGCGCGCCGCCTCGACGATCGACTCGCGGCGCCCGGCCACGTACACGGTGTCGCCCGGCTCGAGCACGCACTGCGCGTCGGCGTCGATCTGGCGGCCGCCGCGCAGCACGCGCTCCACCGTGAGGTTGTTGCCGAAGCGCGCCTCGATGGCCGCGACCGCGCTGCCCGCCGCCGGGCCGGCCTCGAACGCGCGCCCGACGAGCGGCGGCAGCGCGAGCTTCTGGCCTTCGTCGAGCATGCCGTCGCCGCCCAGCTCGCGCTGGAGACGCGCGGCTTCGTCGCGCAGGTTCACGCGCAGGATGAGCGGCGCGATCTGGCTCGTGAACAGCACGATCGTGACGAGTCCGAACAGGTAGCTCACGCTATAGGCCGTGACGATATGCGCCTGCATCGCGGCGACGCCGGCCTCGGGCAGGCCGAGCCGCGCGATGGCCTCGGACGCCGTGCCGATCACCGCCGACTCCGTGGCCGCGCCCGCGAGCAGCCCCGCCGCGGTGCCGGCGTCGAGCTTCATCAGCACGACGGCGATCATGACAAGCGCCATCACCGAGACAATCTCCACAATCGAAAGGAGTCCATAACGCCAGCCGCGCCCGATGTTTGCAAAGAACTGCGGGCCGCCCGTGAAGCCGAGCGCGAAGATGAACAGCGCGAACGCCACGTTCTTGAGATCCGGCGCGAGACGCACGCCGGTCTGCCCGATCACGAGCGCGACGATCAAGGTGCCGCACACGCCGCCGAGCGAAATCGGCCCGATCCGAACCGAGCCGATCAGGTAGCCCAGCGCGAGGCTCACGAACAAGGCGATCTCGGGTTGCGTCTTGAGCAATTCGACGACCATGTCCGCCCTCCGGCATTAGCGGCTTTGTTGACACGCTTTGTTGAGACGATAACCACTTTATAAGGCAGGGCATTCGAAAAATACAGCCATAAACGCCTAAAAAAATGAAATAAAGAATGGCAGACTTTATTCAATCGTTTGCTAATGATTATTCAAAACGGTAGAAAAAAACCGACAGCCTGCTTATTGATCGACGGCCTCATGCCATCGGAAAGCATTACTCCGGCGTCGTGTAAGGCAATGAAAACACAAGCGAATATGACACGAATCTCGTGCGCGGGACGGGAAACGGCGCAGCGCGCGCGTGTGCAATGCGCAAAAACTCGATGCGCGCCCGTGTGAATCAAGGAAACAATCAGGGAAACAATCAGGGAAACCCCGGAGACTGCAAAAAATCACGCCTCATTCCAATACCCATGCCGAATGAGTATTGAATCTTTTACAACGATAAAGCGTTTTCGCTTCACAAGATAGATATTGTAATTCCCATGGACTGTCAATATGATTTTCGTACCTTTAACGCAGTCCGGCGCATACGAGGCGTTACCATGAACCAGATCCATACAATGCGCGTCTTCGTCACGGTGGCCGACTCGCAAAGCTTTCGCCGCGCCGCCCAGCAGCTCGACGTGTCCAATGCGCTCGTCACGCGCGCCATCGCCATGCTCGAGGCGCATCTGAACACGCGGCTCATCAACCGCACCACGCGCAATGTTTCGTTGACCGAAGCAGGCGTGCGCTACCTCGAAGGCTGCCGCTGCGTGCTCGAAGCGCTCGATCATCTGGAGTCGACGCTCGCGCAAACGGAGAACGAACCGAGCGGTACGCTGCGCGTGGTGGCCGCGGGCGCGCTCGCGTTCGCCACGCTCACGCCGCTCATCGACGGTTACCGGCGGCTGTTCCCGCGCGTGCAGGTGCGTCTCACGCTCGCGCAGCGCGACGTCGATCTGGTGGAGGACGGCTTCGACGTGGGGATCGTCGCGGCTTCGGCGCAATGCCAGGACGCGCTCGTGGAGCGCGTACTCGGCAGCACGTCGTTCGTGCCGTGCGCGTCGCCCGCGTGGCTTGCCGAGCACGGCGAACCGCGCACGCCCGAGCAGCTCGCGCGGCATGCGGCCGTCGCGCTGCCGCCCGAGGAGCGCAGCGCGACGTGGCGTTTCGCGAAGCCGGGCGAGCGCGCCCAGGCGATCACGCTCGAACCCGGCTATGCGGTCAACAACATGCTGATGGTGCGCCTTGCCGCGCTCGCGGGCATGGGCGTGGCGATCGTGCCCGCGCCGCTCATCGCCGACGATCTCGCGGCCGGCACGCTGCGGCGCCTGTTGCCCGACCACGAGATCGACGACCCCGAAGCGCGCATGTCGATCGTGTATCCGCGCCGTCAATATCTGCCCGTGAAAACGCGCCGGTTCGTCGATTACGCGATCGAGCATTTCGCGCGGCGCGGCGAGCCCGCCATGCCGCCGAGCGCAGCGCCCGCCGCGCCGCACGCGAACGAGTTCGCGCTTCAAGCCATGAGCGGGGGCTGACGCCGCCGCATCCATAGCGCCCGAAGTCGCCCGAAGTCGCCCGAAGTCGCCCGAAGTCGCCCAGAGTCGCCCAGAGTCGCCCATAGCGCCCATAGCGCCCATAGCGCCCGTAGCGCCCGTAGCGCCCGTAGCGCCCGTAGCGCCCGTAGCGCCCGCAGCGCCCACGGCGCCAGCGCGCCGCAGCAACGCGCCGCGGCGCTCAGCGCGGCGCGGCCTCGGTGCTTTCGAGGCCGGTTTCCCCCGCGCCGCACAATTCGCGCAGCAGCGCGGCCTCGCGCTCGTGTACTTCCACGGGCAGCCACAGCGCGCCCGCCCACGCGAGATAGCGCGCGCGATGCTGGCCGTTGCGAAACGCCACCACGCCCTCGTGCGCCATGCCGAGCCAGCCCGCGACGCCCGGCGCGCGCCGCTTCGTGATCGTCACGTAAGGCATTTGCGGCACGCGCTCGTTGTGCGGATCGAGAAACTCGCGAATGCCGCGCACCTTGCCCGAATGCCAGTCGTCGACGGGCTTGAGCACGTAGTCGGTGTCGTCGCGATCGGCGCAGAGCAGCAGCCGGTGCAGATCGACGATCACGACTTCGTGGCGCGTGCCGTCGGTGGTGAAAACGCGCTTGAAGCGCACGTGATCGAAGGGCGGGTGATCGGTCAGCGGCACGATCCAGAACGGACCGCAGGCGGGAGACGAAGAGGCATCGGCAACGACGGTGAAGCTGGGCATGGACTTCGGCGGCATGCGTGCGGGAAAGTGCGTATGCACAAGCTTAGGGTCGAACTACCCTACGGACGAAGCATGAAAGTTATGTGAAGGTGCGCTGCGCCACCATCGCGCAAGGCGGCGCTCATGCGCGGCGAATGGATTGGCGTGCTTCGGCGGCAAGCCGGCCACGTTTTCCCCGACTTTCCCGCGCGAGCGCCGCAACGATCCCGCCCGACGCTGCCCGGCCCAGATCCGCCAAATCCGCCAAATCCGCCAGATCCGCCCAGATCCGCCCAGATCCGCCGAACCCGCCACGCGCATTCACCGCCCCTGTCACGCGCCGAAAAAATCCTGTTGCTTTCGTGCAGCGCGCCAACGGGCGGCGTATGCGATGCGCCGGCTTTCAGTACAATTCCATGTCGGCTTAATACCGATGGCGCCGCTTCCGGGCGCCCGCGCCCTTCGCGCATTCCGCCACGCACCATCAACGCATCATTAACGCCCCCTTAACGCACGTTGGCGCACCTTCGCGCGCCGTCTTTTCGCTGCCGCCCGTCATGCCCTTGCCTCTTCTCGCTCTTGCCGTCGCCGCGTTTGGTATCGGTACCACCGAATTCGTCATCATGGGCCTGCTGCCCGACGTCGCGCGCGATCTCAGCGTCACCATTCCGGCCGCCGGCATGCTCGTTTCGGCCTACGCGCTCGGCGTGACGATCGGCGCGCCCATCGTCGCCATCGCCATTGCCAACGTGCCGCGCAAGCAGGCGCTCATGCGGCTGATCGGCATTTTCATCGTCGGCAACCTGCTGTGCGCGCTCGCGCCCAATTACGCGATCCTGATGGCGGCGCGCATCGTCACGGCGTTCTGCCACGGCGCGTTCTTCGGCATCGGCTCGGTGGTCGCGGCGGGGCTGGTCGCGCCGAACCGCCGCGCGCAGGCCATCGCGCTCATGTTCACGGGCCTCACGCTCGCCAACGTGCTGGGCGTGCCGCTCGGCACGGCGCTCGGCCAGCTCGCGGGCTGGCGCGCGACGTTCTGGGCCGTGACCGGCATCGGCATTCTGGCGGCCGCCGCGCTGCAAGTCTGCCTGCCCGCGCGGATCGCGATGCAGAAAGCGAGCCTCGTGAGCGAATTCGGCGTGCTGAAGAACCCGCAGGTGCTGATGGTGCTGTTCATGAGCGTGCTGGCGTCCGCGAGCCTCTTTGCCGTGTTCACCTACATCACGCCGATTCTCGAGGACGTGACCGCGTTCTCGCCGCATGAAGTCACGTTCGTGCTGCTGCTGTTCGGCGTCGGCCTGACGGTGGGCAACACGCTGGGCGGCAAGCTCGCCGACTGGAAGCTCATGCGCTCGCTGCTGGTGTTTCTCGCGCTGCTGGCCGTCACCCTGGTCGTGTTCACGGTCACGATGCACGACCCCATCGCGGCGATGGCGACCATTTTCGTCTGGGGCGTGCTGGCGTTCGCGATTGTCGCGCCGCTGCAAATCCTGATCGTCGATCGCGCGAGCGAAGCGCCCAATCTCGCCTCCACGCTCAATCAGGGCGCCTTCAACCTCGGCAACGCGGGCGGCGCGTGGCTTGGCGGCGTGGCGATCAGCGCGGGCGCGCCGCTCACGCAACTGCCGTGGGTGGGCGTGGTGCTGGCGCTGGCTTCGCTCGCGCTCACGCTGGTTTCCGCGCAGATCGACCGGCGCGCGCGCCGCCGCGTGGGCGTGGCCGGTTCGCAATCGTGCTGAGCCGCGGCCGGCGCCGGTGAAATAACGGCGATTGCGCAGCCGCGCACCACCGCGGTGCGTGCGCGTAGTAGCATCTCGCCCGATGAAAACCGTTCTCACCCGCGACTTTCTCGCGCTGATCCTGAGCGTGGCCGTGGTCGGCCTCGGCTCCGGCGCGACGCTCCCGCTCACCGCGCTCGCCCTCACCGACGCCGGCTACGGCACCGCCGTGGTCGGCCTGCTGACGGCCGCGCAGGCGCTCGGCGGCCTGGCCGTCGTGCCGCTCACGGCGTGGTTCGCGGCGCGCTTCGGCTCGCGCGGCCTGATCGTCGTTTCGGTGCTGTGCGTGGCGGCGGCCACCGCGCTCATGCAGGCGAGCGCCAATCTCTGGCTCTGGGCGCTGCTGCGCATGCTCTGCGGCGCGGCGCTCATGCTGCTGTTCACGATCGGCGAAGCGTGGGTCAACGATCTCGCCGACGACCGCAATCGCGGCCGCGTGGTCGCCATCTACGCCACCACGTTCACGTTGTTCCAGATGTCGGGGCCGGTGCTGGTGAGCCAGATCGCGGGCCTCGCCGCGTGGCGCTTCGCGATCTGCGGGGCGATTTTTCTCGTCGCGCTGCCCATGCTGGCCGCGATTCGCGCGACGCCGCGGCAAGGTCATCACGACGAAGCGCACGGAAGCTGGCGGCATGTGCTGCCGCGCATGCCCGCGCTCGTGATCGCCACCGGCTTTTTCGCGCTGTTCGACACGCTCGCGCTTTCGCTGCTGCCGCTCTTTGCGATGAGCCACGGCATCGGCAGCGAAATGGCCGTGCTGTTCGCCTCGGTCGTGCTGCTCGGCGACACCACCATGCAATTCCCGATCGGCTGGCTCGCCGACCGTCTCGGCCGCGAGCGCGTGCATGCGCTGATGGGCGCGATCGTCGCCGTGCTGCTGCCGCTGCTGCCGTTCGCCGTCGCCACGCCGTGGCTGCGCTGGCCGCTGCTGTTCGTGCTGGGCGCGGCGGCCGGCTCGATCTACACGCTCGCGATCGTGGCGTGCGGCGAGCGCTTCGAAGGCGTCGCGCTGGTCTCTGCGAGCGCGATCGTCAGCGCGTCGTGGAGCGCGGCGAGCTTCGGCGGGCCGATCGTCACGGGCGCGCTGATGGAGCACGCGGGCCGCGATTCGATGCTCGGGGTGCTGTTCGCCGGCGCGCTGCTATTTCTCGCCGCGTTGAAGTGGGAACGCGCGCGCGGCATCGTGCAAAGCCGCGCGTGAAACGAAAAAAGCCGCTGCGCCTGCCGACGGGCGCAGCGGCTTTTCGTGCAGGCCGTCGAGCGTTCTTGCCGGCAAGAACGCGCGTTACTTCGCCGCCGGCAGAATCGTCCCGGCGCACGTGCCGAAGCCCACGCGATAACCGTCGCCCTGGCACCAGCCCGCGAGCGTGAGTTCGTCGCCGTCCTCGATGAAACCGCGCGTGCCGCCGCTCGCCAGTTCGAGCGGATTCTTCGCGTTCCACGTGATTTCGAGCAGACTGCCGAACGAATCGGGCGTCGGGCCGCTGATCGTGCCGGAACCCATCAGGTCGCCCACGCGCGTGTTGCAGCCCGCCACCGTGTGATGCGCGAGTTGCTGCGCCATCGTCCAGTACATGTGGCGGAAGTTGGTGCGCGAGATCGTCGTGGCAACGCTGGCGCCTTCGGGGCGCAGCCGCACTTCGAGCGAAATGTCGAACGCGTGATCGCCCGCGTGGCGCAGGTAGTCGAGCGGCTGCGGCTCCTGCGCGGGCTGCGCGACGCGAAACGGCTCCAGCGCGTCGAGCGTGACGATCCACGGCGAGATCGTGGTCGCGAAAGTCTTGGCGTTGAACGGCCCGAGCGGCACGTATTCCCATTGCTGGATGTCGCGCGCGCTCCAGTCGTTGAGCAGCACCATGCCGAAGATGTGCTCCTCCGCGCGCTCGCACGCGACCGGCTCGCCGAGCGCATTGCCGCGGCCGACGATAAAGCCCGTTTCCAGTTCGATATCGAGCTTGCGGCACGCGCCGAACACCGGGCGCTCCTGATCCGGCAGCTTCAGTTGACCGTTCGGGCGGCGCACCGGCGTGCCGCTCACCACCACCGACGACGCGCGGCCGTTGTAACCGATCGGCATTTCCGACCAGTTCGGCAACAGCGCATTCTTGGGATCGCGAAACATCGAGCCTACGTTGGTCGCATGTTCCTTCGACGAATAGAAGTCGGTGTAGCCGGGAATTTCCACGGGCAGATGCAGCGTGGCCGCTTCGAGCGGGATCAACGCGCGCTCGCGCAATGCGGCGTTGTCGCGCAGCGTGGCGTTGCCGCTTTCGAACAGCGCCGAAAGCTGCACGCGCACGCTGCGCCACGTTTCGCGGCCGAGCGCGATAAAGCCGTTGAGCGCGCCGCGCGTGAACACGTCGCGCGTCGCATGCTCGGGCAGGTGCAGCAGGCCCGCTTCGCGCAGCACGGAGAGATCCGCCACCTGATCGCCGATGGCCACGCCCGCGCGCGCCCGCGCATCGTGCGCGCTGCTGAACACGCCGAACGGCAGGTTCTGGATCGGGAAATCGCACTGCGCGTCGTTGGCGCGCCCGATCCAGCTCTTGCGGCGCGGGTCGCGCGTGGCCGCGAGTTCGGCGGCGTGGGATTGACTCGTGCTGCTCATTGCTTCTCCGGGTTGAAGTGTTTCGCGAGGCCTTGCCAGCACTCGTAGTAATGCGCCTGCAACTGGCTCGTTTCGAGCGCATGGCGCGTCGGGCGAATCAGCGTGCGCGTTTCGAACATGAAGGCCATCGTGTCGCCCACCTTGTGCGGCTTCGACGTATCGGAGTGCGAAGCTTTTTCGAAGGTCTGGGCATCGGGGCCGTGACCCGACATGCAGTTGTGCAGGCTCGCGCCGCCCGGCACGAAGCCTTCGGCCTTCGCGTCGTACACGCCGTGCACGAGGCCCATGAACTCGCTCGCCACATTGCGGTGATACCAGGGCGGACGGAACGTGTTCTCGGCCGCGAGCCAGCGCGGCGGGAAGATCACGAAGTCGATCGAATCGACGCCCGGCGTGTCGGTGGGCGCGTGCAGCACGAGAAAAATCGACGGATCGGGATGATCGAAACTGATCGAGCCGATCGTGTTGAAGCGGCGCAAGTCGTATTTGTACGGCGCGTAGTTGCCGTGCCACGCCACCACGTCGAGCGGCGAATGACCGATATCGGCGCGCCACAACTGGCCGTTGAGCTTGGTCACGAGTTCGAACTCGCCCTCGCGGTCTTCGTAGGCGGCCACCGGCGTGAGGAAATCGCGCGGATTCGCGAGGCCGTTCGAGCCGATCACGCCCAGGTCCGGCAAGCGCAGCAACGCGCCGAAGTTTTCGCAGAGATAGCCGCGCGCGTCGCCGTCGGGCAGATCGACGGTAAAGCGCACGCCGCGCGGAATCACGGCAATCTCGAACGGCTCCACGTCGAGGCGGCCCATCTCCGTGCGGATCGCGAGCCGGCCCTGTTGCGGCACGATCAGCAATTCGCCGTCGGTGTTGTAGAAGAAGCGGTCGATCATCGGCCGGTTCGCGGCATAGAGATGGATCGCGCAACCGCTCATCGACGCCGCCGAGCCGTTGCCGGCCATCGTCACCCAGCCGTCGATGAAATCGGTGGGCTCGGCCGGCATGGGCAACGCATCCCAGCGCAACTGGTTGGGCGGCGTGGGCGGCACGTCGCCGAAATCGGCCACGAGGCGCGCCGTGCCGCCCGCGCCCGCAGGCCCGCCAACCGCTACGAGCGGCGTGAACGGCTGGTGTACGGCGCCCGGACGAATCCGGTAGAACCACGTGCGGCGGTTGTGCGAGCGCGGCGCGGTGAAGGCCGTGCCGGAAAGCTGCTCGGCGTACAGGCCGTAGGCGCAGCGCTGCGGCGAGTTCTGCCCGGCGGGCAGCGCGCCCGCGAGCGCCTCGGTCGCGAATTCGTTGGCGAAGCCGCTCATGTAGCCGTGCTGGACTTCGGCCGGATGCCGCAAGGGTGCATTCATCGCTGTCTCCACATTTCGATGCCGTTCGCGAGCGCCATTGGCTTATCCGTCGTCAATCGCGCCTGTCGCAAGATTTACGAATAGTAAAAGCAATTACGATTAGTGAAATTGCGTGTAAACCCTGAACCAAGGCGAAACCGCCGCGCGACGCATCGGAAACGCGCGCGCCATGCTGGATAACCATATGACCAATCAGTCCATCCGGCGTGGCTTCGGGCTGCTACCATCCGGTCATGCGGCCCCGAGTTCGGGGCCGTGCATTCCGACCGCCGCGCGCCCAACTTCATCATGATCGCTCCGACCATTCCCGAGCTTGTCGCTCGTTCCGCCAGCCATCCGTTCCTCGGCGAGCATCTGGCGATGGGCAGCGGCGCGCACAGCCAGCAAGCCGTCGCGCGCCGCCGCGGCCTGGAATTGCTGAGCGCCTACGAGCCGATCTACGACATCAGCGTGCATGGCGGCGCGCAGTCGCTCACGGCCGATCTCGCGGCGGCCGCGCGTTTCGGCGACGAACTCGGTTATCAGGCCGTGACGCTGCGCGAACGCGACGGGCAGCTCGCGCCCTGCGATCCGTTCGCGGGACCGTTCGGCGAAGGACTCGACGATCCCGAACTGGTGGCGCTCGACCGCATGGTGCGCGCGCTGCACACGATCAACTTCCTGGGCGGCCAGCAGCACGGCTTGCTGTTTCTGCGCGTACACGAGCGCCTGCTGAAAAGCGTGAAGTACGACCACGGGCGGCATTTTTCGAACGTGCTGGTGTCGTTCGGGCTGAATCCGGGGCGCATCGTGATCGAGCTGCCGGCGGCGGCGGTCGCGCACAAGACGTTTCTCGGCTATCTGACCAAGAGTTATCAGCGTTACGGATTCAAGGTAGCGGGCAATCTGCCCAACGCCGGGCAGATTCTTTCGGTGTCCGACGTGCCGCGCCCCGACTTCGTGAAGATGGATGCGGGCGCGGCGCTGCGCGATTCGATGGTGAAGCCGCTCGTGAGCTACGCGGCGCGGCTGCGCATTCCGCTGATCTTCAATCGCGTCGCGGACGCGGCGCAATTCGAGCAGCTTCAGCAATACGACGTGCGCTTCGTGCAAGGGCCGCTGTTCGCGGCGCAAGACAAGGTGGTGTGAAGGCGCGGCGGTGGCGCGACGGCCCAGTGGCGCAGTAGCGCGCCTCAGAGGCAGACGGGTTCCTGCTCCAGTTCCACGCCGAAGCGCGCGAGCACGTCGCCGCGAATCGCCTGCGCGAGTTCGAGAATGTCGGCGCCGGTCGCGCCGCCGCGATTCACCAGCACGAGCGCCTGACGCTCGTGTACGGCCGCGCCGCGCAGCGCGCGCCCCTTCCAGCCGCAACGGTCGATCATCCAGCCCGCCGCGAGCTTCACGCGGCCGTCGGCTTGCGCGTACGAAACGATCTCGGGTTCGCGCGCGCGCAGCGCCTCGAACGGCGCCGCGTCGATCACCGGATTCTTGAAGAAGCTGCCCGCATTGCCGAGTTCGAGCGGATCGGGCAGCTTGGCGCGGCGCACGGCCACCACGGCGTCGAATACGGCGCGCGCGTCGACAGGTGTTTGCGTGGCGCGGCGCGCGAGTTCGCGGGCGAGATCGGCGTAATTGGCGTTGGGCTGCCATGCCTTCGGCAAGCGGAACGTCACCGAGGTGATGACGAAACGGTCGCGCCCTTCGCGCTTGAAAAAGCTGTCGCGGTAGCCGAAACGGCACGCGGCGGCGTCGAATTCGACGGCCTCGCCCGTGGCCAGTTCGATCGCGCGCACGCTCGCGCAGCGCTCGGCCATTTCCAGCCCGTAGGCGCCGATATTCTGGATGGGCGCCGCGCCCACGGTGCCCGGAATCAGCGCGAGGTTTTCGAGGCCGGGCATGCCCGCTTCGAGCGTCCACGCGACGAAATCGTGCCAGTTCTCGCCGGCCGCGGCTTCGACGTGCCATGCCTCGCCGTCCTCGCGCACGACGCGCTTGCCCGCGAGCGACATCAGCAGAACCAGGCCGTTAAAATCGCGCGTGAATACGACGTTGCTGCCGCCGCCCAACACGAGCGCGGCCATGCCCTGCGCACGCGCGTCGCGCACGGCGGCGAGCAATTCGGCCTCGGTCGCGACGCGGCAGGCGAAGCGCGCGCGCACGTCGAAGCCGAAGGTGTTGTGCGCGCGCAGCGCGTATCCGGCGGCGAACCACGGAGCGGACGGCGAAGCGGCGGAAATTTCGGGGACGGACATGGAAACGGCTGGCGATAAACGAAGTGGAACGTGCCCGAAGCGCGCGGCCTGCGGCGCGCGGCGCGGCGCAAACCCCGCCCCGAACCGCCGCGCAAACCTTGGGCAAATACTATGTCGCCGGTAGAATGGCGTCGGTCCGTGATTATAGCGAGTGCGCGAGCCTCAACTGCGCCGCTCGCCCTTTTGGGAGAAAGCAATGCCATCGTTTGACGTCGTCAGCGAAGCCAACATGATCGAAGTGAAGAACGCCGTCGAGCAATCGAACAAGGAAATCTCCACGCGCTTCGACTTCAAGGGCTCGGATTCGCGCGTCGAGCAGAAGGAGCGCGAGCTGACCGCGTTCGCCGACGACGACTTCAAGCTCGGCCAGGTCAAGGACGTGCTGGTTTCGAAAATGGCCAAGCGCAACGTGGACGTGCGCTTCCTCGACTACGGCAAGATCGAGAAGATCGGCGGCGACAAGGTGAAGCAGGTCATCACCGTGAAGAAAGGTGTCTCCGGCGACCTCGCGAAAAAGATCGTGCGCCTCGTGAAAGACAGCAAGATCAAGGTTCAGGCGAGCATCCAGGGCGACGCCGTGCGCGTGACGGGCGCCAAGCGCGACGATCTGCAAAGCGTGATCGCCATGTTGCGCAAGGACGTGACGGACACGCCGCTCGACTTCAATAATTTCCGCGATTGAGCCGCGCTTGAGCCGCAATCGAGCGGCGATTGAGCCGGAGTGGATCCGCTTCGATTCGCGGTTGAGTCGCGCGGAATGCGGTAGATGAAAGAATAAAAGGGCGCTCGTTGGCGCCCTTTTTTTACGCGCCGGTTCCCGGCGTCACGAGCGGTATCGGCGGTGCGCCGCTTTCCCGCCTCTGCGCGGCGGCCGTTCCTCGCCGCTTCGACGATTGCCGGCTACGATTGCCGGCTTCGGCGGCGCCCACGCGCCGGCGCAAGCGCCATTACTCGCCCGCGGCCGGCGCCTTTTTCTTGTCGCCGATACGGCTTTCCTGGCCCGCCAGCAACTTGGAAATGTTCGCGCGATGCCGCCAGAACAGCAGCACGCTCATCGCCAGAATCGCCAGCGCGATGACGTGCGGGCCGAACAGGAACACGTCGAAAAGCGGCGCGAACACGGCCGCGGCCAGCGCCGCCAGCGACGAATAACGCGTGAAGAACGCGACGATCAGCCAGGTGGCGAGCGTCGCCGCGCCCAGCAGCGGGTTCACGGCCAGCAGCACGCCCGCCGCCGTCGCCACGCCCTTGCCGCCCTGGAAGCGGAAGAAGACCGGGTACAGATGGCCGAGGAACACGGCGATCGCGGCCAGCGCCACCGCCTCGTCGCCGAGACCGAAACGCGGCCCGACATGCACCACGAGCCAGACGGCCAGCCAGCCTTTGAACGCGTCGCCGATCAGCGTGAGGATGGCGGCTTTCTTGTTGCCGCTGCGCAGCACGTTGGTCGCGCCGGGATTGCCGGAGCCGTAGGAGCGCGGGTCGTCGAGGCCCATGAAGGCGCTCACGACCACGGCGAACGAAACCGAGCCGATCAGATAGGCGAGAACGGCGACGAACAGGTTGTACATGCACGAAACCCGGTGGAAGTGGACAAGGCGCGCCCGCGTGCCTGAGCGGCCCGGCGCGAAGGCGCTCATTCTACCGAAGCGCGCGCATTGTTCGCCCGCGCCGCCGCGCGGCCCAGGGTAATCGAGGAATCGCAGCGGGAATTTCGCAGCAAGCGCGCCAAATCATTCCACGCTTGCGCACTGCACGGGCGTGGCCTTCAGCAACGTGGTGAGCACGTCGGGCGCGAGGCTCACCAGATAGCCGCGCCGCCCGCCGTTGAGCCAGATCCGGCCGAGTTCGAGAATCGTCGATTCGACGTACACCGGCATCGCCTTCTTCGTGCCGAACGGCGAAGTGCCGCCCACGAGATAGCCCGAATGGCGGTTCGCGACTTCCGGCTTGCACGGCTCCACGCGTTTCGCGCCGATCTGCCGCGCGAGATTTTTCGTCGACACCTTGCGGTCGCCGTGCATCAGCACGATCAGCGGCTTGGCGTTTTCGTCCTCCATCACCAGCGTTTTCACGACGCTGTGCTCGTCCACGCCGAGCTGGCGCGCCGATTCGCCCGTGCCGCCGTGCTCGACGTATTCGTAGGGATGCTCGCCGAAAACGACGCCCGCGCGGCGCAGCATCTGCGTGGCGGGCGTTTCGGAAACGTGTCGGGTTTTGCTCATCGGCGTGATTCAGAGGCGGGGAAAGCGCGCATTATCCGCGTGGATGATGCTTTGCGTGCAGCACGCGCAGGCGCTCGCGCGCGACGTGCGTGTAGATCTGCGTCGTGGAGATGTCGCTGTGGCCGAGCAGCAGTTGCACCACGCGCAGGTCCGCGCCGTGGTTCAGCAAATGCGTGGCGAACGCGTGGCGCATGGTGTGCGGCGAAAGCGGCGCATGCACGCCCGCCGCCGCCGCGTGGCGCTTGATGATGTGCCAGAACTGCTGGCGCGTCATGCCTTCGGCGCGCGCGGTCACGAACAGCGCGTCGGTCGTGCGCGCGCCCAGAAGCGCCGGGCGCGATTCGCGCAGGTAGCGCTCGATCCACGCGTGCGCCTCTTCGCCGAACGGAATCAGCCGCTCCTTCGAGCCCTTGCCGAGCACGCGCACCACGCCTTCGTTCAGGCCCACTTCCACGGTCTTGAGCGTCACGAGTTCGGTCACGCGCAGGCCGCTCGCGTACATCAATTCGAGCATCGTGCGGTCGCGCAAGCCGAGCGGCGTGGCGACGTCGGGCGCGCCGAGCAGCGCCTCGACCTGCGCCTCGGAAAGCGTCGACGGAAAGCGCGGCGCCTGTTTCGCCGAGCGGATGCGCACGGTGGGGTCGCCCTGCACGCGCCGCTCGCGCAACGCCCAGCCGTAATAGCGCCGAAACACCGAAAGCCGCCGGTTCGCCGAGGTCGATTTGTCGTCCTTGCGCGCGGCGCTGTAGGCGAAGAGATCGTCCTCGCGCGTGGCGTCGAGCGCGCGCTCGCGTTCGCGCGCGAGCCATTGTGCGTAGAGGCGCAGGTCGCGCCGGTAAGCATCGAGCGTGTTGCGCGACAGGCCGTGTTCGAGCCACATGGCGTCGCAGAACGTGTCGATGGCGTTCAGGCTCGCGTCGAGCGCCTGGGCGGCCGCGCCCGCGAGCGGCTCGGCTTCTTCGAGCGCGGCGTCGTTGAGGGGTGTCATTGGTGAATGCGGCCCTATTGCAATTCGAACGGACGGCTCAACGCCTCGTGCGCGAGCAGCCAGCGCTTCACGTCGAGGTAAAAGCCTTCTTCGCCATGATGCGCGAAACCGCCGAGGCCGCTCGCCGACACGACGCGATGGCACGGAATCACGAGCGGAAACGGATTGTCGCCGCACGCCTGTCCCACGGCGCGCGGGTTGATGGTGCCCACGCGCCGCGCCAGTTCGCCGTAGGTGACGACCGTGCCGGCCGGTATCGCGCAGATGCCGTCCCACACGCGCCGCTGGAACGCCGAGCCGAGCGGCGCGAGCGGCAGGTCGAAGCCGGCATCGCCATGATCGAAGTAATGCGCCATCTGCGCGGCGGCGCGTTCGGCGATTTCGTTGTCGGGCGCGACGCCGGCCGTATGCGCGGGCAGATAGACGATCTCGCGCAAGGCGCCGCCGCCCGCGCGAATGCCGACCTTGCCGAACGGCGCGTCGATCACTGCGTTGTACATGATTGACTCCTTGTGGCGAGTGCGTGACGTGTGGCGCGCTTGCTCGCTTTGCACTGGCTCGTGCCGATCCACGCGCTGAACGTAGGGTGCCGCGCCTCGCCTTCCATCTCAAGCCGCTTCATGCGGACACATTCGTCTGCGAACCGCGCGATGCCGGTCGACCGGCGACGATTGCCGGCGATTTCGCGAATCGGGCGACGCTTTGACGACGCTTTTGGCGATGCATTCCGCGACGCATTCCGCGACGCGCTCGGCGACGCATTCCGCGACGCATTCGGCAAATTCGGCGCCGCTATCCGCGCTGCGTTGACGCGATTCATGATTGTGCGCTCACGCCGCTTCGAGCGCCCATTGCACATGCTCGCGCACGAGCGCCGATTCGTCGTGTTCGCGCGCGCGCAGCGCATCGACAATGGCCGCGCGCGCCGCCGGATCGCTCCGATGCGCGGCGCGCAGCGCGTTGCCCATCGCCACCGCGATGTTGCGCAGCCAGCGCTCGTGCCCGATGCGCCGGATCGCGCTGCCCTGCATGCGCTCGTCGAATTGCGCGGCGCTCCAGCCGAAGAGTTCGACGAGACTCGCGCGGTCGAGGCCGTGACGCACGTCGAAATCGGCGACGGGCGCGGCCTGCGCGAACTTGTTCCAGGGGCAGACGAGCTGGCAGTCGTCGCAACCGTACACGCGGTTGCCGATCAGCTCGCGCAGTTCGAGCGGAATGCTGCCTTTCAGCTCGATCGTCAGATACGAGATGCAGCGGCGCGCATCGACGCGGTACGGCTGCGTGATGGCGCCCGTCGGGCACGCGGCGATGCAGCGCGTGCAACTGCCGCAATGCGCGCCGGGCGTTTCGGGCGCGGCGGAAGCGGGATCGTCGGCGTCGGCGGGCAGCGGCACGTCGACATAAATTTCGCCGAGGAAAAACAGCGATCCGGCGTCGCGCTGCAACAGCAGCGTATGCTTGCCGCGCCAGCCGATGCCGCTTTTTTGCGCGAGTTCGACTTCGAGCACGGGCGCCGAATCGGTGAACACGCGATAGCCGAACGCGCCGATTTCGCCTTCGATGCGATCGGCGAGTTGCTGAAGCCGCGCGCGCAGCACCTTGTGATAATCGCGGCCGCGCGCGTAGATCGACACGACAGCGGCGTGCGGATCGGCGAGACGCGCATGCTCGCGCAAGCGCCAGTCGGCGTGAACGGCGGTGCGGGCCGCGGCGCTCGCCGCGCTGCCGGATGCAGGCGCGGCGACTTGCGATGCGCTTTCGGGCGCCGGTTGCGCCGGTTGCGCTGGTTGCGCCGTGCTCGGCGCGGGTCGATCCGCAAATCCGCCGATAGACGTATCGACAGACCTATCGACAGACCTATCGACAAACGTATCGACGGACGATGCCTCGGACGATTCGGGCAGCAATGCGGCGGGCAGATAAGCCATGCGCGCGGTGATGACGCGCCGCGTACCGGCCACCAGTTCGGCAGGCCTCGCGCGCTTCATCTCGTGTTTCGCCATGTAATCCATCTCGCCGTGGCAGCCTGCTTCGAGCCACGCGGCGAGGCCCGGCTCGGCGTGAGCGAGATCGGTGTCGCTGATACCGATCGCACCGAACCCCAGTTCGCGCCCCCACGTGCGAATGCGCGACGCGAGCGCGGCGAGCGCCGCCTCGTCGAGCGGCTGCGGCCGCGCTTCGGCCTGCGCGGGCGTTGCGGGCGGATCGGGCGCCGTTTTGCCGGTGCGGTCTTGCGGGCGATCGGCGGGGAAATGCGGGGAATTCATCACGACATTTTACGAGAAGGCGGCGAGCAAACCGCCCCCCGGTGAATGAGCGCCTCGAACTTTAAGGCTTCGCGCGCCTAGTGTGAGGAAGTTTCCCGTTCCCCTCGCACCCACCAATATCCTTCCGCTTCGTTTCCCCCTCACGCTGCGGTGCGGGAAACCCGCCGTTCCCCATGGCGGAGATGGTCCACTTATCGACATCTGTATTGCAACAATTGCAAGAAACCGGAAAGCGACGGTCATTTCTAAAAATTAATGCCCGTCCGGCGCTGGCTTCCAGCGCGACGGCCTGAGCGAATCCGGAATCTCCAGTGCGGTCAACCGTGGCGCATCCACGGTTGGATCTGCAAGAAACCTCCAGCCGGCCTACGTAGACCACGCAGTTCGGAATGTTGCGAACGAGCCGCCGCATCAGCGCCGCACGCACGATAAGCAACGTGGGCCAGCATCCGTGCTGCTTCTCGAACGCTGGAACCATCGGCGCGAGTTGCCTGCAAAGCTCATTGAGCAGTTCCGTTCATCGTTCACTGCTCCCTTTCCGCGTTCTTCTCCATGTACTGTTCCGGTTCGAAACGCATGCGCACCACCGGCTCCCCTTTGGGCGACTCGCCGCCACCCCGAACAACCAAGCTGCTGGCTGTCTCCGAGTCGCACCGATATCATTCACCACCTTGACGTGTGCGGGAATACTCGCTTCGAACACGTTACAGTTTCTGAATATCTCGGCGCTTACACGCCAAGCCAATACCAGTAGTGATACGGCACTACGCCGCCCAGTCTGCCGAGGTCCGGCGCTATCTGACCTGCCAGCATATAACGCTCGGTTTCGGGGTGCGTGCTGTCCGTGCCTCTCAAGCCCGACGCCATAGTTCGAGCTACCCAACGCCCTTCGCGGGGGCAGGGCTCCCCTGGCTTGCATTGCACCTTTATCGCGAGGTCAGCATCCCACAGCCAACGGTCAGATTTGCGTCCGAGGCTCTCGGCTTGCTCGCTTCTAAGCAGGCCCACGACAAACTGGCCGCGTTCGCCGCTGGCGGACACGGCGCGGTAGTAACCGGGTTCGACAACCGCTTCGCCAGGGCGCACAGGTCGCGATGACATCTTCTCGCGTTGGCGCGCTTCGTAGTCTTTCCACTCGTCAGGCGTCGAGGGATAGTCAGTGTCGAACGTGAAACTCGGCGACTTCTCTGAATTTGAGCCAAAATTAACACGGCTTAAATTTGGAGCATCACCCAATGTCGTCATGGTGGCGACTACCAAAACACCAAATTTATAAGTACCTTTGGGAATTTTTCCGTCCGGCGTGGCGCGAAATTTGAATGTTACTGATCCGCCGGCCGGTATGGTAACAAAGGTACCTGATTCACCCATAGCCAGATTTTCCGCTTTGGTCGATAATCCTGCCTTGTTCACAATCGGAAGTCCCGCAAGGCTAGCTCGCCACTCACTACCTCCATCTATACGTTTTCCGCCAATATCCAGTCTTTCTTGCCAAATTGCCTTCCATTGATCTGGGGTTTGCATACTAACGGCATACTGTCCGCCATTGGCGAACGTTACACCAACTAGAAAATCCTCTTTCTCGCGTTGAACCTCGGAAACCATCGCGCTGATCCTCTCTATTGCGCGACCGCTTTTAATATATTTTTCGAGCGACTTTTGGTAAAAGTCAAAAACTTCAAATGCCAAATCGCGTGGCAGGTCGGACAGACGGCCCTGATGCGTGATGGATTTTCCATCCTGCATGCAATTGATCGAATAAACGTTCAAAGTATCGGGTGGCAAGTCGCCTGCTGGTGGCACACCTACAGTCTTGCATAATTTTTTGAAAACTTCTGATGCTCGTCCGATATCGTCACTTGATAACTGGGCGTCAATCACGCCTGCGCCGTCGAATTGCTTGTCAAACGCATTTGACAAATTCACGCGAATTTTTCCCGACTCGACCCAGACGCCGATGGAGTTTGTACCAAATTGATGATCGCCCAGTATGCTAACAGAGAATCGTTCGACATCGGGACCGTCGATTTTTGCATTAGCTATTTCCGGCATGGAAAGCACTCCAAAGAATAGAATGGCGAAAAGTGTAGTAATTGATTGATATAATTCAAATCTGATTTTCCTAGCCATCATAACCAATTCTCCATTTCTTCCAGTGCTTTTTGCCGTCACTGGCTCGCGATTGGTGCTCCCCAGTCAATTCACAGAAATGCCGCCTTATATATTCCAAATAGTAAGGATGAATGCTCGCGCTCGGCGAACTTTTTGTGCTTGATACTTGCTTATTACATCCACCGCCCATCACGTTTTTTTCCGAGCTAATTTTCCACGTCTCTTTGGTTGCATTCGTGTTGCCCAAAGTAAAATCCAATTTTTGATCTTTGATGTATTGTTCATGAATCCAGCCTCCAAATTCCCAATACTCGTCAGGGTAGTTGAAGAGATGGCCGCATTCATGTGCCAAGACGTTCGTGTCATATGGCATATCTTTCCAAACTACACTGTTATCGGGCTGTGCTTCGGGATACATGTTTCCTTCACCCCAAGAGGCGCCATCAGCACGTTGGGTTTTGGGGAATAGATGAATTACCTTGTGCGCCTTCTTTCTATTGGGCGTGTCTGCTGCATTGACGCTAATTGATAGATCGACCTTGAATACGACTGACACACGGCATCCGCAAGCAGCGTCCCTTGAGCAACCATTCAAGATTAGCTTGCTCTTATGTCCGTTGAGGACGGACTCAATCTGACTAGACTTTGCGAAGGCGTCAAAATTCGGCCCCGTCGATTTTCTGTATTTCATGACATATCCATTTACCGGCCTATCAACTCCAAAGGCGACGGCGAAAGCATGTATGTCGTGATGATATGGTATCGATTGCGGCTTTCCATCTGTTCCTGGTATCAGTCCCCCCGATGCATCGCATTTAAACAGATCAACCGGAATGATCTGCACGCGTACGGTGGCATAGAGTGTTTTCTTCTCTTGGTCATATGACAATTCAAACGCCGTATCAAATTGAGCACCCGACAGTGATTGCGCATCTGGCCATGCGTTTTTGTGGTCATCAACGCCGTGATACTGTCCCGTTTCCGTTGTGTCCGTACACTCCGTCGTGAACGCTGGCGTATGCCAGTCACAAACGACAGGCGGG